>JAZOBD010000052.1:0-97726 GCA_045595825.1 Acutalibacteraceae bacterium
TGATAACTCAAATGGTGTTCTCGCATATCCATTATAACACTTGTTTTAAATTCTGCACTATATTTTTGTTGTGTTGTTCCTTTCTTTGCCATAAAAATATGCACCTCCAAAAGTGTCTAACTTTTGGGGTGCATATCACAGACAAAAGGTGCTTTTTAAATTAAGACAATCCGCTAAACCCCGTTAAATCGCTCCCAGAGCCCCGACCTCATACCATTCATCCGATAGCTTGCACCGTTTCATATTGGGGCGGGATTCTTTTACAATGCGCCTTATCGCTTCCCGTGGATTTTCGGACCATAATATACCGTAATATCCCGTTTCATCATCCCAGAAAATGAGACAATCGGAATTTACTTCGATATAGGCAAAGCCTTTTTTGTGCAAGCGGTTTACAGCCGTTGACAAAGAGCTGTCTGAAATTTCGTTGCCGTCCACTGTCAGGAATTCACCGTTTATGTCAACAATGTGCGGGCTTTCACCGTTTTGCAGATTGTAGGTTGCAATAAAATCCCGCACCTGAGAAAAATCTTCCTCATATGCGGCAAAATCTTTGAATTCAGGCTTGTTATTGCATCCGCCAAGGTTTAATATGCACAACAACGCCAAAACAAACAAAATGTGTTTTTTCATATACCGCCCTCCTTCTTTACAATTATGTCATAAAACTCTAAACTTTTCAACAATGTGACAAACCTGTGCCGCCGTTCCGGCAGAAACGGATATCAGTAAAAAAGTCACCTTTTCTCTGATGACAAAAGGTGACTTTTACTGGTGGACCCGGTGGGATTCGAACCCATGACCTCTCGGATGCGAACCGAACGCTCTCCCAACTGAGCTACGGGCCCATAGCGTTAAAAATTATAGTCCTTTTGACCGCCTTTGTCAAGCGCAACACTCAAAAAGCAACCGCCCTGCGCCATAAACGGACACAGAGCAGCTACTTTGCGGGTATATGTGGTATGTGTGTGTTACTTTTTTTCGGCACGCCAGGCAATTTCGTTACGCTCGATTTCACGGTAGAACTCGTTTCTGATTTCGTTGTAAACATCCCTTGCCTCAATAGCAATCTGTCTGCCTGCGCGCTTGATTTTTCTGAAAATGGACATCGTTTCTCTCTCCCCCGATTGCTAAAAAATCACCGTAACCGCACTCAGGAAAGTCCGTGTATAAGGGTTTGCCGCGGTTTCAACAACGCTTTCAACAAAACCTGTCATTGAAAGCAAGGGTGCGCCATCCGTAAACGCCCTTATAAGCGGCAAGCCAAGTGACAAAAACACCACTGCCGCTGAAAATACCGTGACTGAAATTTTTATTCTTGCTTCCTTGCTTTTCTGCATTTTTCGCCCTCGCCGAACTTTGTCCGATTCTTCACACGGTTGCTGCACACAACCGATTAATCGGACAAGTCCGGCTCACTTTCCCCATAATTTTGCGGTTTCACTATATAAGTGTCACAATTTGTTGATTTTGTTGCACGCTTTTTGAAAATTTTTTTATTTTTTCAGTTTTTTATGTTTTCTTGTTTTTTTCGGCAAAAAAGCGTATAATAAAACAAATAAAATGCGAAAGGGTACTGAAATGGATTCTTTTTATATTAATGAAACTCTTTTTAACGGTGCGCCCGAAGACAAGCGCAACGACAGAGAAATGAGATGCTATGAAAAGCTCGGATCACTGGGCATTGCTTACACGCGCGTTGACCACGATGCAGCCGCAACAATCGAAATGTGCCTGAGCGTTGAAAAAGTGCTCGGTGCCCAAATCTGCAAAAATCTGCTTTTATGCAACAGCCAGAAAACAAAGTTTTATATGTTGCTCATGCCCGGTGCAAAGCCCTTCAAGACAAAGGATTTATCAAAACAGATAAACTCCGCGCGCCTTTCTTTTGCGCCTGCCGAAGCAATGGAAGCTCTTGTTGATATTCGCCCCGGCTCGCTGAGTGTGCTCGGTCTTATGAACGACAGGCAAAACGAAGTTACGCTGATTATTGACAAGGATTTGCTCAAAGACGAATACATCGGCTGTCACCCGTGTGAAAACACATCCACGCTGAAAATCCGTACGGATGATATTCTCAACGTCTTCCTGCCCCACGTTAACCACGCACCGCTTTTTGTGGAGCTGTAAGCACAGAAAAAACGGCTTGAACGAAATTGTTCAAGCCGTTTTATTATTTATTTTTTTAAACTCTTATAAAGAGCCTTGCCGACAGCAGTCAATGCCGCTGCACCTGCGACGGGACCTGCCACCTTTGCGACGGCGTGGAAAGCCATACTCTGTCTGTCGCTGATGCGTTTGAAAATCGGGCCGAGAGATTCACAAAGCAGACCGAATTCCTTGAAGTGCTTGAGCTCTTGCTTAAATTGTCTGGGTTTGTCCTCATAAATTGTGACACATCTGACGCAGCTGCGACAACCGTCGGTGTAGCAACGGAAGCCCGCAGTTTTGTGCTGGGCAAGAAAGATTCCGTCAACATATCCGCTGAAATCGTTGAGGTGATCGTGACCGAAAAATGCGGCAATGACGTCACCGGTCTTTTTCCAGCTTTCAAACTGACCGCCGTTGTAATCGGGAGAGCAGGGACCCTCGCCGACATAACCCGAAACGTTCGGTCCGCCGACATACCAGTTGTCGCTTTTGAGATGATGTCCCCTTACTGCAACGGGGCGCTCCCATAATTTTGCAGGGCGAAGAAGATTGTATTCCTCACAAACGGGAATGTGCTGGAAAACCATTGCGGGTATCACCTTACCGCCGTTTAATTCGGCAAGCTCGGCGGCTTTTTTCTCATACCACTGAATCTGGTCCTCGTGCACCCAGTCATAGTTTGAAATGCTTTTATCGTCACAGCAGTTGTTTGAGTCAATAAACCAAAGATTGAAAACGGGTTTGCTGCCGTCTGATGAATAAATCAGCTCGTTGAAGTTTGCGTTGCCCGTAATTCCGGGGGCGTCGTTTCGCATTATGCAACCCTCAACCCTTGAATAAGCGGCAGGCAGTTTGTCGTCACAGTTCCAGTCGTGCTCGTGATTACCCATAATAACAGCAAACGGAATTTTTCTGTCGGTGATGGGCTTTGCCATATCCCTGACCATCTGCACAAAAGCCGCTTCGCCCTTTTGCTCATAAACACCTGCCGAGCAGTTGTCGCCAAGCCACACACAAAGGTCAGGCTGATATTCCTTGAGCGCAGCAGTCATCAGCTTTTGCATATCTTTGAATCTTAATCTGCCCTCGGCTTTGTAATCATCCGTCTCGTGAAGGTCGCCGAACAAAAGAATTTTAAATTCGCCGTTTTCTCTGAACTTTAACATTTTTATCACCTTTAAACATAATTTACCGCAATGGCGGTGAGCATAAGTGCCACGGCAACAACGCCCTCAAGCACAAAAAGTTTCCAGGAAAATCTGAGCCATTTGCCATAGGTTATGTTGACAAGACCGATGGCAACAATCATGATTCCGCTTGTGGGGTAAAGCAGGTTTGTAAAACCGTCACCGAGGCAGAACGCAAGCGTTACCGTCTGGCGGCTGACGTTTACCATGTCGGCAAGCGGCAGAACAATAGGCATTATAAGAAAAGCTTTCGCTGTGCCCGAGCCGATGAAGAATTCAAGAATGACAATAAATACAAAAAGAATGAGAATTGCCTCAAACGCTGACATTCCTTCAATGATGTTGTACACAAAGTTGAGCAGTGTGGGAATTATGTGACCCTCATCAAGAATGTAAGTTACGGCAAGAATCAGAACAATAACAGGGATGATGGGCGCAATTGTTTTGATGCCCTGCAAAAAGCTTTTAAAGAAAGCCTTGCCGCGCAAATTCGAGAAACGTGCCGCAAGAAAACCGCCGAGGAAGAACATGATTGCCATTGAGGGCATTGAAATCATACCCTCCGCACCGATTATGAAGTCGGCAATGATGAAAACAAAAACACCTGCAAGACAGAACAAAAAGGCTTTTGCCGCCTTTGCAATCTGCGGGTCACGGAGTGCTTTCATACTGTCGGCAAGATTGTATTTTTCACGGAGTTCAAGGTCGGTTTCGTAACAGAGAGATTTTTTCGGGTTTTTCTCAATGCGCCTTGCATAAAGGAGCATAAAGCCTGCAAGCACGGCATAAACCGCAACAAAGGTGATGATTCTGTACCAAAGGCCCGAAAAAATGGGCAGACCTGCAAGATTCTGAACGGTTACAACATTAAACGGGTTAAACGTTGCCGCCGTGAAGCCGAAAGCGATGGAAACAAGGCTTATTCCGAGACCCACGAAAGAGTCCCAGCCCAAAGCGAGCGAAATTGCAACGGCAATCGGCACAAGGGTTACCGACTCTTCCAGCACGCCCGAAACCGAGCTCAGCGCCATACACGCAAAAATCATGACGGCGAGCAGAAGATATTTCCTTTTGCCGAACTTTTCAATGATAATTGCCATTATGTATTTCAGAACGCTGCATTTGTCAAGAATCAGAAACGTGCCGCCGATTATGATGATGAATAACACAATCGCAACGCCCGTCAACGCATTGCTTGTGCCGAAAACAAGAATGGGCGACAGCAAAATTTTCCAGATTGGCATTTTATTCTCAATTTCGTGATAAGTGCCGTTAATTATTGAGCCATCGGGGTTAAGGTCATATTCACCGCGAGGCAAAACCTGCGTGAGCAACCCTGCAACGAAAACAATAACAACAAGCAAAGCCGCAATCAACAGAATTGTTTTTTTGTTGAGCTGAATTCCCGATGTCTGTTTGTTTTCAACTGCGGCAGGCTTATTTGAGCTCATTAATTCATCTCCCTGCAAAAATTATATATTAAGTAATTATAGCATATAAAAACAACCGCTTCAACTCTTTAAAGTTTTTAAAAGTAATTTTTTTCAAAATATTGTCTGCAATGAAAAAATGTGTTAAAATGTTCTATAATTAAAAATATGTTCAGAAAGGTGTTGGATATATGGCAAAATCTGTTCTTTCAAAGCTTGCCGCCACCGCCGGTCTTGCGGTCGGTGCAGGCGTTGCCGTTGTTAAAGCGGCGCAGAAAAAAAACAAGCCGATTAAAAATCTTCTGATTGAAGATTACGCCGAAAAAGCCGTTGACACTTTGCTTGCGGGCATGACACTTGCCTTGCCTGACCCCTACTGGCCCGAAGTCGGTCAATATGTCAGCGAAAATTTCTATGAGGGCAGTGACATTTTCCGCAACGAAAGCAAACGTGGCGCAAAGTGGAAACTCGGCTATGCCAGAAACAGCCTTGTACCCGACGATTACCTTGTCAGACAGTATTTCATTGCAGGTTATCTTCACTTCCCCGCAAACGCAATGACGGGCGTTATTGACGACCAGGCGGTCAGAGTTATCTGCCTTGACGATGCAAGCGGCAACGGAACGGTTGTTTTTGCCGTCATTGACTGTGTCGGCATTTCAAACACCGATATCCGCAGAATCCGAGCAATGCTTGAAGATTTTGCAAAAGAAAACAACATCATCAGCATCAACGTCAGCGCCACCCACTGCCACAGTGCCATTGACACTCAGGGCTTGTGGGGTGACCTTACACGCATTGTGCCCAACAATGTAAAGGCAATCAAAGAGCACCGTCCCGAAAACCTTGTTTCAGGCAGAGACAAGCAGTTTATGGATAACCTTTATAATACCGTCACCGCCACAATCAAACAGGCTCACGCCGAAATGAAAAAAGGTACGCTGTATTATTCGATAACCGACGACATCAAATATGCACGTGACAAGCGTCCGCCCGATGTTATCGTGGAAGACCTTGTAAGCCTGCGCTTTGTACCCACAGACGGCAGCCGTGAAACCGTTGCAGTCTTTATGGCGGCGCACCCCGTTGCTCTCGGTGACAAAAACACAAAGCTCAGCTCCGATTACATCTACTACATTGAAGAAGAGGTAAACAAGGCTGACAAAAACTTCATTTTCTTCCAGGGTGCAGAGCTGGCCGTCGCCACCGACTCCTCTTTTGTGCCTGAGGATGAACCCGAGGCAGAAGGATACGTGCGTTACGGCAGAGCTTTGGGTAAATACCTTGTCAGCATCCCCGATGATGAATTCAAAAAAGTAAAGCCCGTGCTCAACATTGCGCACAGCGAGGTGCTTATCCCCTGCAACAACACAATTCTTCACCTTGCCGCAAAAGCGGGCATTGTCAACAACCGCCTGCTTAAATCAGGCTCACGCCTCAACGACGTGTGCCTTGTTTCCGAAATCGGCTACTTTGAACTCGGCGAAAATCTTGCCTTTGTGCTGATGCCCGGTGAAACCGCACCCGAAATCATCCTCGGCGGCGGCTACGGTGCAGAAGAAAGCTACACAAAAACAGACTGGACTTATCCCGCATTCAAAGATATGATTGACCCGTCAAAGCACCTGACCGCAATCGGTCTTTGCAATGACGCAATCGGCTATATTATCCCCGACAATGATTACGGCAGCAAGTTTGCCGCAAAGCACTATGAAGAGTCTGTTTCCGCAGGCAGCCTTGCAGGCTCAACCCTCACACGCGCATTCGCCGCTCTTACGGCGGAATGCGGCAGATTTGTAACACCCGAACAGAAAGGAAATTTATAATGAAAAAGTTTTTCTCAGTTTTTCTCAGTGCAGTTCTTGTGCTTGCAATGCTTGCCCCCGCCGCCTTTGCCGTTGACAGCGGCGACGGTTGCGACTGCGGTGTTTTGCCGCAGGTTTATGTCGGCCCTCTCGGCAACACATCAATTTATAAAAACATCAACACAGCCGACGAAAAGCAGATTTTCCGTCTGACCGAGGAAACAACCGCAGAGCTTGTGCTCAGACTTGCACCTGCACTTGCCGAGCTTGCTGTCACCTTTGACACAGACGCTTTTGCCGACAAGCTTATCAAAGTCATTGACGAAACGATGGGTGACCTTGCACTTGACGGCAACGGCGATTCTCTGCCCGGCGTAGGCGTTAAAATCGAAATGCCCACTCACACAACACACACTCAGGGCGAAAACTATTATTTCCACTATGACTGGCGCCTTGACCCCGTTGAAGTTGCCGCACAGCTCAACGATTTTGTTCAATACGTAAAAGAGCTGACCGGTCACGACAAGGTTCATATGCGCAGCTCTTCAATGGGCGGCGTCATTATGATGTCTTACTTTGAACAGTACGGCTATGACGACGTTGTTTCTGCCATATTCGTATGCAGTCCCATTCTCGGCACAAGCTTTGCAGGCGATTTGCTTGCAGGCAAATTTGTGCTTGATGCAGATGTAATTTACAATTACGGCTGTGACGCTTATCCTCCCGTTGACCCCGAAGGCGTTCTGCTGACAATGCTTTTTGATTTGCTTAAACACAGCGGAATTCTTGACGGCGTGCTGTTCCTCGGCAACGCTCTGGTTGATGAAATAATCGACCGTGTTTATGCCGAATTGCTCACCCCCGTTTTCGGCACGTTGCTCGGACTCTGGGCTTTTGTGCCCGACGAAACCTATGAGGTTGCAAAGAAAATGAACCTTGACCCCGAAACTCAGGCAGGCCTTATCGCAAAAGCAGACTACTACCACTACAACGTTCAGGGCAAAGCTGACGAAATTCTCAACGGCGCACTCGACAGCGGCGTGCGCGTTATGATTGTTGTCGGTCACGGCATCACTCACACTCCCCTTATGGAATCTGCAAAATATGCCGACAGCGACTGCACCGTCGATACGCGCTATGCTTCGGCAGGCGCAACCGTTGCCGACATCGGCACCACGTTTGAGGATGGCTACAAGCAGAAGGTTTACGACGGTCACAATCACGTTTCACCGCTGGGCAACATTGATGCCTCAACCTGCATTCTGCCCGAAAACACCTGGTTCATAAAGGGCATGCTTCACAGTAACAACCACGACGGCACAAACGCAATGTATGACTGGTTTATGTATTCTGAGGAATCCTACAACGTCTGGTCAAATGATGCTTATCCGCAGTTTATGGATAACGACAAGGTAAATCAGGTGCTCATTCCTCTGGGCAACTTTGCCGCAGATAACGAAATAGTTGGCGACGGAGTTATCGAAATCCCCGACACCGGCAGCAAGCCCGTAACCGCCGTTGCAGTGCTTGCACTTGCAGGCGTAGCAGCACTTGCGGCAAGCCGTAAAAAAAGAGATGAATAATCTTTTATAAAATGTAAAAAATAGGAGCAGAGAAATCTGCTCCTGTTTTTTTACGATTGATAACGGTGCTGAAACGTAAGTTTTTATTTGCCGTTTCTCAGTCAAAACCGATTTGAGAGGTGGTATTTTGCCGAATTCAAAAATCAAGCTTTTTGCAAGACAGTCGATGCTGGGTAACGGTGCAGCCTCAGCTTTTTTGCTTTTAGTGAGTGCACTTGCCTTATCTGCACTTACCGCTTCGGGCTTTGCCGCAGAATTACTCAGCGAAAAGCTGCCGCTTTACACACAGACTGCCGTTGCCGTTTTCAAGGTGTGCCTTGCGTGCCTTACGCTGTGCCTTTCATTTGTTCTGACGGGTGCACTTTCACTTTGTGTGCAGACCTTTTTTCTTGCCTGTGCAGGCGGCAGAAGTGCTCCGCTTTTTTCGTGGGTGTCACCGCGCCGTGCCTTGCGTGCAGGGGCGGCAAAGGCAGTGCTGTTCACTTTTAAAGCAATCTGGGGCTTGCCCTGTTTTCTGCCGTGCGCCGTCTGCGGGACTCTTGTTTATCTGCGACTGCAAAACGGAGTTATGAATTACGGCTCAGCAATAACGCTTTTTATTCTGACCGCCCTGCTGGGCGTTATCGGCTTCATTTTCTGGTCGATTGCGGTGCAAAGATATTTTTTTGTCACCTTTGAGCTTGCCGCACACCCGGAGAAAAGCATTTTTGAAGCCGTCGGCACAAGCGTTGACCGTGCCGCACCTCAGCTGACACAGCTGTTTTTGTTCAAGTTGAGCTTTCTGCCGTGGTGGCTTTTGTGCGTGGCTGTTGTTCCCGTTTTTTTCGTGTGGCAATACTATAAACAAAGCCTCACCTGCCGCTGTATGTCGGCTCGGTGAGGCTCTCTTTTATTTATCAAGCGGAATCTTGAATACAATTTTTCTGACATTTTCACTTTCTGCTTTGACACCGGGACGGTGTGCATCCTGCGGGTCAAGCCACGCGAAAGTGCCCGGATTGAGCACGATTGCACACGGCTGTCTCTCCGCCTTTGCAAAAAATTCAATGTCATCCGTGTAGCCGCCGCTTTCACTTGCGTCGCAGATGGGTAAAACTTCAATTTTTTCGCTGCCCGTCACAACATACTGCAAATCGGCATACCGACGGTGCGCCTCAAATTTTCCGCCATCGCCCGGCTGATATTCGCTGACACTGCAAAAAACGCCGTCACCAAGCTCATAGCGTGTAAGCTCCAGCTTCTCTGCATCATTTTTGTCAAGGAAATCGGCAATCAGCGAAAAAGCCTGATTATATCCCGCATATTCCCTGAGTTTATCGCCCGTATCAAAAATCATAATTTTTCACTCCTTACATTTTATCAAAAAGCACTGAGCCTTTTTTCATAAGCCAAAGGTAAAACGCACCCGCAAGGGCAAGGTAAAAAATACCTGCGCAAACAAGGCACAAGTTTACAGAAACAAAGCCGTCTGCAATCACAAACAAAACCGTCTGCACCGTAACAAAAGCCAGACCGCCGAGTGTGCAAATCATCACACTTGCGCTTTGTTTTATGACCGCAGTTGGATTTATCCAGTCAAATTTCGGAAACATTACATTTGCGGCAAGTCCGAAAACGCTTGTGAAAACAAGAAAAGACAATGGCACAAAAGCCATAGCCACAGAGGTCACTGAGCCGCAACCCAAAGCAATACCGCTGACAAGCGCCGACAGAGTTATCGGCAATGCTCCGACAGCAAGATTGGTGAGAATTTTCGCATCAAAAATCTCACGTGCGGTAACCGGCATTGATTTGAGCAGGTGAAAATTTTTGCCTTCAAGCGAAATGCTGGGCGCAGTCAGGTTTGTTGTTGACGCACAGAAACAAAAAGCTGAGCACACAACCGCCGTCACCAACGAGCTTTCATTGGACATAATACCTGCCATGGCGAAAAAGTCTGCGCCCTTAACGGCAATCACTACCGCCGCAAGCACCGAAAAAACAACGCCCAGTCCGCAATTCATAAGATAAGCGGAATTCGACACAAAGCCCGAAAGCTCTTTTCTGATAAGCGCAGCTCGCTTGCCGCTTGTTTTCATTTCTTTCTTTACGTATTTTATCTTTGCGGCAGAGCGCTTTGTTGTGACAATGCGGAAAAACGTTTTTGAAAGCACAATGTAAACGGCGGCAAAGGATAAAAGCGAAACGAGTGCAAAAAGGAAAAAATAAAGGTAACTTTTCTGCGAAACGCCGACACCCATAAAGTAAAACAACGGCAGGAATTTTTTTACAAAAGCCGCAATCAACGGCGCATTTTTTTCAATGGCAATGAGATATTTTTGCAGATTAAAGTAACCGACAAAATACAAAATCAGCAACGCAAGCATAAACGCCGTCTGCACAATTGACTTATTTCTAATCCGGGAGCTGATAAGTGCCGAAAGCCAACCGAAAATACAGCTGAGCACCGTTGCAAGAATCACCGACAGCAGAAAAGCCGCAACAAAAAGCACAAAGCGCACAAGGTCAAAGCCTTCTTTTTTGAAATACATAAACCCTGCGGGTAAAAACATCAGCAGGGAATACGTTAAATTCAGCAGAAAAACCGATATGAAGCGGCTCAGCAGAATATAACCGGCAGGAATGGGCATGCTCAGCAGCAAATCGTTGTCTTTTGCCTCAAACAAGGTTGACTGAGTTGCAAACACACTGCCGACAAAGCAGAATAAAACGGCAAGCAGAGCAGTAAAAGCAAAATAGAGCCAGTCAAGCTCAGTGCCGCAAAAGGCTTTTGCCAGCGACAGAAAAAGCATTGACACCGATGACAGAAGCACCGCAACAACGTAAACCGCAAGCACCGCAATGCCGACCTTTGCAAGCGGTGAACGGCGTTTTTTGTTTTGCCCGAAAGCAAAAAGTGTGCTTATCACGGACCTCAGACGAATAAGAATCAGTGTTTTAAGCATTTTCGTCCTCCAGTTCAAGGAACACGTCTTCGAGCGAGGCATTGCCGATAACCTCTTCAGTTGCACCGCTGATTACAAGTTTGCCGTTTTTAATGATTGCAATTTTATCGCAAAGCTTTTCGGCAACTTCAAGCACGTGGGTTGAAAAGAAAATGGCGCCGCCGTTTTGGCAGATTTCACGCATTATCCCCTTTAAAATGTGTGCCGCCTTGGGGTCAAGTCCGACAAACGGCTCATCCATAAGCATAAGGCGCGGTGAATGAATCAGCGCAGCAATGATTGCCAGCTTTTGCTTCATTCCGTGTGAATAAGCACTGACGGGCTGGGAAAGGTCCGCTGTCAGGCCGAAAAGATCGGCATATCTGCCGATTTTATCTTCTCTGTCTTTTTTTGATACGCCGTAAATATCGGCAACAAAATTCAGATATTTTATGCCCGACATAAATTCATACAAATCGGGATTGTCAGGAATATAGGCAATACGTTTTTTACATTCCAACGGGTTTTCCTTAACTGAAATACCGTCGACAAAAATCTCGCCGCCGTCAAAATCAATAAGACCGCAGCTTGCCTTGATTGTGGTTGTTTTGCCTGCGCCGTTGTGACCGATGAAACCGTAAATTTCACCTGCGCCGATTGTGACGCTGAGGTCGTCAACCGCTTTTTTGTCGCCGTAAGTTTTTGTAAGATTTCTTATTTCAAGCATTTCAAAAACTCCCTGATAGCATTATCTGAACACTCTGACCGAAACACGCAGTCTGCCCTTACGGGTTTCGCCCTCGTTTTTTTCATAAATAAAACGACCGTAACCCCTGACGGAAACCGTCTGACCGCCGCTTAATGTGCGTGAAGGATTCTCAACAAGACGGCTGTCAACAAACACGTTTTTCTGCAAAAACAGATTCCTTGCAGATGTGCGAGAAAGGTTGCAGACCGCCGCAACAAGCACATCTAACCGCTCTGATGCAACAACAATCTGCTCAGGGTCGGGCAACTGCACCGCCTGACACGGCAGGGTGTCGGTGCGTACGCACTTGACTGTGGTATGTCTGATTGTTTTAAGATTTTCAGTTATAAAAGCGGCAACCGTTTCAAGGCAGAAAAGGTAGCCCTTATTTTCGTTGATGACTATATCACCGAGCATTTCGCGACGGATACCAAGACTCATCAGAGCGCCCAGAAAATCACGGTGAGTAAGCGTGTTTGCAAATTTTTGCGCAACGGGCGCAATTTCAATTATGCAAACGGGTGAATCATTTTCATCAAAGTCGCCCATCACGGCAATCTTTCTTTCCGCAGTTTCATATCCTCCGAAAAGTGTGACGGACACGGGGAAAGACTCGCCGCTCAGCAAGCTCTGCTCGGCAAGAGTAAGAAAATCCGAAAAAGTGCGGTAATTCCTGCTGTCGGCAAGACGGGCAAGGTCATGAAAACGGTTTATTAAAATGTTATCTTCTTTTTCCATAATCAAAGTTTAACTTTGCTCCATTTTCCCGTGGCAAAACGGGTGCAGGCAAACAGCAGACGCAGATATTGGTCAACAAGCAGGCTCAGCCACGCGCCAATGAGCCCGAGACCAAGCGGATAGCAGAAAACATAAGTCAGAACAGGGCGCACAAGCGCAATGCTGACAAGCGATGTGAGCGCAACAAATCTTGTGTCACCCGCACCGCGCAGACATCCCGAATAGACAATCTGAGAAATCTGTGCCTGCGAAGCAAATGCAGTGATAACAAGCAGCTTTTTGCCCGTCTGAACAATAATTTCTTCGTCGGAAAACATGTGCATTATCATTTCTCCGCCGAAAATGAAAATTCCGAAAAGTATTATGGCAATTGCCATTCCGACACGCTGTGCGCATTTGCCGAATACTTCCGCCATGTCGGGCCGTTTTCTGCCGAGATTCTGACCGACAAGCGCAGAAGCGGCAATGCCCAGACCGTCACCGAGCGAAAACGAAATGCTGATAACACTCATGCAAATCTGATGTGTGGCAAGTGCGGTTGTGCCCAGTGCCGCAACCATTTTTGCATAAGAAAAAAATCCGATTCTGATAAAAACCTGCTCAACCGCCGCCGAAGCACCGACCTTGAAAAGCGGTTTTATACATTCTTTATCCCAAATCAGGCAGTCGCGCAGGCGCAGGTAAAGGTATCCGTTCTTTCGTGAAATTGAAACCAGTGACATTGTGCAGCTGACAACGTTGCCCATGAGCGTTGCAATTGCCGCACCCTTGACGCCGAGTTTCGGGAAAACCCACACGCCGTTTATGAGAAGATAGTTAAAAACAACATTCACAACATTGGCGGTGAGGTTTGTGTACATTGAAATTTTTGTGTTGCCGCAACCTCTGTGGGCGGCGTTGATGATAAGACCGAGTGACGTAAAGCACAGACCGACCATTGTGATTCTGAAATACATCGTTGCATCATCAACCGTGTCATCCATTGCACCGGCAAGCACCATCAGCGGCCTTGCCACGGCAATTGCGGCGGCACAGAGAACCAGGCTCAGGCACACACAAATAAGTATGCCCTGTGCAAGGCAGCGGCGCGCACCCTCACGGTCATTTTCACCCCTCCGTCGGCTGACAACAGCGGTCACTCCGACATTGAGCGCAAAGAGCACCGAATAAAAAATCATTCTCGGCTGATTGGTAAGACCCGTTGCCGCAACTGCGGCGGCACCGACACCCGACACCATTATTGTGTCCACAAACGTCATGAGGCTTATCAGCAACGATTCAAGCGTTGACGGCCACGCAACCCTGAAAAGAGTTGAAAATACGGTGCCCGCCTCGGGCTTATCGCCGACCCATCGGTCAGCCTTCAACATTTCTTTTGGGTCAACAAGCTTTGCAAGCGGCTTTACCACCGTATCTCCCCTTTCAGAAAGTGAATTTGTTAAATGAAAAAACAGACACGCAAGTGTGTCTGTTTCAGTCAAATCAGATGCCTGCAAGAAGACCGTTGATGCCGTTGATGATTGCTGCAATATTGTCAGCGTTGATTACGGGAGTAATGAACTCAGTGATTTTAATAAGAACACCGAGAATCTCACCAATGATATTAAGTATTTCCATAACAAATCTCCTTACTTCTATAATAATATATAAACAGTATATCATATAGTTTCATTTTCTGCAACCGTTTTTGCCAAAAAAAGACACCCGACAAAAGCCGGGTGTCTTTGCACGTTTTAACTTATGCGCCGATTGAACCGAGAAGGCCCTCGAGTGCGGGAAGAAGTGTTTCTGTTGCGAAAGCACCGATCTTTTCGAGTGCACCGGATTCTTCAAGCTTTGCAAAGAGATCGGTAAGAGCGCCGAAAGCAGTCTTAAGAAGATCGCCGATTGCAGCAAGGTCAAGATTTTCCATTATTTTTTCTCCTTTCCAAACGGATTGTAACGGTGCCTGAAAGACACCTTTTTACACTTTGATTATATCACCCATGACGGCAAAAGTCAACAAAAAGCTTTTTGCAAACTTTTTATTCAACATAAGTTACAGAGAAGCAGTGTGAACGGATTTTGCTGTAACCGAGCACGCTTGCCCTGAAATTGTTGCCGCGCATTGTGATGTCACCCACACGGATTGTCGTTACGTAGCCGCAGGATTTGCTTACGGCAGAGTCGTGAGAAACAACCTCCAACCACTCAGCAGGGTTATCGGAAAGCTTGATTGAACTTTTATATTTAAGGATATATTTCTTCATATCGGCCGCACTGACAGTAACAGTGGTTTTTGAAACCTTCTCACTGCTGGACACGCCGCCTTTGAGGTAAGGATACGATGATCCGCCCCATACGGATTCTGCGCTGGCTGTTTTACCCGCACAGGATGCAAAATACGGTGTGAATGCGGTTTTGCCTTTGTAGCCAATATAATAAGCTTGCGGAGTATCTTCAGCACTGCTCATATTAAGGAAATCAAGCACTGCTTTTTCAACCTGCGTACCTTTGTAGTCAAAAGAAGAGGAATAAGCGTGTTTACCTGAGCTTGTGTTGAATTTGTAGTATCTTGCGTAGGTGTAAGCAGTACAAGCCTGTGCTTTGAGAGACTCATAAGGCGAGCCTGAGCCGATTTCTGCCTTTACCGTACGGCACAGATAAGTTACAATATCAATTTCTTTCGAGCCGTAAAGCACGGTGGTCGGAGTTTCGCTGTCGGCAACAAGCGTTGTTCCGGGAAAATAATGCAGTACAATTTCGTCATAGGTGTAGCCGTCACGTGCCATCTGCATTGCACCCTCCTGGCTCATGCCCACGCCATGACCGTAACCGTAAACGGTGAAAACAAAGCTGCCGCTTGAAGCTGTTGTTGCGACGGTGGTTTTTTCGGCAGTTGTTGTTTTCTTGGTTGTGGTTGTTGGCTTTTTGGTGGTGGTTGTTGTTTTTCTCGCGGTTGTTGCAGTTGTCGTTTTTTTGGTTGTGGTTGGCTTACGGGTAGTGGTCGTGGTTGCGGTTGTTGTGGCGGTGGTCGTCCTTGTTGTGGGCACCTTTGTCGAGGTGACGGTTGTCACCGTGGTCATTCTTGTGGTGGACACAAGCGTTGTCAGCGTTGTTGTGTCAACATCCTTTGTCTGCGTTTCGATTATCTCGGTAAGCTCCTCTTGTGAAAGTGAAAGGTCTGAAAAATCCTCCTCAGGCATCACAAAGTCATCAATGAAGCAACCGCCGTAATAATTCCAGAAGCTGTCCGCATCTTCTTCACCGGGGCCCGTCGGGCCGATGTTTTCCATCAGATTCGTTGTCACGGTAACGGAAAGCTCCTGAGTTGAAAAGACGGGAGCTTCGCTTTCGGTGACAGTGTTCATTACAGGAAGCGTATGGATAATTTTTGAATCTTTTCTGAAATCGTAAATGCCGAAGGCTACAAAAGAAATCAGAATTGCCATAACCGCTGCAATTGCAACGGAAACGGGGCGCGTGTGCTTTTTGTTTTCAGGCTTTACCGCAACAAACCTTACTTCCTCGGCGGTCTTCACAACAGGCTCGTTGCTCTGCGGTGCACCGTCAGTTTCAGGCTGTGATACTTCTTCGGGCACAGCAGTCTCAGTTGCGGCAATCGGTGCGGCAGGCACGATTGCACCTAAAAATTGCGAAAGACCCTGTTCAGAAAGCATATAGCCGAGAGCATCGGGGTCAACAGGCAGGCAAAGAATTGTCTGCACCTTGTTTTTCAGTGCAAATCCGCAGTTGAGGAAATTACGGCTTCTGAAAATCTGAGCACCCTCGGGAAAAGTCGCCTGATATGTATTGTCGGCGTGCGGGCCGTTACGTTCAATAATGCCTGCGGAAATTTCGCCGTCGGTAAATGTAGGAATACGCAATGCACGGGCAAGTGAAAGCTTCATTGAAGTGAAAAGCTCGGGCGCACCGACAATAACCGTCAACTCCGCCGATTCAAGCGCCGTACTCAGCTCAAGCACAACATCGTTGACACGTGAAAAGGCTTTGAATCCGTCGGCATCGGGATAAATTTCCGAAACCAGAGAGGCTATTTTATGTTTTGTGGCAAGCTGTTCGGATGTGAGCGAACGCTCAAGGGACAGCATACAAACACGGGAATCCATATTTTTCTCCTTTTTGCCGCAGAATATGACGTTGCGGCGTTTTTATCACACAGGTCCGTTTTTTCTCCGTCAGTTGAGCAGAAGAACCGCAACTCCGCTGGCAATAACGGCAATGCCCAACAAAATTGCCGAAATCACAACGGGTGCGACGGAGCGTGTTACTCTGACACCTTCCTCGGGGGCCGTTTCCTGCACGGGCAGTCTGTCAGGGTTGACAAATGACGCAGGATCTTTTGCATAATCAAGAATCAACCGCAACAAACGGTTGATTGCCGCATAAGCGGTCTGTCTTGCGCTTTCGCCGTTTTCGGCATAAACGCGGACAACGTGGGCATTGTCACCGTCGGTAACGGCAATGACGCAGAAGACATCTTCTTTGTCATAGTTTCCCGAATAAATATTGGAGATTGCCGCACCGATTGTTGCGCCGCACTTTTCTCTTGCTTTTTTCGCCGCAACGGCAACAAAACCGTTTATGTTTTCGCCCGCACCCTCTACGGAGTCGGGTACGCAAAAGCTGAAAGCGGCTGAGGCATTTTCGCTTTTTGAAAGACATTTCCTGACAAGCGCTGCCTGTCCGCACTCGGCAACCGCAACGCTCACACCCTGACGGCAGAGTGTTGCTGCAACAACGGCGGCATTTTTGCCAAGCTGTGCGGGAATGAGATTTTTCTTTTTACTTTCGGGCAAAAGCAGATTTTTGACAAAGTCGAAAAATCCGTTTTTCATTACCGAATTGATTCTTTCCCTGTCAAGCGCCGCAAAGATTATTGTCTGCTCACCGCGCGAAACGGTAAACGCACTGTTGAGGCCGTCCTTTGACGCATAAACCTGCGCACCGACGGGGAAAAGGAAACGCCGGTCGGCTTCTTTGAAGAAATGATTTCCTGCATTAAGATAAGCCTGCTTTGACTCCGCACTTTCAACACCTTGCATCGAAAGCGCTTTCATAAACACGGTTTTTGCATAGTCATATTGCTCAGGCTCAACGGTAACAAAAATCACCTGAGAGTCTGCAAGCTGACGGGCAAAGCTGATAAAAAGCTCTTTACTTGAAACAAAATTTTCAAGGACAATGTCAGTGCCCGAAATATCACGGAGCATTTTTTCAAGCTTGTCCCTGATTTGTTCAGGGGACTCCGATGCACCCGTAATGAGCGAAAGAAGACTGACTCGTAAGCTCATTCAAAGGACTCCTTTGCAAAAATGATAAATGCCGTTAAATTACGCTCTCCACTTTTCGTCATCTTTATAGGCGATGTTTTCTTTTCCGTTTGCCTTGTACCAAAGCAACGGATACTTGGGATTTTCATTGACATAAGCACCTGCTGTGTTGACGGCAACGCTTTCACCCTCACGCACAAGTCTTGCAACAACAACAAGGCGAGCATCGTTAAAGTCATAGCAGCACGTTGAAAGGGTCAGGATTTTATCAGTCGGCTCAATGTCAACACCTGTGGTGTAGAATTTGCGCTTGTCAATTTCTCTGATGTAGCCTGCAAAGCTTTCGTCACTGATGTTTGTGAAAACATAGTTGAAGAAATAACCTTCGCTGTCTGTTTTGCCGTCGGCAAGATAAACAGCATAAACCTTCCAGCTGTAATTGCCGTAGATTGTGTTGCACTGCACAACGGGAGCCTTGCGCCAGCCTTCAATTGTGCGGTATTCTTCAAGCATACCGAAAATCAGGTCGTCACGGCGCATATTGTGGCCGTAAACGATGGTGTTTTTATCGAGTGTGTCAATACTGTTGCGTGCATCAAAATAAGGCACACCGTACTTTGTCTTGTTTTTCTTTATATCCCTGTAAAGGTAGTAGCGGTTATCCGTGCCCTGTGCAACGGGCAGATTGATATCAAGACCGTCAATTGTAATCCAGCCTGCAAGGTCGGTGTTCATTGCGTAAACATTGGCATAAGACGGTAACATATTTTCGGGGAAATCAACGTCGGGATGCTCTTGTTTGATTTTATTCCAGATTTCTTCGGGACTGTCACCTTCAACAACGTCATTGACAATTACGTCTGAAAGCTCGGTTGACTGTGACTTGAAACGCATCGGCTCAATAATCCACGCATTTGCAAGATAACCGACACAAACAATGATTGTAATGATTGCCGTGACAAAAACAATTTTTCTGGGCGTGTCGGAATGTTTGCTCTTCGCCGCTCCGTTTTCAGCAGGAACGGTTTCTTTCTTTTCTTTTTTCTCTTTCTTGGTATTTTTATCTTTCTTTGACTTTTTGCCGTCAGCCTCGTTTGCCGCCGCATTGTCGGCAACGGGAGTTTCGGGCAAAGCGGTTTCATCAGCCTTGTAATAAATCAGAGGCTGTGTGCCCTCGTTGACCACAACATTTTCTTCATCGGTTGTGCCGTCATCGGGAATTGTGACGATGAATTTACCGTCGTCGCTTTCGTTTGCAGATTCTTCAACTGTTTCCGGGACGGTTTCGCCGTCATCGTCAAAAGGATTTACAAAAATATCGTCCTCAAACTCTGCATTCTCAAACGATTCCTCAACATCGGCAGCACCTGCCTGCACGGGTACCTCTGCACCTGAGGCGGCTGTTACGGCAACGGCGGTTGCGGCAGCAGCAACGGCAACGCCGACAGCGGCGGACTGCTCGGATTCATTCTGCGCTTCGTCAGTGTCCGATTCGTCGGCAACCTGCTCTGACTCTTCATCCTCTGCGACAGGAATTTCTTCGGCAACACCGTCGTTTTCTTCAACCGCATCGGTTGCCTCAGCCACGTCAGCCGTATCTTCTGCAATTCCTTCATCCGTCACGGCAACTGTTTCTTCGACTGCACCTTCGGTGATTTCAGACTGTTGCTCTGCCACGGAAGTTTCTTCGTCAACAAGAAGATACTGTGAATACTCGGGCTCTTCCGCCTCTTCATCAACCTCTGTTACGGCGGCGACCTCGGTGTAATCACTCTGTGCCGCAATTTCATCGGCAGAAATGTTTATTTCAGTGGGCACGATTGCATCGTTTGATTCAATTTCATAAAGAATTGCGTTGAATGCGGCATCGTCATCGGCAACGCTTTCATGAAGCTGTGACAGCAGATTTGCCATGTCACGCTTGATATCAAAAAGGCCTGTTTCCCTTTCAAAATCTTCATCAAACTCAAAATCAGCCTCAGGCTCGTTCTCTGCGTTTTCCTGATTCAGGTCGGCGTCACCAACGTCTTCACCGCCGTTTTCCTCAGCCGCAACGGTGTCATCAGGCGTTTCTTCCTGCTCTTCCTCATCAATATAATCTTCGGGATTTTCCCAAAGTCCTGAAATGCCCTCTGCTTTTTCGTCGGCGTGACGGAAAAATCCCGTGCGCACGCCTGACGACTTTGAAACAGCAACGTCGGCACTGTCAACGGTGTCGTTTAAAACAGACTGCAATTGCTCGTCCATTTTGTGAGCATTTGCGCCCACCTTATCAACATCGCTGAAAAAGTCGTTATCACTTCCGTTGAGGAAACTGTCAAAATCGATTTCGGTTATTGCTTCGTCATCGCCGATTGACTGAAGGTTGTTGAGCGACATGGATTCGGGTCTGTCTCTGAAATTTTTGTCTTTCTTAGCCAAAATACATACCTCCCGTTGGGAATTTTTAAAAATTTATTTCGCTGAGGGATACCATTTTTCAGCGTTTTTATAAGGGTTTGTAAGCCCGTTTTTGCTGTACCATATCTGCGGTCTGCGATAGTCGTCATTCGGCACAATGAGCGTCGGGTCAATGTCGGCTGTTTCGCCCTCCCGAAGCAGACGGGCAACCACGACAAGACGGGTGCTCACCTTTCTGCCGAAGTCATAATCGCAGGTGGAAAGGGAAAGAATTGTGTCCTTTTCGTTGACGTCCACCCCTGTTTCGTAAAGCACGCGTTGTGAAACCTGGTCAAGGTAGCCCGTCATATTTGTTTCGGACATTGCAGGGTAAATAAAGTTGAAAATATATCCGTTGTCGCTTGATGCAACGGTAGTGGTGAGAAACACACCAAATATTTTAAAAACGTATTCGTCGCCGAGGGTTGAGTAATAAATAACCGGATTTTCGGCAAAAAAGTCGGGGTCTTTGTATTTTTTCAGTTCTCTGAAAGCCTCAGTACCGCGGAAGGTTGTGTGGCCGTAAACCGTGCTGTTTTTTTCAAGCCTTCCTTCCCTTACACGGTAGTCAAGGAAAAGATTGCCGAAGCCCGTGCGTTTTTTGTAGTAGTCGTGTCTGAGATAATAATCGTTGTCGTCGCTTTGAAGCACAACGGTGTCAATGCCCGTGCCCGTCACCCTCAGCCAACCGACAACATCGTTGTTATTTGTATAAACCTCTTTAAGCTTGTCGGAGATTTTTTCGGGATACTCGGTTTCTTTCAGATAAGGGGAAAGCGAGTCGAGCTGTATATACACGGGGTCGCACTCTGCTTCGTCGGAAAGGAAATATTCCGTCCCGACATTCTGTGCGGCCTGTTCAAGGCTTCTCAGTTCCCGCATATTCAGTGCGGCAAAAACGTTGAGTATGAGTGCTGCAACAACACATACGCTTGCCGCCGTTATAACGGTGTTTTTTTTCATTTTTACATCTCCTGTTGAGATAATTCCTCCAAGTAAAGGCGTGCAAGATTAAGCGCCCTTGATGCGGTGACGTGGCGGTTGTATTCACGGTCGTTTCTGCCTGTTTCAACCTTGTCAACCCACGTTATGCCGTTTGCATAAAGGCCGATGAAGGCAAGTCCCGCAGTCTGACACACTCCGTCACCGAGAGGGCCTGCAATGCCCGTTGCGGAAATGCCTATATCCGCACCCGAAAGCTCTGCAACTCCCTTTGCCATTTCTGCGGCGGTCTGTGAGCTGACTGCACCGTATTCGCTGAGAGTTTCTGCGCTGACGCCGAGAAGCTTTTGCTTTGCGGCATTCGAATAAGTGACCGCACCGTATTCGAAAATTTCGGATGAGCCTGAAACATCGGTGATTCTTTTGGCAATTGAGCCGCCTGTTATTGACTCGGCGCAAGCGATTTTTTTGCCGTTTTCCCGCAACATTCTGACAAGGGTCTGCTCAATGCAGTCATCATCCTCAGCGTAAACATAACTGCCGAGACGTCTTCTGATTTCTGCAATCATCGGCAGACAAAGCAGCTCTGCAATTTCCTGCGTGGGTGCTTTTGCCGTAACCCTGAGCATTGCCTCACCGCGCTTTGCGTAAGGCGCAACCGTCGGATTTTCGCTGTCAAGAAGGTCGCACACCGTTTCTGCCATTGCACTTTCGCCGATGTTCATTGTGCGCACCGTGTGCGAAACAATGATTCCGTCTGAATATTTCATCAGGAAGGGACGCACCTTGTTCAAAAACATAGGCTCAAGCTCGTAGGGCGGACCCGGGAGCATTACAACACACTTGCCGTCTTTTTCAAGACCGAGACCGGGTGCGGTGCCGTTATCATTGTGAAAAACCGTGCCGCCGACAGGCACCTGCGCCTGCTTTGCATTTGTGGGCGGCATTTCGTTGCCGCGTTTATTGAAAAATGTTCTTATTTTATCAAGTATGGCATCATCCTGCACAAGGTCAAAGCCGAGTGTTTTACAGCAGACCTCACGCGTTATGTCATCGGGTGTCGGGCCGAGTCCGCCCGTCACAACAACAATGTCACTGCGGCCGAGTGCCTCTTTCAGCGCCATTGAAAGGCGGTCGTGATTGTCACCGATTGTGGATTGGTGAAGCACGGAAATACCGAGCTTTGCAAGCTCAACCGAAAGAAATTGAGAGTTGGTGTTGAGAATGTCACCAAGCAAAAGCTCCGTGCCGACACAAAGAATTTCGCAAACTGCCAAAACAAGTCATCTCCGATAATTAATTGTAAGCGTTGATTACATCAAGCTTTACGCCGTCAACGGCTCTCTGCACAAGGGCATCAATATCAAGCGCTTTTTCGCACTTTTCAACATAATCAACCGTGGGGCGTGTGCGAGGATGTCTGGGTGTGAAAACCGTGCAGCAGTCCTCAAAGGGAAGAATTGAGATTTCAAAGGTTTCAATTTTGCGTGAGATTGCAACAACCTCATCCTTATCCATACCGATAAGCGGACGGAAAACGGGCATTGTGCAGACGTTGTCCGTGCAGGCGATTGCCTGCATTGTCTGACTGGCAACCTGTCCGACACTTTCGCCCGTGATAAGTGCGCCTGCACTGTCACGTGTGGCAATAATCTGCGAGCAACGCATCATCATACGGCGCATAATGACGGTGAAAATTTCTTCAGGACAGTTGTCCTTAATCTGCTCCTGAATTTCCGTGAAGGGTACGGTGAAAAGAGCAATTCTGCCGCTGTATTTGCTGACCTGCTTTAACAGCGAATGAACTTTCTGCTCTGCCCTGAGGCTTGTGTAAGGCGGTGAAGCGAAATGAATGGCGATTAATTCAAGGCCGCGCTTTGCCATCATGTAACCTGCAACCGGGCTGTCGATACCGCCCGAGATGAGCAGTGCCGCTTTGCCGCCCGTGCCGCAAGGCATACCACCTGCACCTTTGATCTGGGTGCCGTGAATGTAAGCGGCATTATCCCTGATTTCAACGGTTACGGTGATTTCCGGGTTGTGCACGTCAACTTTAAGATGATGGAATGCGGCAAGAATTTCACCGCCGAGCTGTGCGCTGATTTGCGGCGAGGTCAGCGGAAAACGCTTGTCTGCACGCTTTGCCTCAACCTTGAAAGTGCTTGCGGCAAGGAGCTGGGGAGCCAGATACTCCTTTGCGCCGGCAATAATGACGTCCATATCTTTTTCAACGCTTGCCGCCCTTGAAAAGCCTGCAATGCCGAAAACTTTTTTGATTCTTTCCGTCGCCTCGTCAAGGTCAGCGTATTCGTCACGGGGTGTGATTACAACCGTTGACTGCTCAATGCGGAAATCGTAGCTGCCCGTATTTTCAATGCGGCGGCGGATATTTTTGACGAGAATATCTTCAAACGTGCGGCGGTTAAGACCTTTAAGAGCAAGCTCGCCATTTTTGATGAGAATTATTTCTTTCATTTTTAACTCCGTTTTTTTATTTTGTTCCTCTGAGATGTTTTTTTGCATCGGCAATGCCGAGCACAAGCATATCTATCTGTTCAGCCGTGGTATAGCGTGAAAAGCTGATTCTCAGCGGCGCATCCAACAGCTCGGGCGAAAGACCCATCTGCAAAAGCACACGGCTTTTTTTGCCCTTTGAGCAGGCTGAGCCGCCCGAAACGTAAATTCCGCGCGCCGACAGAAAATTGATTATCGGCTCGCTTCGCAGACCGATAACGGAAATGTTGGTGACATAGGGAAGCGCATCGGGCGATGAATTTATGACAACGCCGTCAATTGCCGAAAGCCGCATCACCATATAATCCCTGAGCTGTCTGATCCTGTCAAGCTCACGCCTGACGTCGGGCAGAGCCTTGGCCGCCGCACCGAAACCTGCAATTGCAGGCATCGGCTCTGTGCCGGGTCGGAAAAGAGCTTCCTGCGAGCCGCCGAAGGTACGGGGTGTAATTTTGACGCCTTTTGCAATATAAAGCGCACCGACACCCTTCGGGCCGTGAATTTTGTGCGAGCTGACCGTCAGCAAATCAACGCCGAGCACAGAGGGCTTGACGGGCAGTTTGCCGAAAGCCTGAACGGCATCGCAATGGATAAGGGCAGGTGCTCTTGCCGCAGTAACGGCACGCCTTGCCGCCTCAACGGGTTCAACCGTGCCGACCTCGTTATTGACAAGCATCACGCTGACAAGAATTGTGTTGCGGTCAACGGCTGAAAAAAGCTCACGCTCATTGATTCTGCCGAAACGGTCAACGCCCAGACGCACAACTTCAAAACCGTCTGCTTCAAGCTGTCTGACAGCTTCATCAATGCTGGGATGTTCAACAGAGGTTGTAACGATTCTTTTTCCCTTGCGGCGGTTTGCCGCAGCTGCACCGAAAATCGCAAGGTTGTTTGCCTCTGTGCCGCCTGAGGTAAAATAAATCTCTGACGGGTCGCACATCAGCTTGCCCGCAATTGCCTCGCGGGAAAATTCAAGCAGTCCCGAAGCCTCAATGCCCTTGGCGTGAAGAGAGGACGGATTGCCCCATACATTCACCATTGCGTCGTTCATTGCCGCGATTGCTTCACCGCAAACGTGCGTTGTTGCACTGTTATCAAGGTATGCTTCCATTACTGCACCTCCGTTCCGAAAATGTCCCTATTTTAAAACTATTCATTTTATTATACACTATCTTCGCCTCACTTGCAATTATATTTAAAATAAAAATATCAAATATTTTTTATTAATTATATACAGTGCTTACAAAAAAGCACCCGTTACATCATATGCAAGGGCAAAAAGCCCGCACCGGGCAGGCTAAAAAATTTTACTTAATCTTTTTTAACTTTTTTGTTTTATTTTCTTAACAAATTGCAAAGGTTTTTTATGGTACAATTCAATTGCCTTAACGGTAAACTTGTGATATACTGTATTTTGGAAAAAATTACGAAGGGAGGCAGATAATTTGCAAAGAGAAAGAAGACAACCAGTTTTTCAGCACGTGCGTGTTATGCTGTTGCTGACAGCTTTTCAGGTTATCTGCACACTTTCGGTCTTTTTCGGCACGGGCAACCGCAATTACAATCTGCTGTGCTGTTTTCTTGTTTACATGCTTGCCGAGTGGCTTTATATGCTCATCGGCTCTGTTGCAACGGGCTCGGATTATTTTGAGCTTGAGGTTATGGCGTTTTTCCTGTCAGGCATCGGACTTACCGTGTGCGCAAGCATTTCGGAGGAATATGCCCTCAAACAACTGATTGCAATCGGTCTGGGTCTTGCGGTTTATCTGGTACTGTTGATCATACTCAGAAATATTGACTTCGCAATGAAACTGCGTGTACCTGCCGCAATCGGCTCAGTTCTTTTGTTGGGTGCAAACCTTGCTCTTGCAAAAACCGTCAACGGCACGCTCAACTGGATTGACCTCGGCTTTTTCTCGGTGCAACCGTCAGAGCTTATCAAGGTGATGTTCATTCTTGTCGGCGCGGTTACGCTCGAAAAACTGATTTCAAATATGAGCATTGCAAAATACGTCGCCTTTTCCCTTGTGTGCATCGGCGGTCTTTTCCTGATGCAGGATTTCGGCACGGCTCTGATTTTCTTTTTTACGTTCATTCTTATTTCATACATGCGCTCAGGCAACTGGCGTACGCTGTTGCTTATCTGCACGGCAGCACTGCTCGGCGCAGCACTCATCATTTATTTCAAGCCCTACGTTGCCTCGCGTTTTGCCGCCTACCGTCACGTGTGGGATTACATTGACGACGCAGGCTACCAGCAGACACGCACACTGATTTATATGGCAAGCGGCGGTCTTTTCGGCCTCGGCATCGGTCAGGGATACCTGCGGAATGTCTACGCCGCCTCAACCGACCTTGTTTTCGGCGTTGTCTGCGAAGAAATGGGATTTATCACAGGTCTGGGCGTTGTTGCCTGCTTTGTTGTGCTTGTGATGTTTGCACTGCGCAGCACGTCGCAGTCAGGCTCAAGCTTTTATGCAATTGCCGCAACAGCGGCGGCAGGAATGATGCTGTTTCAGCTTGCGCTCAACGTTTTCGGCATCACGGACATTCTTCCGCTTACGGGTGTCACGCTGCCCTTTGTCAGCCGAGGCGGGTCAAGCATGATTTGCTCGTGGGGTCTGCTGGCTTACATCAAGGCCGCAGGCATCACTTTCAATGCCCCTGCACCGCTCAGGGCAATACCCGTTTCAAGAAAAACACGGACGGAACAAGCCGCACAGACAAGGCGCCCGCAAAATCCCGAGGGCACGGTCGTCACACGTCCGCCCAACCCCAAGGGAAACCCGAAAGCCGCAGAAAAATCCGCACCGAAACCGCCCGTCAGGAAAAAACGGGCAAAGAAATAAACCAACGTAAAGGAGGCTTACCGTGAAAGCAACTCTGCGCCGCGCAAAAGTTTTATATGTTCTGCTTGCGCTGTTTACGGCAGGAATAGTTTTCCTGACGGCAAGCCTTTATTTTAACGGCAACAAGTGGGCATCAAACAGAGTAAACAGACACATCTACTCAAACGGTCAGACCGTCAACTCAGGCACGGTTTATGACCGAAACGGCAAAATTCTTGCCGAAAGTGTTGACGGCGAAAGAAAATTCAATGCCGACAAAAACACCCGTCTTGCAACCCTTCACCTTGTGGGCGACACCTCGGGATTCATTTCAACGGGCACACAGTCCCTTTTCAGAGATACCCTTTCGGGCTACACGGTCTGGAACGGAATACGCAAACTGAAAACAACGGGAAAAGGTACCGATATCACGCTCAACGTTGACGCCGAGGCTTGCAAAATCGCTTACGGTGCACTCGGCAACCGCAACGGTACCGTCGGTGTTTATAATTACAAAACGGGTGAGTTGCTATGCAGCGTTTCAAAACCCACCTATGACCTCAACAACGTACCGCCCGACCTGCTGACGAACGGAAAATTCGAGGGCGTTTTTCTTGACAAGTTCGTTTCGGGCATATACACCCCCGGTTCAATCATGAAAATCGTCACCGCCGCCTGTGCGGTTGAAAATATTCCTGCGCTTGACACGCTCACTTTTGAGTGCAAGGGTGAAATTCAAACGGGCAAAGGTACCGTAATCTGCAACGACAAGCACGGAAAAATCAGTTTCCGTCAGGCACTCAACAAGTCCTGCAACTGCGCATTTGCCGAAATTTCTCTTATGCTGGGTGCGGACAAGCTTAACGCCACGGCAAACGCCTTAGGCTTCAACACCGACCTTTCCGCAAACGGAATCCGTCTGGTAAAAAGCCGCTTTGCTGCATCTGATTCAAATAAAACAGAGCTCGGCTGGGCAGGCGTCGGGCAGTCCACAACGCTTGTAAATCCCTGCCATTTTCTTGCGATTGCAGGGGCGATTGCAAACGGCGGCACGGGACTTGCACCAAACAGAATTAAAAGTCCGCAAAGCCTTATGGAGCAAGCGATTACGGGTCCACAGACACTTGTCACCATGTCACCTGCGACGGCACAGATTCTTTGCAATTTGTTGCGTTCAAACGTTACCGAACACTATGGCGAAAACGCCTTTCCCAACCTTGAAATGTGCGGAAAAACGGGAACGGCGGAGCTTGATGACGGCAAAGAATCGCACGCCTGGTTTGCAGGCTTTTCAATGCGTGCGGATTTGCCGCTTGCAATAATCTGCATTGTCGAAAACGGCGGCTCG
The DNA here is from genome assembly GCA_045595825.1 of Acutalibacteraceae bacterium. Classification (GTDB taxonomy): domain Bacteria; phylum Bacillota; class Clostridia; order Oscillospirales; family Acutalibacteraceae; genus CAG-177. The sequence goes on from JAZOBD010000052.1 coordinate 27,911, forward strand.
GGCCGCGACACGGCAATACCCGTCTGCAACAAGGTTATGCAATACTTTCTCAACGAAGGAGTAAAATAAAATGGAAAAGAAAAAGCTTCAACCCGTCTGGCTGACCACGGTCAGAGTTATTACCCTTTTGTTTTTTGCCGCAATGATTGTTGTCGGCTTCATATATTTCCGTGACGAGTCTGTTGAAGATGTTCTTTCCTACGTGCCCGAAAACCTGTGGCTTGCGGCGGCTTTTTTCATTTTTCTTTATGCGCTCAAATCACTGACGGTTGTATTCCCTATCCCCGTCCTTTATATAAGCTGCGGCATCATATTCCCCTTGCCGATTGCTTTGATTGTCAATTCCCTCGGCATTATCACAACCGTTTCCGTTCCCTATTTCATCGGTCGTTTTACGGGCAAGGATATGCTCGACCACCTTATTGAAAAATATCCGAAAGCAAAGCAAATCGACATTCTCAAACGCCGCAACGAGTGGTTTTTCGTTTACCTTGTAAAGCTTATCGGAATTGTGCCCTGTGATATTTCCAGCATGATTCTCGGCGCAATGGATATTAAATACATTAATATGTCAACCGGCTCGCTTGTCGGAATGTTTCCTTACATGGCGGCGGTCACCGTGCTGGGCGTCAACCTGAAAGACCCGTTTTCAGCCGAATTTTTCATTTCAACGGGTCTTGTGGTTGTGCTTGCGGTGCTGTCTACAATCCTTTACAGAAAGCTTGTTTCCAATAAAGACTGAAATATTTTCACAAAAAACCGCCCCGGACTGTTGAAAAGTCCGGGGCGGAAATTTTATTTCATATAGTCGGCAATGGCAACAATTCTGCCCTCGCCCGTGTAAACTCGCGGCACACGCTTGTTTATGCCGCAGATGATTTCATAATTGATGGTGCCGTGTTTTTTTGCAATTTCGTCAACCGTGATTTCGTTACCCTTGTTTCTGCCGAAAACCGTAACGCTCATGTCGGGCTTTACACCGTCAACGTCGGTGACGTCAAGAATACACTGGTCCATACAGATTCTGCCGATTACGGGCACCCTGTGTCCGTTTATGAGCATTGACGTGTTGCCCGAAATCGAGCGCGGATAGCCGTCGGCATAACCAATGGGCACCGTTGCAACACGCATCTTTTTCTTTGATACAAAGGTGCCGCCGTAGCTGACAGCGGAATCTTCATCAATATCTTTTACCATTGAAACAACGGTTTTCATCTGCATTGCGGGGGTCAGTGCAAGATGGTTTTTAACCGTTTCGCTCGGGGCGAGGCCGTAAAGAATGACACCCGGTCTTACCATGTCAAGGTGGCACTCGGGGAAAAGTACGGTTGCCGCAGAGTTGCAGCAATGGCGGTATTCGAAGGTCAGACCGTCGATTTCAAGTTCATTGAGAAGCGAAAGAAAAAGGTCGAATTGCAGGCGTGTGAAAACCTCGCCCTCACCCTCTTCATCAGCACGGGCAAAGTGAGTGAAAATACCCTCGGGATAAAGTCCCGGCAGTGCACAGACACGTGCAATTTCATCAGCCGTGCCCGAATCACGCTCGGAATCGTGATAAATAAAACCGAGTCTACACATTCCCGTGTCAACTTTCAGGTGAATGCTGACCGTTACACCCTCTTTATCCGCCTGTGCGGAAAGCTCGTCTGCATAAACACTGTCAAAAACAGCCTGAGAAATGTTGTTGAGGGCAAGCACACCTGCATATTCGGCAGGTGTATAGCCGAGAATGAGCACTCCGCAGTCTGAGCAGACACTGCGCACCTGAATTGCCTCTTCAAGATTGGAAACGGCAAACCAGTCACAGCCGCAAAGGGCAAGCTCTTTGACAACGTTTTCAACGCCGTGGCCGTAGGCATCCGCCTTGACAACAGCCATAATTTTTGCACCGGGCGAGGTGATGTCGCGGATTGCGCCGTAATTCGCCCTGAGTGCATCTGTATTTATTTCAAGCCACGTTCTTCTGAAATATTCTTTCAAGACTGCACCGCCTTAATATATCGCTAATTAAATATTATAATTTTTTTACAATGTTATGTCAAGCGAAACGGAGCACAGCAACATATTTTTGCAAAAACTGTTGACAAAAAATTGTGTTTATGATAACATAACCGCAATCAAGTGAATAATCAAAGGCTGTGAAGAGAAGGAGTAAGTATTTCAACCGAGCATAGAGAGAAGCGGACGGTGGAAGCGCTTTGTCGGAAAATACCGAAGGTAGTCTTGGAGCTGCAGACCGAAAAAAGATTTTTTTCTTTGAGTAGACTCTGACGGTATCCTACCGTAAAATGGGAGTCGGCATCGCAATCACAGATTGCCGTGTTGAGCAAAGGCACAGTTGTAACACTTCTGTGCGAAGTTAGGTGGTAACACGAAGTCATTCGTCCTAATGAAATAGGGTGAATGGCTTTTTTAGTTTTTTAACCCCGTTGCTTTTGATTTGACACAAACTGAAAACAAAGGGAGACTCTGTATGGAAATTATCATGGATTATTTACCCCGCACGGAATTTGACAGCTATGAGGATTTTTCAAAGAATTTCAGGCTCAACGTTCCCGAGGATTTTGATTTTGCAAGAGATATAGTTGACCGCTGGGCAAAGGAAGAGCCCGAAAAGCGCGCTCTCGTTTACTGCAATGACGACGGCTTCAGCCGCACATTTACTTTTGCGGAAATCTCCGAGCTTTCAAAGCGTGCGGCAACATATTTTCTTTCACTCGGCATCAAAAAGGGTGAGCGTGTGCTGACACTTGCACGCCGCCGTTGGGAATACTGGATTTGTGCTGTTGCGCTGCACAGAATCGGTGCAGTCGTTGTTCCCGCATCCATTCAGCTGACGGAAAAAGACATTGCTTACAGAATCGAGCAGGCGGGTGCCGTTGCAGTTATCGCAGTCAAAGATGATTTTGTAATCAATCAGGTTAAAAACCTCAAAGAAAAATGTCCGAATCTGCGTGAAATCATCACTATCGGTGATGAACCCTGCAAAAATATGCGCTGGTTTGACGGCGAATTTGCCGAGTGCGAAACGCTTGAAACATACAGCGGTCTTACAAACAGGGATATAATGCTCATTTATTTCACATCGGGCACCTCAGGCTATCCGAAAATGGCAATTCACGACCGCACCTATCCCCTTTCACACATCATGACTGCAAAATATATGCAGTGTGTTCAGAATAACGGTCTTCACCTGACTCAGGCAGACAGCGGTTGGGCAAAATTCGGTTGGGGCAACATCTATGGTCAGTGGATCTGCGGCACCGCAATCCTCGGCTACGACCCCATCAGATTCAGCGCGGAAAATCTGCTTGAAGCCATGAAAACCCATCGTCCCACCTCCGTTTGTATTCCGCCGACGATGTACCGTTTCCTGCTTCACGGCGGTCTTCAACACGAGCACGTGCAGTCCGTGCAGTGGTTTTCCACCGCAGGCGAAGCGCTTTCGGGCGAGGTCAACAAGGAATTCTGCGACATCAGCGGCAAGATGATTCACGAGGGTTACGGTCAGAGTGAGGGTACACCCATCACCTGCTCTTTCCAGTGGCTCGACATACGCCCCTCTTCAATGGGCAAGCCCTCTCCTCTTTACAACGTTCAGATTATTGACAAAAACGGCGAAAAATGCCCCAAGGGCGTCAACGGTGAGGTTGTAATTCTGGTTGACGGTGACGGTCAGGTAGGTCTGCTTACCGCCTACGGCACAAACGGCGACATCCGCTCACCCATTGAGCACGGCGTTTATCACACCGGCGACGTCGCCTATGAAGACGAAGACGGCTATTACTGGTATGTCGGCAGAAACGACGACATGATTAAATGCTCCGGCTACCGCATCGGTCCGTTTGAAATTGAGAGCGTGCTTAACACCCACCCTGCCGTCAAGGAAAGCGCCGTTGTCGGCCGTCCCGATGAAATCAGAGGTCAGGTTGTCTGCTCCGTAATTGCCCTTCGTGAGGGTTACACCCCCAGCGCCGAGCTTACAAAAGAGCTTCAGACTTATGTCAAAAAGAACACAGCGCCTTATAAATATCCCCGTGTTGTCGAATATATCGATGCACTGCCCAAAACAACCTCGGGTAAAATTATCCGCCGTGATTTAAAGGGCGCTCCCTCTCCGCAATGATGAACGAAGCCTGCGTACAAACGCAGGCTTTTATTTTTATGCCGAAAACGCACCACTTGACAATGGCACGTTTAAAAGGGTATTATATAATGTTGTAAATATAAAATAAGGAGGCGGTAAAATGAAATACACAGACGTGGCAATTCTTGGCGGATGTGCCGCAGGTCTTGCGGCGGCAATAAGCGCAAAACGCAACCACCCTGAAATGAGCGTTGCCGTCATCGAAAAGCTTCCCCGTGTGGGCAAAAAGCTGCTGGCAACGGGCAACGGTCGCTGCAATCTGACAAATTCCCACGCCGTTTCGCACGCTTATCGCAACGCAGATTTTGCCGCCGACACTTTCACAAAATATCCGCCCGAAAAAGTTATCGGTTTTTTCAGGTCACTCGGTCTTCTCACCTACACCGACAGCGAAGGAAGGGTTTATCCGATGAGCAACACCGCCGCCTCCGTGCTTGATGCGCTGCGAATGGGCATTGAAAAATGCGGCGTTGAAATAATCTGCGACACTCCCGTTGAAAAAATCGAAAAAACGGCTGACGGATTCGTTATAAATTCCGCTTTCCGCTGTAAAAAGCTGATTGTTGCCACGGGCGGCAAAGCTTCACCCGCTCAGGGCTCTGACGGAAGCGGTTACCCCCTTCTGAAAAGCCTCGGTCACACCGTAACACCGCTTGCGCCGTCACTTGTTGCGCTCAAAGCAGATGCTCAGGTCACAAAGTCGCTCAAAGGTGTGAGAATTCACGACTGTGTGATTTGCGTCAGCGGCGACACGGGCGAAATTGCACGCTCGCGCGGCGAAATTCTTTTCACCGATTCGGGTCTCTCGGGCATTGCCGCAATGGAAGCAGGTGCCGCCGTGCACCGTGCGCTCAAAGACGGCAGAGTTTACGCCCGCCTTGACCTTGCACCCGCCGTTGAAGAAGAAGACCTTTCACAATATCTCAAAGACACGGCACAAAATCTGCCCGAAGCTGTGCTTGACAATCTGCTGACGGGAATTCTGCCCAGAGTCTGCGGAATTGCCGTGTGCAAAACGGCAGGAATTTATTCGCCCGATACAAAACTCAGCGTCCTTTCCGCACGTCAGCTTGCGGCAGTTGCAAAAGCAGTCAAAAACTTTTCACTTGCCGTCACCGGTACAAAGGGCTACGAAAATGCTCAGGTGACCTCGGGCGGCGTAAATGTGGACGAATTTGACAGCCGCACCCTCGCCTCAAAGCTGGTTGACGGGCTTTACTGCGCAGGCGAATTGCTCGACGTTGACGGCGGATGCGGCGGCTTCAATCTGCAATGGGCATTTGCCTCGGGATTGCTTGCAGGCGAATTACTCTGATATTCTGGTATAAGGATTTTGATTTATGATAAAAATTAGCGAATTAAAACTTCCGCTTGAAAGCGGCGAGGGTGAACTCAGACGAGTTGCGGCAAAGAAGCTTTCCTGTGACGAAAAGCTGATTTCATCGGTGAAAATTCTCAAAAAAGCGGTTGACTCACGCAAAAAGGACAATATCTTTTTTGTTTATAACGTTGCCGTTTCGCTTAAAAGTTACGAGGACACCGTGCTTGCAAAATCACGCTGTCCGAAGGCTGAAAAATACGAAGAAACCGTCTACCGTGCACCTGAAATGCGCCGCAAAAGCACTTTGCGCCCCGTCATTGTCGGCTTCGGCCCCGCAGGTTTTTTTGCCGCTCTGATACTCTCACGTGCAGGGCTTCGTCCCCTTGTTGTTGAACGCGGCGGCGATGTGGATTCACGCACGGCGGCGGTCAACAATTTCTGGAATCACCGCTGTCTTGACACCGAGTCAAACGTTCAGTTCGGTGAGGGCGGTGCAGGCACATTTTCCGACGGCAAGCTGACAACGGGCATCAAAGACCCACTTTGCCGCAAGGTTATTGACGAACTTGTGTTTCACGGCGCACCCGAGGAAATCGCATATTCCTCACGTCCGCACATCGGCACAGACAGACTCGGCGACGTCGTAAAAAGCTTCAGAGAAGAAATTATCGCAAACGGCGGCGAAGTGCTTTTCAACACAAAGCTTACCGATATTATTGTTGCAAACGGCACCGTTCAGGGTGTTACGCTTGAAAAAACAGACGGCACAACCACTGACTTTGAAACCGACACGGTGCTTTTGTGCATCGGTCACAGCGCAAGGGATACCGTTGAAATGCTTTACCGCAAGGGTATTGACATTATGCAGAAACCGTTCTCCGTGGGCGTGAGAATCGAGCATCCGCGCGAGCTGATTGACAAAGCCCAGTACGGCGCCTTTGCAGGTCACCCGTCTCTCGGCGCAGCTGATTACAAGCTTTCCTGCCATCCTCTCCACGGCAGAGGCGCATACACCTTCTGTATGTGCCCCGGCGGCACCGTTGTTGCCGCAACGTCCGAGGAAAACAGTGTTGTTGTCAACGGTATGAGCGAATATGCTCGTGACGGTGAGAATTCAAACTCCGCCCTGCTTGTCGGCATTGACCCCGAGCATTTCGGTTCTGACCATCCGCTTGCAGGCATTGAACTGCAAAGAAGAATTGAAAGAACCGCTTTCGCTTTCGGCGGCGGAGATTATTCCGCACCCTGTCAGACAGTCGGCGATTTTCTCAATGACACGCCCTCAAAAACACTCGGTGCGGTAAAACCCACCTGCGCAACGGGCGTCACCCCCTCGGATATAAGAAAAATTTTACCCAAAAGCGTAACGGATGTTATGGCAAGTGCGCTTGTGCAGATGGATAAAAGCCTCAAAGGCTTTGCCCTGCCCGAAGCTGTGCTGACCGCCCCCGAAACAAGAAGCTCCTCTCCCGTCAGGATTATCCGTGACGAGCTTTATCAGACTGCAAAATTGCGCGGCCTTTATCCCTGCGGCGAAGGTGCAGGCTATGCTGGCGGCATTGTTTCTGCCGCAGTTGACGGAATACGCTGTGCACACGCCGTAATGCTTGACGAAAGTGATGAATGGTGATTTGAATGAATGTTTACGATTTTGACGATACCATATATGACGGCGAAAGCTGTCTTGACCTTTTCGGTTTTTATATCAAAAAAAATCCGAAACTGCTCTTGCACCTGCCCGGTGTTTTGCTCGGATTTGTAAAGTACAAGCGCGGCAAAATAACCGTTGATGCAATGATGAACAAGTATGCCTCCGAGGTCGGCGGATTTTTCGCTTCCCAGCCCAATCTTGAAGCCGATATGGTTGAGTTCTGGGACACACATATGCACAAAATCAGACCCTTTTATAAAAAAGTTCAGCGCGAGGATGACCTGATCATCACCGGCTCACCCGAATTTTCAATGAAGGTTATCTGTGAGCGTCTGGGCATCAAAAACTACATCACAAGTGACATTGACACAAAAACAGGCGAAATCCGCCACTTCAACATCCGTCACAATAAAATCAAGGCGTTTTTTGAACTGTATCCCGATGCAGAAATTGATGAGTTTTACACCGACTCCCCCGTCAATGACCAACCGCTCATCGACCTTGCAAAGTCGGCTTTTGTGGTAAAGGGCGACAAAATCACAAAAATCAAGTAATTGACAAACGCTTGAAAAGGTTGTATAATCAATAAAAAATAAAGGCAATTGCGCACTCCCTGAGGGTGCGGTCGGGCGGTTTTTCGCTCGGGGATAAGGAAATGCGGTGAGAATCCGCAGCAACAGCCATTACCGTATTCGGCAAATGCCGTAAGTCGGAATGCTTATCGTCTTGCCTGCTTAACTTCACGCTTTTGGGCAAAAGGAAAGCGAATGCGGTTACAATGGCTGTAATGGGCGCATTTTCGTTTTTTGCGAAAATGCGCTTTTTTGTTGCCGCCATATTAATAAAATTAAAAAATGGAGGAATCCCTATGAAAATCAAAAGACTCGTTGCTCTTCTCCTCGGCGTTTTACTTGCTGTCAGCTTTGTTGCCTGTGCAAAAGAGCAGACCCCCGACACAACAACCACAACTGCGCCCGACGGCATAATTCTTGAGGAAACTCCCGATTTTTATACCGTAACGGTTGACATCACCGATAATCTCGGCACAGTTTCAACATTTGTCATTCAGACAAATGCAGAAACTCTGCGCGGCGCACTCGAACAGGAAAACCTCATTGAAGGTGAAGAGGGTCCTTACGGAATTTATGTAAAAAAAGTCAACGGCGTTACCGCTGACTACGATGTTGACCAGAGCTATTGGGCATTTTACAAAAACGGCGAAACACTTAACACCGGAATAGACGGAGAAAAGATCTCTGACGGAGCGCATTATGAAATCGTCTACACAAAATAACAGACAAAAGCTCATTGACAAAACACGCGACACCGTTGTGTTTGCAATGCTCGGCGGCATAACCTTTGTTTCTTACCTGCTGATGCAGGGACTTCCCAACATTCACCTTGTGGGAATGTTCACAATGGTTTTCACCCTTGTTTACCGCAAACGTGCGCTTGCACCGATTTACGTTTACGTAATGCTCAGCGGTCTTATCAACGGCTTCGGTGTTGCCTGGATGCCCTACCTTTACATCTGGACAATTCTTTGGGGCGTTACCATGCTGCTGCCGAAAAATATGCCGCGCAAAATCGCTTACGTTGTTTATCCCGTTGTGTGTGCACTTCACGGTCTGCTTTTCGGTCTGCTTTATCTGCCTGCGCAGGTTATTATGTTTAATCTTTCCTTTGATGCGGCTGTTGCGTGGCTTCTGGCAGGGTTGAGCTTTGATGCGGTTCACGGTGCGGGAAATTTTGTTTTCGGTTTCCTTATTATTCCTTTGAGCGAGCTGCTGAAAAAGCTTGACAAAGTTGGCAGGGTATAAAAACAAAAACCGTTTCACCGGTTGGTGAAACGGTTTTTTAACACTAATCGCTGAGTTTGTGGATAAACAAGCCGCTGAGAAGCTTCGGCTCAAACCACGTTGATTTCGGGGGCATAATTTTGCCCGAATCGGCAATTGTGAAAAGCTCTTCAAGAGTTGTGGGATACATTGAAAACGCAAGGCACATATCATCATTCACCCTGCGTTCAAGCTCATCAAGACCTCTGATACCGCCGACAAAGTCGATTCTCTTGTCTGTGCGGGGGTCATCAATGCCGAGCACGGGGGAAATAAGATTGCTCTGAAGAATTGAAACATCCAGTGCGGCAACGGGGTCAGCCGCATCAAACGAACCTTCTTTTGCGGTGAGTTTGTACCATTTGCCGTCAAGCAACATTCCGAAGGTGTGGCTTTCGGCGGGCTTGTAGGGCTTTTCGGAATCGGTAAGCTCAACAGTGAATTTTTCGGAAATTTTTTCAATAAAGCCGTCAGCGGTGTAGCCGTTGAGGTCCTTCATAACACGGTTATAGTCCATAATTTCAAGCTCATCACAGCTGAAAAGCACTGCAAGGAAGAAATTGAATTCCTCTGTGCCGTCAAAACCGGGGTTTGCCTCACGGCGTCTGAGACCGACCTTGACTGCGGAAGCGGCACGGTGATGACCGTCGGCAATGTAAAGATAATCCGTATCATCAAAAGCGGCACGTATTGACTCAATCACACCGACATCGTCAACAACCCACACTGTGTTACCCACACCGTCATCGGTTACAAAATCGTAAACGGGTGCGTGACTTTCTTTCCAGGCGTTTACGGTCGCGGCAATGTCGTCACGGTTGCGGTAAGCAAGGAAAATTGGGCCCGTGTTTGCATCGCAACGGTCAACGTGGTTGATTCTGTCTGCCTCTTTGTCGGCACGTGTAAGTTCGTGCTTTTTTATTACATTATTAATATAGTCATCAATTGCAACACAACCGACAAGACCGGTCTGGCTTCTGCCGTTCATTGTCTGGCGGTAAATATAAACGCAGGGGTTTTCATCCTGCTTGCATATGCCGTCCGTAACAAGATTTTCAAGGTTTTCTTTTGCCTTTGCATAAACCTCGTCAGAATAAAGATAAGTTCCGACAGGCAGATCGATTTCTGCCTTGTCAACGTGCAAAAACGAATAGGGGTTGCCTTTTACCATAACTGCGGCTTCTTCGCTGTTCATAACGTCATAGGGCAGGGCGGCAACGCGGCTTGCATACTCCGGAAGGGGGCGGATTGCCTTGAAAGGTCTGAAAATTGCCATAAATAACATCCTCTCAACAGAAAATTATTTCAAAAATATTTTACATCAATGCGAGCACTTTGTCTATATCATACACCAAAAAACATTAATAAAAATGATGTTGAAAATTTTCGGCGACAATAGTATAATATTAAATGTATAATAAAATATGTGAGGTGTTATTATGTTTTGTTCCAACTGCGGCACTCAGGTCGCCGACAACGCCGTCATCTGTCCTAATTGCGGTGTTGCCGTTGCCAACGCCGCCCCTGCCGTAAAGCAGAAAAAAAAGCGCACCGCAAGCAAGGGCGCAAAAAGCTACGCCGCCGTTTTCACGGCACTGATGGTCTTTCCCGCAATGATCTGCACGGTATGGAACATTGTGCGTGAGCACGACACCTTCTGGGCTGGTTACGTGCTTGGTGCACTTGCCGTTATCTGGGTTTACTGCGTTTTGCCCGTTCTCAGAATCACTCCCGCACCCATCACCGCATTAATCTGCTTTGTCACAACGTCGCTTTACCTGCTTTACATTGCAAGGCAAAGCGGTCACTTCGAACTGTTCTATGCTTTTGCAATGCCGCTGACCCTGCTTCTTTCGGTTTATGCCGCAATGGACTATGCACTGATTGGCGGCAAACGGATAAACGGTGTGAGAATCTTTTCACTGCTTTCATTGCAGGCGGCTGTGTTCTTTGTTGTTCTTGAAGCACTCATTGACAATTTCATGCGCGGCGCAATTGACCTTAAATGGTCACTCGTAGTTTCCTGCGTTTTCGTTTCGGCACTTGCGCTGTCCGAAGCTGCAAGCTACATCACAAGACTTTATAAGAAATAAAAAGCAAAACGGTCTGTCATTTTCGGACAGACCGTTTTTTCTTTGATAAAAGGAGTGCACCCCCGAAAAAATCGGAGGTGCAGATTGAGGAGTATAGAAAAAGACAACTGGAAGTTAAAATTATTCTTCAATGCCGAGAAGCTCGGTAACGGAAATGCCGAGAACCTCTGACAGAGCTTTAAGCTCATAATCGTTGACACAACGGATCTGACCCTCAAGCTTTGAAAGGCCTGATGCATTGAGGTCAACGCCTTTAATCTGAAGCTGGGTAAGAAGATCCTTCTGCTTCATGTTGATAGCCTTGCGTCTTGCTTCAATTTTTGCTCCGACAATGTTTCTGTCGCCGAGAGCCTGTTTTCTGATTCTCATTAAAATTTCCCCCAACAAAAATTTTTTGGAGCTTGTGCGGTTATTTTACCGTTTCAGAAAAAGAAAAGGTGCCGCATATTATACAATTTGTATAATTTTTAAAACCCCACACAAGCTTTTTGCAGTATGTTTGCAGATTTAATACAAAGTTTAACATAATTTTACCAAAATATCAAGTCTTTTTTAAAAAAATGCAAAATATTTAATGTCTGATTGCCGAACGCAGATTACAGAAATATTTTTTGCGTTTTTGAGTTTTTTCAATAATTTTTTCTTTGCTTTTGCTTCTTTCGAATAAATCTGCTTTTATCAAATCAACAAAGGCAAAAAGCTTTTACGGCACTGCGTCCCGCACTGTCTGATATTTGCGATTTTCTTAAAAATATTAAACAAGGGTTGAAAAAAGAAGAAAAAAGTTACATAATAAATGGCAAGGAGATGACGGCTTATGAACATGAACGACAAACGTAACCTGACAATGCTCACCGACTTTTATGAAATCACAATGGCAAACGGTTATTTCAAGACGGGCCATCGGGACACCGTTGCCTATTTTGATATGTTTTTCCGCACCGTGCCCGACGGCGGCGGATTCGTAATCATGGCAGGCGTTGAACAGCTTGTCGATTACCTTAAAAACCTCAGCTTCACACCTGAGGATATTGATTATCTGCGCACAAAGGGCTTTGACGAAGATTTTCTTGCCTACCTTGCCGATTTCCGTTTTGAGTGCGACGTGTGGGCAATCCCCGAGGGCACTCCCATTTTCCCCGGTGAACCTATCATCACCGTGCGCGGACCTATAATTCAGGCACAGTTTATTGAAACAATGGTGCTTCTTTCCATCAACCACCAGAGCCTTATTGCAACAAAGGCAAACCGTATTGTCAGAGCCGCCAACGGTAAAGCGGTCATGGAATTCGGCTCACGCCGTGCACAAGGTTTTGACGGTGCCGTTTACGGCGCAAGGGCTGCTTATATCGGCGGCTGCGTCGGCACCGCCTGCACAATTTCAGACAAGATGTTCGGTGTGCCTGCGCTGGGTACAATGGCGCACAGCTGGGTGCAGATGTTTGACAGCGAATACGACGCCTTCTGTGCTTATGCAAAAGAATATCCCGACAACTGCACTCTGCTTGTCGATACTTACAACGTTCTCAAATCGGGAATCCCCAACGCAATCAAATGCTTTGACGATGTGCTCAAGCCTCTGGGCAAACGTCCCAAGGGTGTTCGCATTGACAGCGGAGACATTGCCTATCTTTCACGCAAAGCCCGCAAAATGCTTGACGTTGCCGGTTATGAAGACTGCGGCATAGTTGCCTCAAACTCACTGGATGAATATATTATCCGCGATATGCTTTCTCAGGGTGCACAGATCAGCTCCTTCGGTGTCGGCGAAAGGCTTATCACATCCTCGGCAAGTCCCGTGCTCGGCGGTGTTTACAAGCTTGTGGCAATTGAAAAAGACGGTGTGGAAGTTCCGAAAATCAAGCTCAGCGAAAACGTTGCAAAAATCACAACACCCTGCTACAAAAAGGTTTACCGCCTTTTCGACCGAGAAAGCGGCAAGGCAATTGCCGACCTTATCACTCTTGCGGATGAAAAAATCAGCGAAAACGAGCCTTATGAGCTTTTCGACCCCAATTTCACCTGGAAGCGTAAGGTTGTCACCGACTTTACCGTGCGTGAATTGCAGAAACCGCTGTTTGTCAAGGGTGAGTGCGTTTTCGACTACCCCGACATCAAAACAATCCGTCAGTACTGCAAAGCTCAGATTGATACACTCTGGGATGAGGTCACACGTTTTGAAAATCCTCACAACTATTATGTTGACCTTTCGCAGGCGCTCTGGGATAAAAAATCCGAATTGCTCAAAAAGAAATCCCAGTAAAAATCAACTCAAAAATCACTTGGGGCATTGTGCTTAAACCAAGGCACAATGCCCCCTCATTTTTTGTCACTTTTTTTGTCGTTTTTTAGAAGCTTTTTTATTGTTTTTTAATAATTTTTATGATATATTATCTCATGGCGATTTCATTGACCCCGAGGGGTCGATTTTTTTGATAAACGGAGATAAAAATAACGATGAATTTTTGCAGTACAAGCTTTATTTTTGCTTTTCTGCCCGTGCTTGTGGCTGTGCACGGTGTGTGCAAAGGAAAACTCAGAAACATAGTGTTGCTTGCGGGCAGCATTATTTTTTACATTTTAGCCATCGGCGGTCACTATGAATGGCTTGTCATTCTTGCAATGCTGACCGTTTTCAACTACCTTGTCGGTTTTGCAATGTCAGGCCTTGGGCTGAAAGATAAAAAATTCGCTCTTACCGTCGGCGTTGTCATCAATGCAGGTTTGCTTCTTTTTTACAAATATGCTCAGGCGACAGTCAGTCTTGCAACCGACCTTTTGCCCGACGTTTTTTCGGGCGCAATTGACGGACAGATGCTCAACTTCATTCTGCCCGCAGGTCTGAGTTTTTACACATTCAAAAACATCTCATACCTTCAACAGGTCTGCACGGGTAAGGTTGAGGCGGAAAAATCTTTTCTCAATTATGCAACCTACCTTGTCAACTTTACACAGATTACAATGGGTCCCATCCAGACCTACAAGGATTTCAGACCTTACCTCAGCAACCGTGAAGTGACACTTGAAAGAATCACCGACGGTCTTGCCGAATTCATAATCGGTATGGGTCTCAAAGTGATTTTTGCCAACCGACTCGGCAGTGTCTGGAACGGTATTCAGACAATCGGATATGACGGCATTTCAACCGCATTTGCGTGGCTTGGCGTTGTTTCCTTCTCGCTTCAGCTTTATTTTGACTTCTACGGCTACACTCTTATGGCAACAGGCATCGGTCAAATGCTCGGCTATGAAACACCGAAGAATTTCAATTATCCCTATATGGCACGTTCCATGTCCGAATTCTGGCGCAGGTGGCACATCACCCTCGGCGACTGGTTCAAAGAGAATGTTTATTTCCCGCTGGGCGGCAACCGCTGCTCAAAGCTGCTCAACATCCGTAACCTTTTCATCGTATGGATGCTGACAGGCATCTGGCACGGCGATAATCTCAATTTCGTTGTGTGGGGACTTTTCCTTTTCATCCTCATCGCTCTTGAAAAAACAAAAGTGCTGCGTTTCATCACGGAAAACAAGGTGCTCTCTCACATTTACCTGATTGCCATGATTCTCATTTCCTGGACAATCTTCAAAATCACGTCACTGCCCGACCTTGCCGTATTTTTCGGTCGCCTTTTCCCCTTCTTCGGCGAAACACCCGAATACGTTTTTGCTCAGGATTATGTCAAGCATCTCAGGAATGTCGGCTGGATTATCGGTGTCGGCATTGTTTTTGCAACCCCTCTGCCGAGAAAACTTTACGAAAAAGTCAAGGACAAAAAGTTTATCACCGTGCCCGTGCTTACGACAATTTTCTGGTATGCCGTTTACTGTGCTGTTTGCGGAGCAAACGACCCGTTCCTGTATTTCAATTTCTGATTTTTAATAGGAGGCCGCAATTGTGAATTTCTTAAAAAAGCTGGCAAAAAACCCCTTGCTGATTGCAATTATTGTCACCGCTTTGCTTATCTGCATTGTCGGCGCAGTTTTTGCCGTCAAGGGTGAAAACCCCATTGATTCATTTATGATAAACGTTCGCGACGACGGCTTCACACAGCCCGAAGAAAGCGAAACAACCGACGAAAACGTTTACACCGACCAGTCTGAGTCTTTTTCTCGGGATGACCCGACAACGGATAAATCTTTCACCGAAAACAGCACAACAGAAAAGACAACCGAGAAAAAGACTGAAAATACAAGCAGTGAAACTTCCTCAACAACGGAAAAGCCCACATCTTCATCAACTTCCGCAACCACAACCGCAACAACTTCCGCAACAACGTCGACAACCGCCACAACCGCCACGACCGGCTCTCAGACCGTTTCTGCCGACACGTCTTATTTCAGCGACGCACTGTTCATCGGCGACTCACGCACCGTCGGTTTTTATCAGTATGCTCCCATTGAAGGCGCAAAATATTTCGCAAGAACTTCAATGAGCATTTACAACATTTTCAACTCCTCAAAATCTGAGACGGGCACAGGCGACGCAAGCCTTGAAACATATCTGAAAAACAACAAATTCGGAAAAATCTACATTCTTCTGGGCATCAACGAAATCGGCGGCTCGATTGACGCAATCGTCAGCGAATACGGAGAAGTGCTTGCAAAAATCAAGCAGCTTCAGCCCGGCGCAAAAATCATCATCCAGTCCAACATGCACGTTTCGGCAAAAAAATCGGCAAGTAACCCCAACAGCTTCAACAACAAACGTATTGATGAGCTTAACTCAAAGCTTTCAAAGCTTGCCGACAACCGTGTTGTTTACTACCTTGATTTCACTCATGTTTTTGACGACGAAAACGGCAATCTCAGAAGCGACTACACAAGTGACGGCGTTCATTTTTACGCCAAGTGCTACAAAGAATGGCGCAACTGGATTGTCGAAAACGGAAAAGTATAATTTATATTCGGATTTAAGAGCAGCATCCGGGGGATGCTGCTCTTTTTTTGTTGTAAAATTAAAATATATATGATATTATGTAATTATAAATATTGTGGAGGATTGTTTTTATGTATGCGGTAATCAGAAGCATCACAAGCCTTGTTATGTCACTGGTGGTAATGCTTGCCTCATTTTTCTCGGCAGGCACACTGCCCTTCACCACCCGGATGCCCGACCTTGAAGCAGGCGAATACGGCCAATGGGTCAACCCCTTTGTGGGCACGGGCGGCGCACCCTACATGAGCGGCATGACCTTCCCCGGTGCCGTTTCACCCTACGGTGCGGTAAAGCTCAGCCCCGACACCAGCTCAATCGGTGACCTTAAAATAATCACAAGCTGGGCAACGGGCGGATATAACTATGCCCACAATTACATCATCGGTTTCAGTCACACCCGTCTTTCAGGCACAGGTGCCGCAGATATGGCACATTTCCGCGTAACACCCTCAAAGGGATTTTTACCTGCAAAAGGTCTGCTCATCTCACACAATGACGAAATTGCAACGGCAGGCTACTATGCCGTAAATCTGCCGACGGAGGCCTGTATGGCGGAACTTACCGCAACAACGCACGTCGGCGCACACAGATACACCTTCCGCACACGCGAAGATGCTCACATTTTTATTGACGTTACCTCGTGTATGCCCGGCGGCTCCGCCCTTGAGGGCGAGGTTTTTGTCAACAGCGAAACGGGCGAAATCAGCGGCTCGGCAAACATCCGCACAACCTTCACCGGCCGTTACGGCGGACTGAAAGCCTACTTTGTTGCTGAATTCAACGATGCTTGGGAAAGCTTTGCAACAGTCAGCGGCAATGAAAAAGTTGACGGCAGAGCAAGCGTTGAAGGCACCGACATCGGTGTTGATTTCAATTTCGGCAACAAGAAAGGCGAGCCTATCGAATTAAAGCTTGCAATCAGCTTTGTAAGCGTTGAAAATGCACGCAAAAACCTCGAAGCAGAAGCGGGCAACCTTGATTTTGACGGCATCCGCGCACTCACACGCAAAACCTGGGACAGCTACCTTTCAAGAATTGACATCAAGGGTAACGACACCGTAAAGACAAACTTCTACACTGCACTTTATCATTCAATGATTATGCCCACAACGTTCACAGACGTTAACGGCGAATACACAAACTTCAACAAAGAAACCGCCGTTGCCGACGGCTTTATTTACCGCACGGATATGTCTTTGTGGGATACGTTCAGAACAACAATTCCCTTGCAGACCCTTATCGCCCCCGAAATTCAGCTTGACACGGTCAGATCGCTGATTGAAATGGCAAAAATCAAGGGCGTTTTCCCCCGCTGGCCCTCGGGCACGGGCGAAACAAGCTCAATGTTCGGCACCCCTGCGGATATGATAATTACGGAAAGCTGGCTCAAAGGCTACACTGATTTCGACATTGAAACCGCCTATGAGATTATGAAAGAAACGGCTTTCACAAACTATGAAAACCTTGCCGGCAGAGGCTACTACGACCTTTACAGCAAATACGGCTACTGCCCCGCGGATATGACCGACAACAAGAGTGTCAGCCGCACCCTCGAATACTGCTGGGCGGATTACAGCCTTTATCTTCTCGCAACCGCACTGGGCAAAACCGAGGATGCCTCAGAATTCCTTAAAAATTCATACAATTACTTAAATCTCTGGGATGAGGAAAATCAGTGCTTCCGTGCAAAGAATTCCGACGGCAGCTGGTATGAGCCTTTCACAAAGAACTGGACAAGCTACGTCGATGACATCATCGGCACAAAATTTGCCTACGGCTTCTGTGAAGGCAGCGCACGCCAGTGGCAGTGGTCCGTTCCTTATGACGGTGCTGCCCTTGTGAAGCTTTACGGCGGCGAAGAAAAGTTCACCGAAACTCTTGATGAATTTATGTCAGATGCCAACACAATGCGCAATGCGCTTGTACCCAGCTCAGGCTACTGGCACGGTAACCAGCACGACCTGCACGCAATTTATATGTTCAACGAATCGGGTCACCCCGAGCTTACTCAGAAATGGGCAAGGTGGGCAATGGATACCCGTTATGCCTCTGCGCCCGACGGCCTTGACGGCAACGACGACGGCGGTACACTCAGCGCGTGGTATGTACTTAGCGCAGTCGGTCTTTATCCCATTTCAGGCACAGATATTTACTGGCTCGGCTCACCTGCCGTTGACTCAGCCGTGCTCAACCTCGGCAACGGTAAAAAGCTCACCGTAATTGCCGAAAACCAGAGTGAGAAAAATGTTTATGTCAGCAGCGTAACCCTCAACGGTCAGCGCCTCGACAAGGCAAAGGTCACACACGCAATGCTTGCTGAGGGCGGCACTCTTAAATTCGTAATGACGGACAAACCTACCGAAAACGGCGGCTATTGATAACCTGAACGGAGGAAAACTCAATGACATTCAAAGATATCAATATCAGGGACCCTTTCGTTTTACCGTTTGAGGGTAAATACTATCTTTACGGCACGCGCGGCGCAACCACGTGGACGGTTGCCTCAGGTCTTGACGTTTACGTAAGCGACGACCTGCAAAACTGGAGCGAGGCTCACGAATGTTTCAGCGTCCCCGAAAAATTCTGGGCAAACAAGGAAATCTGGGCACCCGAGGTGCATCTGTACAACGGAAAATTCTATATGTTTGTCACATTCCGCTCCGATGACAGAGAAAGAGGCACACAGATTCTCAGAAGTGATTCCCCCATGGGGCCGTTTCTGCCTTTCACCGACGATGCAATCACTCCGCCCGAAATGCGCAGCCTTGACGGCACTCTTTATATTGACAAAAACGGTGACCCCTACATTGTTTTCTGCCACGAATGGCAACAGATAACCGACGGCAGAATCTGCGCAATGAAGCTCACCCGTGACCTTTCCGCCCCGGCAGGAAAACCGGTTGTTCTTTTCAGTGCATCTGAGCCCGGTTGGATGGACAAAACACGCGAAACATTCATAACAGACGGCCCGTTTATGTACCGCACCAAGGGCGGCAGACTGCTTCTGATATGGTCAACTTTCGTAAGCGGCGATTACATTCAGGCGGTTGCCTGCTCCGACAACGGCGAAATTGACGGCAACTGGCACCACGAAAAACCGCTTTTTGAAAAAGACGGCGGTCACGGTATGATTTTCACGGATTTTTCAGGCAATCTGCACCTTATTCTTCACTCTCCCAACGAAACTTACCTCGAAAGACCCGTTATGTTTGATATTGTTGAGCAGAACGATACTCTTGTGATTAAGTAAGGAGGAGTTGTTTTTATGGCAAAAAAGCCGTTTTTCCTTTTTGATAAAAACGCCGCAGAGGGCTGTGTGCCTAACCGTGAGCTGTTTGCCTGCGCGACGGGACTTGCAGGTCAGAACATAAACTATTCCTTTGTCACGGGCTGGTTGTTTTACTTTTGCAACAACATTCTTAAAATTGATGCAGAAAAGGTCGGACTGATTACAAGCATCAGCCGTGTGTGGGACTCGGTAAATGACCCCCTTATCGGCGGCTTCATTGACAAACGCCGCTGTAAATCGGGCGAAAAACTGAGACCGTATCTGCTGAAAACTCCGCTTTTGATCGGTCTGTTTTCAACCGTTATTTTCTTTGATTTCGGCCTGTCACAAACAGCAGCACTTTTCTTTGTCCTTGTTGCTTACCTGCTGTGGGATATGTTTTATTCCGTGCAGGACGTTGCCCTCTGGGGTATGGTGCCTATGTCATCACCCTTGTCGCACGAGCGTGCCCGAGTTTCACAGTGGGTTTCAATCGGTGCGGGTGCGGGCAGTGCAATTGCAGGTATTTTTCCGCTTATCAAGGACGTTATGATCGGCTCCATGGGAATGAAGGAGTCAACCGTTTTTGCTGTGTGGGCGGTGATTTTCGCCTTCGGCGGCGAGGTGCTTTCGATGTCCGCATACAAAATGAAGGAAAGAGTACACAGCGAGGCACCGAAAGAGAGCATTTTTGACGCAATCTTTATGCTCCGCCACAACAAAACGCTCATTCTCATTTCGCTTGCACGCTTTTTCAGCTCGGTTACACTCACCGTTCCGTGGCCTTATTTCTTTGAAAGTCAGGTTTCTTACACCATTGGCAGCACGGTAATCAACGGCGGTACAGCACAGTTTGTTTACGGTCTGCTTGTCGGCATCCCCGGCGCACTGTGTCTGTTTGCAACAACAAAATTTGCCGACAAGGTCGGCGGAATGAAACGCCTGCTCATCGTTGCGCAGATTTCCAAAATCGTTTCAAGAATTGCCGCTTACTTAATCGGCTTCAACACCCTGCCGAAACTGCTTCTGGGCATGCTTATCGTTGCAATTTCCAACATTCCCGAATACATGATGGATATTGCGCACCGCTCACTTACAAGCGATTCCATTGATTTTGTTGAGTGGAAAACGGGCAAACGCACAGAGGGTATTTCATTCTCAATTCAGAATTTCATAACAAAAATCGCCTCGGCGGCAACGCTTTACATCAACGGCAAGCTGCTGGATATTCTCAGATATGACCAGTATAAGCCGATGACGGAGCAAAACCCCACTTTTATGAAATGGCAGTGGCCGATGTTTATTCTCGGTCCGATAACCGGCTCGCTTGCTTATCTTTTGTTCATTTCACTTATCAATGACAAAAAGGATGACAAACTGCGCATTGAGCTTGAGCTCAAAAAGCGGCGCAAAGAATTCGAGCAGGAAAAACAATCCGTATAAATCAAAAACGGCACTCCGAAAATTACGGAGTGCCGTTTTATTATGCTTTTACATTGATTCGGGAACCGTGATGCTGAACATTGTGAGAATGTTGCGGATTGTGTTCTTTACGCAAAGGCAAAGGCTGATTCTTGCCTGCATAACCGCCTCTTCTTCACCGCTTACGCGGCAGGCGTTGTAAAACTTGTGGAAAAGGGTTGCCAGTTCGACGACGTAGCGTGTTATCTTTGCAGGGTCATAATTCTTTGCCGCAGAGATAATTTCGTCTTCAAGGGCCGCTAAATGAAGAATAAGCTCTTTTTCCGTAGGCTGTGTCAGAACTTCAAGCTCTTTTGCGGTGCAAGCTCTGCTTTCAACGCCGTCAGCGGCAAGCTTTTTGAGAATACTGCAAATTCTTGCGTGCGCATACTGGCAGTAATAAACGGGGTTCTTGGAGCTTTGCTCAACTGCAAGGTCAAGGTCAAATTCCATCTGCGAGCCGGGCTCTCTCATATTGAAAAGGAAGCGGACTGCATCAATCGGAATATCTTCAAGCAGATCAACCAGTGTGATTGCCTTGCCCGTACGCTTGCTCATTCTGACAACCTCGCCGTCACGTGTGAGGCGGACAAGCTGCATAAGAATAATGTCAAGTTTATCACCATCAAGACCGATTGCATCAAGCGCACCCTTCATTCTGGCAACGTGACCGTGGTGGTCGGCGCCCCAGATGTCAATTGCACGGTCAAAGCCTCTGACTGCAAGCTTGTTGCGGTGGTAGGCAATGTCAGCGGCAAAATATGTGGGATTTCCGTTCTGACGGATGAGAACGTCGTCTTTAAGCTCCAGCTTATCGATTTCCTGCTGTGTCTTGCCCTGTGCAAGAAGCTTTTCTGTGAGCACCTGTGTGTTTTTATACCAGAGGGCACCGTCCTTTTCGTAGGTCAGACCCTTCTGCTTCATAAGCTCGATTGTGTCTTTTAACTCCGTGCCGTTGTGCAGAGTGCTTTCAAGGAACCAGGTGTCGTATTCAATGCGGTATTTAGTGAGGTTTTCCTTCATTGCCGCAATATTTTTGGGCAAAGCGTAAGCAACCAGAGCGGCACGGCGCTCCTCTTCGGTTGCATTGATATATTTGTCGCCGTTAATTTCGGCAAATTCCTTTGCACGCACTGCAATATCTTCGCCGTGGTAGCTGTCCTCGGGCAGTTCAGGCGCATTTTCGCCAAGATAAAGCTGCTGATATCTGATGTCAAGCGAAAGGGCAAATTTGTCTATCTGATTGCCTGCATCGTTTACATAAAACTCTCTGCTGACCTCATAACCGGCGCAGTCAAGCACGGCAGCAAGACAGTCACCGAGTGCGCCGCCGCGTGCATTACCCATGTGCATGGGGCCTGTGGGGTTGGCGGAAACGAACTCAACGTTTATCTTCTTGCCGCGGCCGTAATCCGATTTGCCGTAGCTGTCGCCCTTTTCAATGACTTCACCGACAACAGCGGCGTAGAAGCGTGCGCCGAAAAAAAAGTTGATAAAACCGGGGCCTGCGGCCTCACAACGGTCAAAATATGTGTCGCCGAGGTCAATTTCCTCAATAATTGCGTCGGCGATCTTGCGCGGTGCCATTCTGAGGTCCCTTGCCCACACCATTGCGGCGTTGACGGAATAGTCGCCGTTGTCACGGTTTGCAGGCACTTCGACGTTGAAATCGCTGAGTGCGGTAAGAGGGAATTTGCCTGCCGCAACAGCTCTGCCTGCGGCATCCATAACCGCTGTTCTTATTTGTGCACGTGCATTACTGATTGTTGATGCCATTTGACTGTGCCTCCTGAAATTCGATTCTCAGCTTGTTTACCGAAGCCAAGCCGGTATTAAAATCAATAGTATATTGCATTTCTACCTTGCCGCCGTTTTCGCCGTAATCCGAGCGGACATCGTTTGCGTAAATGCCCATCATAAACTCACCGAAAGGTGTTTCATAGTAGCAGTTGTGGCGGCAGTTGCGCTCAATCACCATTTCGGTGTCATAGCCGCCTGTGCGGGTGAGAACAACTTTTTTTCCGTTTATAACCCTGAGCGTTGTCACACAGCCGACCATTGCTTCATTGGTTTCCGTATAAACAAGGGAGTAGTCATCGGCAGCGCCGCTGAGCGTGCCGACGGTTGTGAGCTCGGAGTTGTATTTGTCGGTGCCGTCATCGTGCGAATCATATATGCTGATTAAAACCTTTTTGGGCATTGCTTTTCCTTTCCTTCGGCGGCAGATTGTTTTTGGTGTTGCCTTTTAAACAGTTAAATATGATAACACATTGCACTAAGTTAGTCAACAGCTTGTTTTTGTTATATTTTCATATAAGTTTATTTAAATAACTAATAAATATTTAATATATATTTATAAAATTTTCTTTTAAAGAATTATAATAGAAATATTTTATGCTATAATTATTAAAATTATGATTACGATTGGAGTAATATTGATATGGCAGACATTAATCAGGTTCTTTTGCAGGTCATGAGCGGTCTGGGCGACACTTTAAAAGAGTGCGGTTTCACCGTAGTCATCCCCGCAGGCACCGAGGCAGGCGAGCTTCCCGCAACGGTCAAGGGCGGCAAAATCACAATTGATTTCAAGGGCGAAAACCGTGCACTCCGCCTTGAACATTTTAACAATAAAATTTCTCTGCTCGCCGCTGAAAAAGAGGGCGACATCACCGACGGCGACTTCGGTCAGCTCACACTTTCATTGCTTGACCCCGAAGAAGCAAACGATAAGGATGTCCGTTATATCACCAACGAGCTTTCGGAGTCCCTGCTTAACCGTTTCGGCAAAAACGCACCCAAGCAGAAAACAAAGCTCCCCACCCCCGTTTCAAAAGCGGCGGCAAAAAGCGGCATGGCGGCTTATGACGCAAACACACTTGCAAGCCGACTTTCAACAATATTCCCCGAGCTCAAAGAAGCTTACAAGGCAAACTTTGAGCAGTACGGCGAATTCCTGCCCGAGGATTTCTTTGATAACCACGGCACAAAGGTAATCATTGACGTCATCAAGCAGAATGACCCCCAGAAAATGCGCCGTCTTTTCAACCTTCTTAACGAAATTTATGACGACGGCACAAACGAAACACAGAGCCTTATCGCCGTTACAATTCTCGGCAAGCTCAACAATGACCAGGAGCTTCTTGCAAACTGCGTTGACTATATGAGCGATTCAATGTGTGCCCCCGTTATCAACGTCAACAAAATGCTTGCAAAGAGCAAGGGCCTGCGCATGAGAATTGAAAATCCCCCTCAGTACAAGCCCAAAAAGCAGTCACGCGGCGTTATGTCACGCCTCGGCAATCAGAAATAAAAACAATCATCCAAATCAGGAGTTGTAAATATGGATAACATCGAAAAAATCGAAAACGTTGAGGCAGCCGTCACACCCGACGAAGCGCCCGAAACAATGGACACCGCCGTCAGCGACAACTATGACGCCAGTCAGATTCAGGTGCTTGAGGGTCTTGAAGCAGTCCGCAAAAGACCCGGTATGTACATCGGCTCAACCGGCCCCAAGGGTCTGCACCACCTTGTTTACGAAATCGTCGACAACTCAATCGACGAAGCGCTTGCAGGCTACTGTACCCACATCGAGGTAGGCATCGAGCCCGGCAACGTCATTTCAGTACGTGACAACGGCCGCGGTATTCCCGTAGGCATCAACGAAAAAACAGGTCTGCCCTCCGTCACGGTTGTTCTCACCGTGCTTCATGCCGGCGGCAAATTCGGCGGCAGCGGCTACAAGGTTTCCGGCGGTCTTCACGGCGTAGGCTCCTCTGTTGTTAACGCCCTTTCAGAGTGGCTTGAGGTTGAGGTTTCTCAGGAAGGTCACATTCACCGCCAGCGCTTTGCAAACGGCGGCCAGATTGACACCGACCTCCAGATTGTCGGCGATACCGACAAAACCGGTACACTCATCCGCTTCAAGGCTGACCCTGAAATTTTCACCGAAACCACAGAATACGATTTCGAAACACTTGAACGCCGTCTTCGTGAGTCCGCATTCCTCAATGCCGGTCTTCGCATCACCCTCACCGACAGCCGTGACAGTGAAAACGTCATTGAGCAGGTTTACTGCTACGAGGGCGGTCTTTCAAGCTTTGTGGAATATCTTAACAACAGCCGCGGTCTGACCGCAATTCACGATACACCCATTCATTTCTCAGCTGTCAACGGTGACCGCTCGGCGGAAATCGCAATGCTTTACAACGACGGCTACAATGAAATTCTTCTTTCCTTTGCAAACAACGTACGCACGGTTGACGGCGGTACACACGAAACCGGCTTCAAAACCGCTCTGACAAGAGTTTTCAACGACTACGGCCGCAAGTACGGTATTCTCAAGGATGCCGACAAAAATCTTTCGGGCGACGACGTGCGTGAAGGTCTGACCGCTGTTATTTCCGTCAAGCTTACCGAGGCGGAATTTGAAGGACAGACAAAAGGAAAGCTCGGAAACACCGAAATCACTCAGCTTGTTTCATCAACCGTTTATGACAAGCTGATGACATATTTCGAAGAAAACCCCGCAGTTGCAAAGGCGATCTTCTCAAAGGCTCTTGAAGCTTCCAGAGCCCGTGAGGCCGCAAGAAAAGCCCGTGACCTTGCAAGAAGAAAGAGCGCACTCGAAAGCAACTCACTGCCCGGCAAACTCGCCGACTGTCTTGAAAAGAGTTCCGAATTCACGGAAATCTACATCGTCGAGGGTGATTCCGCAGGCGGCAGTGCAAAGGACGGCCGTGACCGTCACTATCAGGCAATCCTTCCCCTCTGGGGTAAGATGCTCAACGTCGAAAAGGCAAGACTTGACAAGGTTATCACAAACGAAAAGCTTCTGCCCGTCGTTACGGCACTCGGCACAGGCATCGGTGAAGATTTCGACCTTTCAAAGCTTCGTTACAACAAAGTCATCATCATGGCCGACGCCGACGTTGACGGCGCCCACATCAGAACACTTCTTCTTACGTTCTTCTTCCGCTATATGCGCCCCCTTATCGACGAGGGTCACGTTTACATCGCCCAGCCGCCCCTTTTCAAGGTCAGCAAGGGCAAAAAGCATTTCTATGCTTTCTCCGATGAAGAGCGCGACAGATGCATTGAAGAGCTTGGCGGAAGCTGTGACATCCAGAGATACAAGGGTCTCGGTGAAATGGACCCGATTCAGCTCTGGGAAACAACAATGGACCCGCAAACAAGAATTATGCTGCGAGTAACTGTTGAAGATGCAATGCGTGCCGACGAAACCTTCTCCATCCTTATGGGTGACAAGGTTGAGCCACGCCGTGATTTCATTGAAAAGAACGCAAAATTCGTTCAGAATCTTGATATTTAACGAAAGGAGGATGCGCAATGAGTAAAAACGAACAAAACGTCCATTCGGATTTCAAGGAACATCTGCTCAACTCAAAGATTGTTAACGTTGAGCTTAACGGCGAAATGCGCAAATCCTTCCTTGATTATTCCATGTCAGTCATCACATCGAGAGCTCTGCCCGACGTGCGCGACGGTCTGAAACCCGTTCACCGCAGAATTCTCTACACGATGCACGAAAACAACCTTACCCCCGACAAGGCTTACCGTAAGTGCGCCGACACCGTCGGTTCCGTTCTTGGCCGTTACCATCCCCACGGTGACGCCTCCGTTTACGATGCAATGGTACGTCTTGCCCAGTCTTTTTCAATGAGATACACTCTTGTTGACGGTCACGGCAACTTCGGTTCAATCGACGGCGACCCCCCTGCCGCCTACCGTTACACGGAGTCAAGAATGAGCAAGCTTTCACTGCGTATGCTCACCGACATCGACAAGGACACCGTTGATTTTACAACAAACTACGACGACCGTCTTAAAGAGCCCACCGTTCTGCCTTCCAGATTTCCCAATCTGCTTGTCAACGGCTCAACGGGTATTGCCGTCGGTATGGCAACAAGCATTCCGCCCCACAACCTCAACGAGGTTATTAACGGCATCTGCTGTCTTATCGACAACCCCGACGCTGAGCTTGCCGACCTTATGGAGCATATTCAGGGTCCTGACTTCCCCACGGCAGGTATTGTTATGGGCAAATCCGGCATCAGGGCGGCTTATGCAACCGGACGCGGCAAAATCACTGTGCGCGCCAGAGCCGAAATTGTCGAAAAGAAAAACGGCCGTTTTGAAATTATGGTCACGGAAATCCCTTACATGGTCAACAAGGCAAGACTCATTGAAAGCATTGCCGACCTTGTAAAGGACAAGCGTATTGAGGGCATTTCCGACGTAAACGACTATTCGTCAAAGGCAGGTATGCACATTTCAATCGACCTGAAGCGTGACGCAAATCCTCAGGTTGTTCTCAACCAGCTTTATTCATACACTCAGATGCAGTGCACTTTCGGCGCAATCATGCTTGCGCTCGTCAACGGCGAGCCAAAGTGCCTTACGCTCAAAGAAATGCTGCAACACTATATTAATTTCCAGTGTGAAGTCATCACACGCAGAACGCAGTTTGACCTGAAAAAAGCTCAGGAAAGAAGCCACATCCTCGAGGGTCTGCTCATTGCCCTGGATTTCATCGATGAAGTTATCGAAATCCTCCGCAAATCCGCAAGCATCCCCGAAGGTAAAGAAGCGCTCATCAACCGCTTCGGTCTTGACGATATTCAGGCACAGGCAATCGTTCAGATGCGTCTGGGTCAGCTGACCGGTCTTGAAAGAACAAAACTTGAAGAAGAAATGGCACAGCTCAAACTGAAAATTGCCGACCTTCTTGATATTCTTGCAAATGAGCACAGAGTTCTTGACATTGTCAAAACAGAGGTCAGAGAAATCGGTGACAAATTCGGCGACGAAAGACGCACCGAAATCATGAACGTCAGCGGCGAGGTTGACATTGAGGACCTCATCCCCGAAGAAACCTGCGTTTATACGCTGACAGATATGGGCTACATCAAGCGTATGCCCGTTGACACCTACCAGCAGCAGAACAAGGGCGGCAAGGGCGTCAAGGGTCTGACAAGGCGCGAGGAGGATATGGTAAAAACCATGTTCACCTGCTCAACCCACGACTATATCATGTTCTTCACCACCGAGGGAAGAACTTACCGCTTGAAAGGCTATGAAATCCCCGAAGGCTCACGCACAAGCAAGGGCATGAACATTGTAAACCTCCTGCCCATCACGGGTGATGAGCGTATTTCCGCAATGATTCGTGTGCCCGCACTTGACGAGGACGGTTATCTCTGCATGGTAACACGCAACGGTGTCATCAAGAGAACGGCCGTTGAGGCTTACAAAAACGTAAGAAAATCGGGCATTTACGCCATCAATCTTGATGAGGGCGACGAGCTTGTCTGGGTGCGCAAAACGAGCGGCGACGATAAGCTTCTGCTTGCCACACGCAAGGGTATGAGCATTGCCTTCAAAGAAGATAATTGCCGTCCCATCGGCAGAACGGCACGCGGTGTCAAGGCAATCACACTTGCCGAGGGTGACGAGGTTGTCGGAATGGAAATTCTTGACCCCGACAAATACATTCTCACCGTCAGCCAGACCGGCTTCGGCAGACTCAGCTCGCCCGAGGATTACTCAATTCAGCTCAGGGGCGGTAAGGGTCTCAAAAACTACCACGTTGCAAAATACGGCGATGTTGCCGCAATCGAAGCTGTCAACCTTGACGACGACCTTATTCTCATTTCTTCCGACGGCATCATAATCAGAATTCCGATTAATTCCGTCAGAATCTGCGCAAGACCCTCAAAGGGTGTCCGTGTGATGAGAGTCACCGAGGGCGAAAGAATCGTCACCGTTGTTTCGGCAGAGGCTGCCCCCGACGAACGCACAGGCACCGCCGAAGAAGCGGACGCCACAGCCGAAAGTGACGAAGACGCAGCAGAAGAAACCGTCAGCGAAAATGCAGAGGCTGAAACCACAGAAAACGCGGAAGAAAACTAATTTTTGACAAGATTGCAACTTTTGTAAAAAAATTCTTGCCAAAACGGTATGCTTTTGTTATTATAAAAATACACTTTTATTTATGTACCTGAAAGGACTGTGATGAGATGAACATTGCGCTTATTGCTCACGACGCAAAAAAAGAAATAATGACCCAGTTCTGCATCGCCTATTGCGGTGTTCTCAGCCGACACAACCTCTGTGCAACAGGTACAACAGGTAAAATTGTTGCCGAGGCCACGGGTCTGAAAATCGAGCGTTACCTCAGCGGCTCTCAGGGTGGCGACCAACAGATTGGTGCAAGCATTGCCTGCAATGAAATTGACCTTCTGCTCATGTTCCGCGACCCGCTCACCGCAAAGCCCACCGAACCCAACGAAACAAATCTTTTACGTCTTTGTGACGTACACAATATCCCCGTTGCAACCAACATTGCCACGGCAGAGGCTCTTATTCACAGCCTTGAGCGCGGCGATCTTGATTGGCGTGATATTGTTAACCCGAAATAATATCTTTGTGTCAATCGTGGGGGTCGTCAGCCGGCGACCCCCATATTACAATTAAACCGAAGGATGAATCTTTATGGCACTTGTCACAAAGGCTGTCAAGGGCACACAGGATGTTCTGCCCGAGTTCAGCTATAAATACCGCTTTGTTGAAAGCACAATGTTTGAAATTGCCGAAAAATTCGGCTTTAAAGAAATCCGCACCCCTGTTTTTGAGCACACCGAGCTTTTCCAGCGCGGTGTCGGCGAAACAACCGACGTTGTTCAGAAAGAAATGTACACGTTTGACGACAAGGGCGGTCGCTCAATCACCCTGCGCCCCGAGGGCACCGCAGGTGCCGCACGCGCTTTTCTTGAGCACGGCCTTTTCAATGAAGCCCTGCCTCAGAAGGTGTGCTACCACACTTCCTGTTACAGATATGAAAAACCGCAGGCAGGCAGATGGAGAGAATTCACTCAGTTCGGAGTTGAGGTTTTCGGCGCAGGCGCACCCGGTGCAGATGCCGAGGTTATCTCCGTTGCAAACGAAATTTTCGAATTTCTCGGCGTAAAGAATCTTGCACTTGAAATCAACTCAATCGGCTGCCCCGAGTGCCGCAAGAATTATCACGCCGCACTCAAGGAATATTTCGAGGGCTTCAAGGATGAGCTCTGCGGCACATGCCTTGAAAGGCTCGACAAGAATCCGATGAGAATTCTTGACTGTAAAAGCCCCGTCTGCAAGGGTATTGCCGAAAATGCGCCCTGCACCGTCGATTATCTTTGCGACGACTGTGCGGCACATTTTGACAGCGTTAAGAAATATCTTGACGCAATGAATATTGAATACACCGTCAATCCCCGCATTGTGCGCGGACTTGACTATTATACAAGAACCGTTTTCGAGTTTGTTTCCCACGACATCGGTGCGCAGGGCACTGTTTGCGGCGGCGGACGCTATGACGGTCTTATTGAAGAGCTCGGCGGTGCTCACGTGCCCTCACTCGGCTTCGGTCTTGGCATCGGCAGACTGCTGATGCTGCTTGAAGCTCAGGGCATTGAAATTCCCAAGCCCGACTGCTGTGAAATCTATCTTGCCTCAATGGGCGACAATGCCGCTGTTCAATGTGCTGCAATCGCAACCGACCTGCGTGCAAACGGAATTCCCGCGCAGTTTGACGTTGTCGGCCGCTCGCTCAAAGCACAGATGAAATATGCCGACAAAATCGGCGCAAAATACACAATGGTGCTCGGCGACGACGAGCTTGCAAAAGGCGAAGGCACCGTCAAGGATATGTCAACGGGCGAAACAACCGTTATGGCTCTTGACTCACTTGCCGAAAACTTTATGAATTTCATTATCGAGCAGGAAACCGCCGCTTTTGCGGACGCAATCGGCGGACAGGCTGACGGTATTGATTTATCCTCATTACTCAGCGGAGGACTGATATAATGGACAGAATTACAGGACTTAAAAGAACACATTACTGCGGCGAGCTCCGCCTTGCAGATGTGGGCAAAACCGTAACCGTTGCCGGATGGGTACAGCGTCAGCGCGACCTTGGTGCACTTATTTTCATTGACCTGCGTGACCGAGAGGGCATTGTTCAGCTTGCCTTTGACGAGTCAACAGACAAAGAGGTTTTTGAAAAAGCTTTTGCCGCAAGAAGTGAATTCGTGCTTATGGCAAGCGGCGTTGTGCGTGAGCGCTCCGCCAAAAACTCCGAAATTCCCACGGGCGACATCGAAATCGAAGTCAAGGATCTGAGAATCCTTGCAAAAAGCGAAACACCGCCCTTTGAGATTATCGACAACTGCCAGACAGCGGAGCTGACAAGACTCAAGTACCGTTATCTTGACCTTCGCCGCCCCGACTTGCAGAAAAATATTCTTATGCGCCACAAAATCACGAAAATCACCCGTGATTACTTTGACGAAAACGGCTTTATTGAGATTGAAACACCCATTCTCATCCGCTCCACACCCGAGGGCGCACGCGATTACCTTGTGCCCAGCCGTATTCACAAGGGCAAGTTTTATGCTCTGCCCCAGTCACCCCAGCTTTACAAGCAGCTTTCAATGGTTGCAGGCTTTGACAGATATATGCAGATTGCCCGTTGCTTCCGCGACGAGGATTTAAGAGCAGACAGACAGCCCGAATTCACACAGATTGACCTTGAAATGTCCTTTGTTGATATGGAAGACGTTCTTGCAATCGGTGAAGGCTATATGGAAAGAGTTTTCCGTGAGGCTCTCGGTGTTGAAATTCAGCTTCCCCTGCCCCGCCTTACTTTTAAAGAGGCAATGGACCGCTACGGCTCCGACAAGCCCGACACCCGCTACGCAATGGAGCTTTATGACCTGAGCGAAACAGTTAAAAATTGCGGTTTCGGCGTTTTCACCGGTGCAATTGAAGCAGGCGGCAGTGTACGCGGCATCACCGCAAAGAATGCAGTCAGCACCCTCACAAGAAAAGAAATTGACAAGCTCACCGAGTTTGTCAGAGGTATCGGTGCAAAGGGTCTTGCATGGGTCAGAATCAATGAAGACGGCACATCAACCTCCTCATTTGCAAAGTTTATGACAGAGGAAGAAATGTCTGCAATTCTTGAAAAGGCAGACGCCAAGGCGGGCGACGTTATTCTTATTGTCGGTGACACCAAGAATTCCACTGTTCTTTCCGTCCTCGGTCTTCTCCGTCAGGAGGTCGCAAAGAAGCTCGACATTATTCCGAAAGATAAATATAATCTTCTCTGGATTACCGAATTCCCCTTCTTTGATTGGGATGAGGATACACAGCAATTCGTTGCAATGCACCATCCCTTCACATCACCCATGGATGAGTGTCTTGATTACCTTGAAACCGACAAAGCTTCCGTCAGAGCAAAGGCTTATGACCTTGTTCTCAACGGCGTTGAGCTTTGCTCAGGCTCAATCAGAATCACCAACCCCGAGCTTCAGGGCAGAATTTTCTCCCTGCTCGGTCTGAGCGAGGAAGAGGCACACAGCAAATTCGGCTATCTGCTTGACGCTTTCCGCTTCGGTGCTCCGCCCCACGGCGGCATGGGCATCGGCCTTGACCGTCTTATTATGCAAATGCTCGGTTGCGAGTCACTCCGTGACGTTATCGCATTCCCCAAAGTACAGAATGCAAGCGAGCCCATGACCGAATGTCCCGCTCTTGTTGATGAAATTCAGCTCAAAGACCTGGGAATCACGGGAATGGAAAGCGCCGAATAAGATATAACGGTGCAAATCAATCAGTTGAAATAATTCTTCATAATTGAAACCGGAAAGGATTTTGTTTACCATGGCAAGAGTTTTTAATTTTTCAGCGGGTCCCTCAATGCTGCCCGAAAGCGTGCTCAACAGAGCTGCCGCAGAAATGCTTGATTATAAAGGAAGCGGCCAGTCCGTTCTTGAAATGTCCCACAGATCAAAGGTGTATGAGGAAATTATCTTCGGTGCTCAGTCGCTTTTCCGCGAAGTGCTCTCAGTTCCCGATAATTATAAGATTCTCTTCCTTCAGGGCGGTGCTTCCACACAGTTTTCCGCAATTCCCCTCAACCTGCTCAACGGCTCAGGCAAAGCTGACTACGTTCTCACCGGTCAGTTTGCAACAAAGGCTTACAAAGAAGCTGTCAAATACGGCGACATAAAGGTTGTCGGTTCCTCCAAGGAGCAGAACTTCACCTGCATCCCTGAGCTCAACAAGGCTGATTTCACACCCGATGCAGATTATTTCTACATCTGCTACAACAACACAATCTACGGCACACGTTACCACGACCTTCCCGACACCGGTAACGTTCCGATTGTTGCCGACGTTTCTTCCTGCTTCCTTTCAGAGCCGATGGATGTTTCAAAATACGGCATTGTTTACGGCGGCGCACAGAAGAATGTTGCTCCCGCAGGTCTTACCGTTGTAATCGTGCGCGATGACCTTCTCGGTAACGCAAGAGAGGGCACACCCACAATGCTTGATTACAAGATTATGGCTGACAACGACTCAATGTACAACACACCTCCCTGCTGGTCCATCTACATCTGCAAGCTTGTTCTTGAATGGATTCAGTCACTCGGCGGTCTTGAAGCAATGAAGCTCCACAATGAAAAGAAAGCTTCCATTCTTTACGATTTCATCGACAATTCCAAGATGTTCACAAACCCCGTTGTCAAGGCAGACCGTTCAATGATGAACGTCACCTTTGTCACTGAGAGCGACGAGCTTAACGCAAAATTTGTCAAGGATGCAACCGCAGCAGGCTTTGTCAACCTCAAGGGTCACCGCTCCGTCGGCGGTATGAGAGCTTCCATCTATAACGCAATGCCCATCGAAGGCGTTGAGAAGCTTGTTGAATTTATGGCAGATTTCGAGAAAAAGAACTAATCTTGGCGGAGGTCTTTTACAATGTATAACATTTTAACCTTAAATAAAATTTCAAAATACGGTCTTGAAAAGCTTGACGGCGCAAAGTACGTCTGCTCAGACAACTGCGACGCACCCGATGCAATTATGGTGCGCTCAGCCGTTATGCACGACATGACCCTTTCAGAAAAAACCGTTGCAATTGCAAGAGCAGGTGCCGGTGTCAACAATATTCCCGTTGATGCTTGCTCACAGCAGGGTGTTGTTGTTTTCAACACCCCCGGTGCAAACGCAAACGCAGTTAAAGAGCTTGTTCTCTGCGGTCTTTTCCTTGCTTCCAGAAAAGTTGCCGACGCAATCGACTGGTGCAAAACTCTTAAAGGCGAGGGTGACGCTGTCGGCAAGCTTGTCGAAAAAGGCAAGAGTGCTTTTGCAGGTCCCGAAATTGCAGGCAAAACTCTCGGCGTTGTCGGCCTCGGTGCAATCGGCGCTCTCGTTGCAAACGCAGCAAAAGCTCTCGGTATGAACATCGTCGGCTACGACCCCTTCCTTTCGGTCGCAGGCGCACTTAACCTTGACCCCGCCGTTAAGGTTGTTTCAAAGCTTGATGAGCTTTTTGCCGTTTCCGATTATATTTCTCTTCACGTGCCCGCAACACCCGACACAAAGGGTATGATTAACGCCGCAAGCCTTGCAGGAATGAAAGACGGTGTAAGAATCGTCAACTTCGCAAGAGGCGAGCTTGTAAATTCTGACGATATTGTCGCCGCACTTGAAAGTGGCAAAGCAGGCGCTTACGTCACCGACTTCCCCACCGATGCTCAGATTGGCGTAAAGGGCGTGACTGCAATCCCCCACCTCGGCGCTTCCACACCCGAAAGCGAAGATAACTGCGCCGTTATGGCAGCCGTTGAGCTTGCCGATTATCTTGAAAAAGGTATTATCAAAAACTCCGTAAACCTTCCCAACCTCGACCTTCCCGCAAGCTTTGCAGCAAGAGTCTGCATCATCCACACCGCAGACGACGCTTTTGCCGCAAAGGCAGTTGAGGCTGCCGCCTCCGCAGGCTGTGCCGTAACAAATATGGCAACCGCCGCAAAGAAAGGCATGGGCTACACCGTTGTTGACGTTGACAAAGCTGTCGCCGCAGACGCTTTCGCCGCACTTGACGGTGCAATCAGAGTCAGAGTTATCTGATAACACTATAAAAATCAGAGCCTTCGTCGGAAAAATCCGTCGGAGGCTCTTTTTTACAATTTGTTAATTCAATTGTGTCGGTTTTATGATATTATTGTCTTATCCGTTACACCGGAAATTCTTCAAGAGATTTGAAAACGTAACCCTGCTCACGCGCCCAGTCAATAATATCACCCAGCGCAAGTGCATTGTCGGGCGAAACGCAGTGAAGCAGAATCACCGCACCCGGGTGCAGTCTTGCAGTGACGGTGTCAAACGCATAATCCTTACCCTTGGGGTTGTTGACGTCCCAGTCGGCATATGCACAGGACCAGAATACACTTTTAAAGCCCATGGAGCCGACAAGCTCGAGTGCGCTTTCATTATATGAACCCTCGGGGAAACGGAAAAACGGCGAGGTGTAGCCGAAATACTGACGAAGATAGTTGTCGCAGTCAAGAATTTCCTGTGCCATCCTTGTGCGTGAAATTTCGGCAAAATTCGGGTGCTTGTTTGAATGGTTGCCGATTATGTGCCCTTCCGTTATCATTCTTGCAATCAGCGCAGGCTGCGATTTGATGTGGTCAAGCGTACAGAAAAAAGCCGCAGGCACGTTCTTTTCTTTTAATGTGTCAAGCACAACGGCAGTATAGCCGTTTTCCCAACCGCAGTCAAAGGTGAGATAAAGCGTTTTATCCTGTGACTTAGTGTCAAGGCAAAACGCCTTGTACCCCTTGGTGGAGAAAAATTTCTGTGCGCTGACGGAAATCTCGTGCGGTACACCGTTTTTTGCTACGCCGTAGCTGTGGTTGATTCTTTCAGTCGGCAGGCCGCGCGTGTTATCGGGGTCGGTAACGTCAAAAGTTATAACCGGCAAAGGCTTATAGCCCGTGTAGGTTTCACCCTCGTTGAGCTTGATTGTTGAAGAAACTTTCGGCGCAGTGGTCGGTGCAGTCACGGTGGTCGGCGCCGTTGAGGTTGCAGGCGCAGCGGTTGTTGAAGCTGCGGTTGTTTCGGTGGTTTCCGTCGTTCCGGTTTGTGAAACAGCCGTTGTTTTCTGTGCTGTTACGGTTGCGTTTGCAAGAGTTGTACTTTGCACGTCAACCGTTTTGGTGCCGTTGCAGGCACACAGCAAAAGCATTGTCATCACCAGCAGGAAAACCGTTATTCTTTTCATTTCATCACCCTGTAAATTGTTTTTATTATTTTACCCTATTTTTAAAGGTTAAACATAATTTAACACCGTTATTTAAAAAAATTATAAAATATTTTTTAAAAATATGCAACAAAAATCGTTTCTGACGACACTAATATACAGAGGGAAAAAAGGGGGGTCTGACATGGACTCGGCAACCGCTGCCCTCGTTTTGCGTGCAAAGTCAGGTGATGCGGCCGCTTTCGGCGAGTTGTACGGAAAATACAGCAAAGAGCTTTACTCCTTTGCCTGCTATTTTCTGGGCTCATCACATTGGGCCGAAGACGCCGTGCAGGACGCAGTGCTTTCAGCCTTCAGGCAGATTCAGAACCTTCGCAATCCCGAGGGATTCAGGGCGTGGATGCTGAAAATTCTTTCATCTGTCTGCAAACGCCTTTACACACAAAACGAGCAAAATAAAAATATTGTTTCCATTGAAGACAATCCTGACGTTATTGACGGCGCAGGATTTGACGGGCTTGAACTTTCCGTTGAGCTTAAAGAAGCACTGCGGATTTTAAGTGCCGAGGAACGCGCCGTTATTCTGCTGAGTATTGTCTGCGGCTACAAAAGCCATGAGATTTCGGAAATTCTTGACATTTCCGCTTCTACCGTGCGCTCAAAACAAAGTCGCGGATTAAAGAAAATGCAGGATTATTTAAACGAAAACGGCAAGAAAGGAGGAAATAAAAATGAACAAGAAGAATGACGATTTTATCAGGCAGTTGCAGGAAGAATTTGCAACCGCAAGTGAAAAAATAACGCTTCCCGAAAGCTTGTCAACCCAAAGCATTGTGCAGATGCTTGAGGAATCACAGCAAACTTCAACGGAAAGCACAAACAAAAAGGAACCAACCCCCGAAAGCATACCCTCAGACGACAAAAAGAAAGGCAAAATCATTTCATTGCGCCGCGTGCTTGTTGCGGCCGCCGCCTTTGCCCTGATTATGACAGCTGCTCTGCCGCTTGTTGCCAACAGGCTTCACTCGCAAACCGAAACCACCACAAAAGTCGGTTGGTCCGACTCACACCTCAGCAACTCTGCGCTCAGCGGCGAACTCAATAAAATTTCACAGGAAGAAATAATTAATGACATCTACGATTTTCTTCCTGACGAAAACACGTCACAGTCCGCCCCTTCCGCAGACAAATCCACAGACAACCCCGTCAAACCGACAAAGCCGACAAAACCGGCTCAGACTCCGGAAAAACCCAGCATAAACATTATTGAGGATTCATCTCAGCAAGCCGATGCCGGCAGCCACATTCCCGATTCATCGGGTGAAAATCCCGTCACCATCACCTCAAGCTCCGACACGGTTAAATTCTATGGGGAATATATATATATCGCAAACACTCAGACCGACTCAACGGGTACCACAAGCAACACCGCACGTCTTGTCAAAGCAGTGCCTGCGGCGGCACTTGAATCGGTAAAGACCATCACCGATGTTTTCCGCAAGGGCGAGAAAGTCTGCGACCTTATTGTCAATGACACAACGCTTGCCGTCGTTACGGAATTTACTGCCGGCGGTAAGGACAAAACAGGTGTCTATATTTACGACACGGCTGACAAGCTCAACCCCGCGTTGGAAACAACCGTCGTGCAGGACGGTTGTTACGTCAGCGCAAAAATAATTGCAAAAAGGCTTCACGTTATCACCGTTTATGACGCTGACCCGACCCTTAATGAAAATGAGCTTCTGCCCACCTGCTTTGTCAACAATGCGCTTGTTTCTTTCGGCGAAAACTGGTATTCCGACGAAAAGAAAAACTCAAAGCCCCGTTTCCTTGTTGTCACAAGCGTATCCCTGCAAAACAGCGAGGATTCGACAAGCCTTGCCTATTACGGCGGCGGCAGTGACCTTTATTTCTCTGCCGAGGAGCTGATTCTCACCCGCACAATCACCGATGCGGGCCGGACATCAACAGGTCTTTTCCGCTTTGCAATTGATGAAAACGGTGTTATTTCAGACAATCCCTGCCAGGGTGAAATTGCAGGCACACTGCTGAGCAATTCCGTTATTTCAAAAAGCGGAGGCTATCGCTACCTGCTCACCAATGCCGACAATAAAAACTATCTGTGGGCACTTGACAGTGAGCTTAACGCTGCGCCCGTTACCGTTGCAGAAGGAAACACCGTTTCGACAATAAAATTTGTGAAGAACACGGCTTACATTGTCTGCAAAGAAAACGGCAAGCTCTTTGTTGCAACACTCGGGTCATCCGACACCGCCATCAAAGACATCAGCAACAAGGTAACGGTGAGCCATTTTACAGGCACCCTGACCGTGGCAGACAATTGTCTTATCTGCGTGAGCGGCACAAAAAATTCAACAATAATTTCTCTTTACGACATCTCAGACTCCGATGAGCCGACACTGCTTGACACATACACAGAGTTCGGCGAATGTGCTAGCCCAGCCGTGACGGATTCAATGGCAATTTGCATGAATTCTTCAAAAACGGTTTTCGGTCTGCCCGTAACCTTTACCCGCGGAACAACGCTTGCCTGCTTTGATATCACAGGCGGAAAGCTGACCCCCGTTTATGACCCGACAAGCTCCAAGGCTTATATTTCCAAAAACATCCGCGGTGTTTTTGTCAACAACGGTGAAAGTGACGTGCTTTATATCATCTCCAACACGGGAATAACCGCTTTCAGCACAACCGACGGCAAAGATGCGGGACACGTTGACTTCACAGCCGGATAACACGGCAAGCTTTACGGTTTTGTGCGCCGTTTTCAGATGTGCACAGTCTGCAAATGACGGCACTCCGTAAAAACAGATTAAAACTGAAAACGCAGTATGCAAGGCACGGCATACTGCGTTTTTTTATTTTATATGAATTTTTAAAAATCCTGAATAATCACCGTCACAACACTGCGCGGAGGCAGGGTGACAGACGAAAGTGACGGCAAATCTGTTTTTTTCAAATCATTTTCGCAATCCGTTACATAGATTTCACCATTGCCGTTGCCGAAGTCACAAAGCTTTTCCTCAGTTGAAAAATTCGCCGCAACAACCGCAATTTTACCGTCATTTGCGAAAGCCGCTGTTGTGATTGCCTTGTCATCGCAGCCACATTCGATTCTGACTGAGCCGAGCGGCACAAACTTTGTGAAATTACCGAAGGCAAAGTAACGCTTGGTCAACTCAAACGAGTTGTCCCCGACGTTTATATAAATAAGTCCGTCGCAATAATCAACCTCCGAAACGGCAATCCAGTGCTGCCACGATGCCGCATCCATCAGGGTGATGTCTTCTATCATTGTTTTTGCTTGTTCAAGGGCTGAATCAATGCCGTAATCCCTGCCGCCCTGCATGTGTGTCCATTCGCTCATTTTAACGGCGAGGTCGGGATATTTTTTCTTTGCCCACTTGCCGTAGCGTTTTACAAAAGCGGCACGGTTGTTGATAAGTTTGCCGACAACGGGCAACTGTGTGCAATAAGAGTGAGTATCAATGCAGTCAACACGCTTTCTCACCGCAGGGTCGGAAAGCATGCTGCGGATGTAGGATTTATTGAGAAATCTCAGGTCGCCGCTTTCGGGCCCCGAAAGTCTGACATCTTTAAGCTCGGGATATTTTTCCATTTCACGTGCAAAGGTTGAGAAAACACCTTTGAGGCTCCACGGATGATAGTGACAGCCCTCCTGCGTGCCCGTCCATATCCACACGGGTTCATTGACGGGCGAAACGTAGCGCACAGGCAAACCTTCTTTGACAAAATGCGAAGTTACATCAAGCACAAAGCGGGCAAATTCGGCGTAATTTTCTTTCTTTATGTTCTCAAAGAAAATTTTATCAAGATGAGATTTTCCGTTTTTCGTCAGCCTTTCGGGTGGCGAATTGACAAAAAGAATAACCTCATCCGCGCCGTCTTTTACGGCCTGCTTCATCATATAAACAGCATTTGCATCTTTGTTCCAATCGTATTCATTCGGTGCGGTTTCAAAAATCTGCGTTCTGCGCCACGGATTTTCTATGTTACCCTTGCCGCTTGCCGAGCCTGCACCGACGTTGAAGCGGTAAATATTGATGCCGAGTCCCTTTTCTTTGCTGTAAAGAAGCTGCGAAATCCTGTCCCTGACAGACATTCCGCTTTCGGGGTCGGTCCGGGTAAGGCCGCCGACATATTGCGCCCACCAGGCGCCGCTTGCACCGAAGCCCTGCATTCTCTGATAAGTAACCGAGGGGTCAATTCTGAATTTTATTTTCATCTTCTTGCCCTTCCTTTTAAAATCCTTTTTAACATAATAATACATTTTAAAAATATAGTCAAATATATACAAATCAACAATTATGTGTTATAATTATGATGTATAATTATGTTTCAGGAGGTATTTCAATGGCAAAAAGACTCAGATATTGGGAAGACCCCTTTATTATCAAAGAAAACAAAGAAGACGGTCACAACAATGCCCTGCCCTATGCGAGCGAGGCAGATGCACTTTCGGGCGCACCCGCACCGCACAAAATCAGCCTTAACGGCACCTGGAAATTTTTCTGGCAGCTTGACCTTACCTCAACTACATCCGACTATTTTGCCGCCGATTATGACGACTCCGCCTGGGATGACACAACAGTGCCTTCACTCTGGCAGTTGAACGGTTACGGCAAACCCGTATATCTTTGCTCATTCTTCCCCAAGGCGATTTCAACCGTTGAGTCACAGATTCCGAAAATCAACGAAAAGCTTAATGAGGTCGGCGTTTACCGCCGCACTTTCAACGTTCCCGAAAACTGGTCGGGCAAAGAAATTTTTCTCAACTTCGGCGCTGTCAAATCAGGCTTTTTCGTTTACATAAACGGTAAAAAAGTCGGCTATTCTCAGGGTTCGATGACCCCTGCCGAATTCAACGTCACCGATTTTGTCAACATCGGCGAAAATCAGATTACCGTTGAGGTTTTCCGCTACACCGACGGCACTTACCTTGAAGATCAGGATATGTGGTTCCTTTCAGGCATTTACAGAGAGGTTTATCTTTATGCCGAAGAAAAGCTCTGCATCCGCGATTTCTTTGCAAATTCAACCCTTGACACAGACTACACAACGGGCAAGCTTGACCTTGAAGTAACTGTCAACAACTATTCCGATGCGGCAGAAGCCGAAGTCGCTGTTGCAATTTTTGACGCTGACGGCAACCGCACCGAGGTCGGCAAACAGACAGTCACCGCCGAAAACGGCAGCACCGTTATCAATTTCAGTCACAGCATTGAAAACGTTCTGCGCTGGTCGGCGGAAGAGCCCAATCTTTACAGACTTGTCATCACTCTGTCTGCAAACGGCAAAGTTCTTTCGGCAAAAACCGTGCGTACGGGTTTCAAAATCATTGAAATCAAAGGCAACGTGCTTTATGTCAACGGTAAACGTGTTATCATCAAGGGTGTCAACCGCCACGATTTTGACCCCGACCACGGCTGGGCAGTGCCCGAAAAGCGCTATTATCAGGACCTTTACCTTATGAAGCGTGCAAACATCAACGCCATCCGCACAAGCCACTATCCCGATGCAGAGATTTTTTATGACCTGTGCGATGAGCTCGGATTTTACGTAATGGATGAGGCTGACGTCGAAAGCCACGGCGTACGCCGCAAAAACTGTCCCGGCGACAATCCCAGATTCAAGCACGCTGTTATCGACCGTGCTCAGCGCATGGTACTGCGTGACCGCTCACATCCCTGCGTATGCTTCTGGTCACTCGGTAACGAGGCAGGCGACGGCAGCAACTTCCTGCATGAAAAGAATGCAATTCTTGAACTTGATACAACCCGCCCCATTCATTACGAGGGCGACTTCGACTTTACAAAATCAGACCTTATCAGCCGCATGTATCCTGTTGAGGGCATTGTCAAAAAGCTCAAAGAGCAAGAGGAAATCAGAACAACCCTTTACGACAACGTTGCAAACGTCCTTGCCGCCGATAACAAGCCCATAAAGGCAGAAGAATTTGCGGACAAACCCGTAATTTACTGCGAATACGCACACGCAATGGAAAACAGCCTGGGCAATTTCCAGGAATATATGGATGTTTTTGAAAAATATGACCACATGTGCGGCGGTTTTATCTGGGACTATGTTGACCAGTCAATCCGCAAGGTGGAAAACGGCCGTGACAAGTGGCTTTACGGCGGCGACTTTGACGAAGGTGCAACAAGCTACTACTTCTGTGCAAACGGCATCATCGGCGCTGACAGAGAGCCTCACCCGTCCTACTACGAGGTGAAGAAGGTTTACTCAAACCTTGAAGCCAAAGAGGGCAACGCCGCCGCAGGCAGAATTCTCATCAAAAACAAAAATCTTTTCATCTCCACCGAAGATTATGCCATCAAGTGGGTTGTTACCGTAAACGGTGACACTGCAATGAAGGGCAGAATCGACGACCTTGTCGTTGCTCCCCTTTCAGAAGAGGTTGTTCAGCTCCCCTTCACCCTTGACGAATTTGCCGCTGAGGGCGAAGTGCTGCTGACGGTTTCGTTCATCCTCAAAACCGACAAGCCCTGGGCAAAAGCAGACTTCGAGCAGAGCTTTAACCAGTTTGTAATGCGCGAATGTACCGCCGCAAAGGTGCACCCCTCTAACGGCGACATGAAATTTGCAAAACTCGGTGACAAGGTAAAAATTGTCGGCAATGATTTCTCCGCTGTTGTCACCAACGGCGCCGTCACTTCACTTAAATATGACGGCAAAGAGATTATCGACGAAAGCTCTCCCCTGCGCCCCGACTTTTTCAGAGCGCTTACAGACAACGACAGAGGTTACCTCAACTTCCAGCCGATTTTTGCCGGCATCCATCCGCTTTATCAGTGGCGCAGAAGCACCGCTCAGACGGTTGCCGCCTCCGTCAACGCCGTTTCAACACCCAAGGGTGTAAAAGTCAGTGTTGTGTGGGTTGCCCCCTTCACCGCCGGCGTCACCACGGAATATCTGTTTGCTCCCAACGGTGAGCTTACCGTTTCGCACAAGGCAAGCGGTCTTTTCCTGCCGATGCTTAAAGTCGGCATGCGTATGGGCATCAAGAGCAGCCTCGACAACGTACAGTGGTACGGCAGAGGTCCGCACGAAAACTATTGCGACCGCAAAACGGGTGCAAGAATTGCAAAATTCAGCATGAAGGTTGCAGACCTTGAACACCGTTATATGCGTCCGCAGGAAAACGGACACCGTTGCGACGTGCGTTCACTTTCACTCACCGACAGTGCAAACAGCGGTATTCTCGTTGAGGCAATGGATATCCCCTTCGGCTTCAACGCAGGTTACTACAACCCCGAAAAGCTTGACAATGCCGACCATCTTTATGATCTGGCAAGCGACAACTGCATTACCCTTTGCCTTGATGCGGCAATGCGCGGTGTCGGCGGCGATATGCCCGGCTGTGCTTATCTTCACAAGCCCTACAAACTCAAGTGCGGCAGAAAATACGCCTTCACATTCAGAATTTCAAGAGTGTAATTATGGATAAAACCAATGCAATGCGTCTGCTCGACGGCGCAAAAATCGCTTACACAGTGCACGAATACGAGGTTGATGAAAACGACCTTTCGGGCGAAAGCACCGCAAGAAAGCTCGGAATACCGCCTGAGCAGATTTTCAAAACGCTTGTCATCAGCGGCGAAAAACACGGCTTTGCCGTTTGCTGTATTCCCTCAAACGAAGAGCTTGACCTCAAAAAGGCCGCAAAGCTTTTCGGCGAAAAAAAGATGGAAATGCTGCACGTCAAGGATTTGCTCAAAACAACGGGCTACATCCGTGGCGGATGCACACCCGTCGGAATGAAAAAAGCTTTTCCGACCGCCTTTGACGAAACGGCAATCTTATTTGACCGCATTTTCGTAAGTGCCGGCGTGCGTGGCGCAATGCTGCAAATTGAGCCTTCCGCACTTTGCGATTTTGTCGGTGCAACACTCAGCGACGTAATAAAGTAAAAAG
The DNA here is from genome assembly GCA_045595825.1 of Acutalibacteraceae bacterium. Classification (GTDB taxonomy): domain Bacteria; phylum Bacillota; class Clostridia; order Oscillospirales; family Acutalibacteraceae; genus CAG-177. The sequence continues at coordinate 71,724 of JAZOBD010000052.1, forward strand.
CAAAAGCAGTCTGCTAGGAAAAATCCGGCAGACTGCTTTTTACATTATTAATATGTGTGGTCACAGATTTCTTTGATTTTTGCTTTAAGTTTCAGAAAATCCTCAAGCGCATCGGGCTTCTGACGGGGATTTCTCAACAATGCGGCAGGGTGGAAGGTGCCCATAAAGAGCATGCCGCCTTTTTCGATAAACTCACCGTGCTGTTGAGTAACTTTGAAATCTTTTGAAATGAGTCGCTGTGCCGAAATTCTTCCAAGACACACAACAATTTTAGGCTTTAACAAACGGGTCTGCTCACGCAGCCAGTCAATGCACGCCTCCTGCTCTTCGGGCAGGGGGTCACGGTTTTCGGGTGGGCGGCATTTTACCATATTTGCAATGTAGATATTCTTTTTGCGGTCAAGTCCGACGGCTTCAAGATATTTATCAAGAAGCTGACCGCCCCTGCCGACAAAAGGCTCGCCCTGCAAATCCTCGTTTCTGCCGGGACCTTCACCGACAAAAAGCACCTCGGCATTTTCACTGCCGACACCGAAAACAAGGTTTGTGCGTGTGCGGCAAAGCTCGCATTTTTCGCAACCCATACAATCGTTTTTCAGTTGTTCAAAATTGTCATACATCGCTTTCACCCCTTTGACTGTAAACTTCACGGGATTTTTCCGCATCAATATAAATCTGTGCGCTGAGCACGTCAAGGTTTGAGAATTTCTGCTCGCCCCTTAAATAACGCAACAGTTTCACCTCAATATCCTTGCCGTAAAGGTCGGCGCTGAAATCGAGAATACAGGTTTCACTGCGCAACTCCTTGCCGTTAACAGTGGGACGTGCGCCGATATTCGTAACCGAGGGGTATTCATTGCCGTCAACCTCTGTCACAGAGGCATAAACGCCGACTTTCGGCACGGTGAAATTTTCGGGAAAATACTGATTTATTGTCGGCGCACCGATAAGTCTGCCGATTTTGTCGCCGCTGACAACGGTCAGCTTATACATAAACGGTCTGCCGAGCATTCCGTTTGCGGTTTCAAAATCGCCGTTTGTCACACTTTCACGGATTCTCGTTGAGCTGACGTCGAGACCTTTGTACTCAACACTTTTGCACACGGTACATTCAATACCTGCCTTTTGGCAAAGGTCTTTAAGAGTACGGCTTGTGCCTGCCGCACCTGCTCCGAAGGTGTAATCCTCACCGCAACAAACGGCGGCGGCGTTGAGCCTGCCAACAAGAATTTCGTCAACGAATTGCTCACAGGAAAATTTACGGATTTTACTGAATTCAATAATCTCGCTTTGTGCGCCCATTTGCGCAATCATTTTTTCACGCAGATTTTCCTGAAGCAGGGTGGTGGGTGCTTTGCCCTTGATGACAGACAGCGGATGCACGTCAAAAAGAGCAACAACAGGCAAAAGCCCCTGCTCTTTATAAGCGAGAGCCGAGGCTATTACTGCGATATGTCCCCTGTGCAGGCCGTCAAACGTGCCGAGTGCAACAGCGGTCTTTTGTCCGTTAAAGACTGACAAAAGCTCACCCTTTACTTCTTTTTGTGTTCCAGCTTCATTCTGGTTTCCTTTGAAAGAATTCTCTTTCTCAGGCGCAACGAAATCGGAGTTACCTCAAGCAACTCGTCATCCTTTATGAATTCCATGCACTGTTCAAGGCTCAGATTGCTGGGCGGAACAAGGCGCAAAGCGTCATCGGAGCCCGAGGCACGGGTGTTTGTAAGATGTTTTTGTTTGCAGACATTACATACAATGTCCTCATTTTTGGCACACTCACCGACAATCATGCCTTCGTAAACCTCAACACCGGCGCCGATGAAAAGGCGGCCTCTGTCCTGAGTGTTGAAAAGGCCGTAGCCCGTGCTTGTGCCCGTTTCGTGAACGACGATTGAGCCACGCTCACGCGTCTGGATGTCTCCCTTGTAGGGAGCATAGCCGTCGAAGAGCTGATTCATAATGCCGTTGCCGTTTGTATCGGTAAGGAATTCCGAACGGTAGCCGATAAGTCCGCGTGAAGGAATTTTGAATTCAAGATGGGTTGAGCCGCCTTCGCGCGCACCCATATTTTCAAGCTCTGCCTTGCGTGAGCCGAGCTTTTCGATAACAGCACCGACGTACTGCTCAGGCACTTCAACAATCAGAAGCTCCATCGGCTCATACAGCTCACCGTCAATTTCTTTATAAATTACCTTGGGGCGTGAAACCTGGAATTCATAGCCCTGACGGCGCATTGTTTCAATAAGGATTGAAAGGTGAAGCTCGCCTCTGCCCGAAACCTTGAAGGTGTCGGTTGTTTCGGTTTCTTCAACACGCATACTGACGTTTGTTTCAACCTCTTTGAAAAGGCGGTCACGGATGTTTCTTGACGTGACAAACTTACCTTCGCGGCCTGCGAAGGGGCTGTCATTGACGATGAAATTCATTGAAATTGTCGGCTCGTCAATCTTGATGAAAGGCAGGGGGTCAACGTTGTCAACCTCGCACGCCGTTTCACCGATATTAATATCGGCAATGCCCGAAACGCAGACAATGTCGCCCGCCTCGGCGCTTTCGCACTCAACACGGCTCAGACCCTCAAACTGATAAAGTCGGGAAATCTTGACTGACTGCTGTGTTTCGTCGGTTTTGCAGAGAATTACCTGCTGACCGCGCTTTATTCTGCCGCGCTCGACTCTGCCGACACCGATTCTGCCGATATAATCGTCATAATCAAGGCTTGAGAAGAGAAGCTGCAACGTACCGTCGGGGTCACCTTTGGGGGCGTCGATATTTTCAAGAATTGCATCAAAAAGAACACGCATATCCCCTGACCTGACCGTCGGATCAAGTGAAGAATAGCCATCCCTTGCCGAAGCGTAAACAACAGGGAATTCAAGCTGGTCTTCATCTGCACCAAGGTCGATGAAAAGGTCAAGCACCTCGTCCACAACCTCGTCGGGGCGTGCATTGGGACGGTCAATCTTATTGATGACGACAAGAACTTTTTTCTTCAAGCCGAGCGCTTTTTTGAGCACGAAACGAGTCTGCGGCATACAGCCCTCAAAAGCGTCAACCAGAAGCACAACGCCGTCAACCATCATCAGGATGCGCTCAACCTCGCCGCCGAAATCGGCGTGGCCGGGGGTGTCAACGATATTGATTTTTGTGTTTTTGTAGTGTACTGCGGTGTTTTTGGAAAGGATTGTAATTCCTCTTTCACGCTCAAGGTCGTTGGAGTCCATAACTCTGTCTGCGACCTGCTCGTTTTCACGGAAAGTGCCGCTTTGTTTGAGAAGCTCGTCAACAAGCGTTGTCTTGCCGTGGTCAACGTGAGCGATGATTGCGATATTTCTTAAATCTCTTTTATTGGACAAGGGAGTCACCTTTTCTCTGAAATAAATGTGAATGTAAAATCAGGCGTTTCTGATTTTATATGTAATTATTTTTCAACCTGAAAGCCCTCTTTTGCACGCTTCTCGGCAAGGTCTGAAAGCATTTTTTCCTTGTTCTTGCCCGAAATCTTATAGAAGAACATCGGAATTGAGCAAAGAAGCATACTGATACCGGGAAGAAGCGAAACAAGGGTAAACATTGCAAATCTCTGACCGGGGTCAACATCGGTTGCCGCCATAATTGCTTCCTTTGAAAGCATTGCTGCAGGGTCCATGTCAATCGCCATATAAAGTACAATGATTCCGCAGGTTGAGAATGCGTTGCCGATTTTGTTGATGAAGCCCTGACACGCAGAGCCGAGACCGTTTTCTCTTACGCCCGTTGTAAGCTCCATATAGTCAAGGCTGTCACAAATCATTGCGTAGGAAATGACATTGATAACACCGAGGGGAATCGACTGAACAACGATGAACGGAGCAAGAATATAGATGCTTGCAAGACCCGTTGCATAGCCAATGACGGTTGTTAAAACGCTTGCCGCAAAGCCTGCAAGGCAGGTTGTGATAACAATTTTCTTAAAATCAAACTTCTTCATAAGTATGGGCATAACAAGAGTTGTGCCGAACATACCGACGATTGTGCAGACCTGGAAAATAGTCTTGACAAGACTGATGCTGTTGAGTATATCGGCCTGAGTGGGGTTTTCGGGACCGATGTAGAAGGAATAACGTGCAACGTGGATTGCCGCCGCCTGAACAAGATATCTTCCGCTGGAAAGAATACCCATCATAACAACAAGCATAAGGGGCTTACAACGGAAAATTCTTGAAAGGCTGCCGGGCTGACCCGGTGTCTTCTTCTTGTTGGGAAGCGTAACTCTTTCCTTGATGTGGAAATAGCTGTTGACATACATTATTCCGCCGATAACAACGGCGAAAAGCGCAATGAGGAAATATTTTCTCTTTTCAAAATCAAGAGGATTGGGTGCATTGCCCGATTTTGCGTAAATTGCATTAAGAATAAGCGGAATTGCAAGGAAAAGAACCTCGGGCAAAGCCGAGCCGATGCTGTTGATGATTTTTGTAAACGAAATGACGTCGCTTCTCTCTTTTGAGTTGGGAGTGAGGACGTTGGGAAGTGACCAGAAAGGAACATCCGCCACGGTGTATGCCATACCCCAGAGAATATAAACCGCCGCCGAGAAAATCATAAGCGGAGCCTGCTCAAGGTTGGGGCTGAGATACATAAGAAGAGTGAGAACGGCGATAACGGGGGTTGCCATAATGATATAAGGCTTCATTCTGCCGTTTTTCATTGTTCTTCTGTCAACAATCATACCCATCATCGGGTCGTTGATTGCATCCCACACTCTTGCGCCGAGCATGAGAACCAAAACAAACATCAGCGGAAGCTGAAGAACGTTTACGTAGTAGTCGCTGATATAGCTTGACATCATTGCATAAATCATGCCCTGTCCGCCTGCACCCAGCGCATACATCCACAGCTCTTTTTTGCTTACATATTTATCCATAATTGCCTCCACAAAATAGGGACGATAGTCTGTTCACATATCGTCCCGTTTGTTAAAAAACCTTTATGTAATTATTCGCCCTTCATTTCAAGGAGCTTTACTTTGCCGTCATAGGAAGCCTGGCTGACCTTGATGGAGTCGGTGATGGCTGCCTTGATGTCGTCTTCGGTTGCACCAAGCTCAACAGAATATTTTCTGTCGATGAAGAGGTTGAGTGCCATGATGTCGGCAAGTCCGTCAACGTCAATACCGCTTTCAATGCCCTTTTCGGCATATTCTTTCTTGACCTTGCCAAGACCCATGCGCATCATCCAGGGGGGAACGCTGATGATCTTTCTGTTTTCGCCCATACCTCTTGCGGCATAGACAATCTTGAGGAACTCTTTCCATGTCATGTTGTACATGCTGATGGGCCATGCCTTTGCGCCCTTTGATTTTTCAGCAGCGCCGACAATAACCTCACCAACCTGACGAACGGTAAGCATTGCTGTGCCGCCGCCCGGATACATTGTGCAGGGAAGCTTATCCATCATCTTGATCTGCTCGATAAGGATAACCCAGACAGGCTTTCTGCCGGGCTGTGTGCCGAAGATGTAGGGAAGCTCAAGGACGGAAACGTCAAAGTTTTCGTCAGCAAAAGAGAAAGCAACTTTTTCCTGCTCAACACGGCTTCTGATGTAAGGATGCAGTTCGGTAAGCTTCATGTCGGGGCGCTCTTTTGCAAGGAATGCAAAGTATGAGCCAAGGATAACAGCACTCTTGAGACCGCACTCTTTGCAGAGGGGAAGAAGTCTTTCAAGGGGAGCGATGTTGTATTTGTAATATGCGTCATAAACAGGTGCCGGGAATTCAACTCTTTCATCAATACCGGCAGCAAAAACGAAGCAATCGCAGCCTGTAATCATCTCTTTGATTTCGTCGTCAGATTTCTCATAGATGTTGCACATAACAATATCCATTTCCTCGGGGATGGGTGCACCTTCGGGAAGCGGAGGCAGAGCAACGCTCTTTACCTGATGACCTCTTTCAATGAAAATGCGTGCGGCTTCGCAACCGAGTAAGCCGGTGCCGCCAATCATAAATACCTTCATGTTTTTTTCCTCCTGCTGACAAAATATAATGTAATATTACGTATTTATAACAGTATATAACGATTTTGCAAAACAGTCAAGCTTTTTAGTTCTTAAAAGCCTCAATAATCTCATAAATTGCTCTGGATGTGCGGGCAATCGGCAGACCGACAACGTTGAAGTAATCGCCGTTTATTCCGCGCACAAGCACACATCCCTTGCCCTGAATTCCGTAAGCACCTGCTTTGTCGTCACATTCGCCGGTTGCAACGTAGGCATCAATCTCTTTCTCGGTGAGCGCATAAAACTCAACACCGGTGCTTTCGGCAAAAGAAATCTCCATTCCGCCGCACATCACGCACACGCCTGTTATAACCGTGTGTGTTCTGCCCGAAAGAGATGTAATCATCTTTTTTGCATCCGCCCTGTCGGCAGGCTTGCCCATAATTTCATTGTCAAGCACAACTATTGTATCTGCGCCGACAACAATGCAATCGGGATGTTTTTTTGCAACCGCCGCAGTTTTTCTGCGCGCGGTGATAAGTGCCGCCTCTTGCGGCGGAGTGCCGTCGGGCACGCTTTCGTCAACGTCGGAAACCTCAACCGTAAAATCAAAGCCTGCCGTTGACATCAATTCACGGCGGCGGGGTGAGGCGGAGGCAAGAATTATTTCCATTTCAAAACCTCCTCACATAATACCTTTTTGTTTAAGAAGCGCAACCTTCATAATGCCCGCCTGAGTTTTTCCGTCGGGAATTTCGTTGTTAAGCACCATTTCAACGCATTTCTCAAGCGGAATTTTTTCAACCTCAAGAAATTCGTCTTCGTCAAGGTCAAGATTTGTAAAGCTCAGGTCTTTTGCCGCATAGATATATATTATTTCGCCGCAATAACCGGGCGTGGGATAGAATTTGCCGAGGTTGAAGTATTCGGCGGCAATCGCTCCCGTTTCTTCACGCAGTTCACGTTTACCTGCCTCAAACGGGTCTTCTCCCTTTTCAAGCTTGCCCGCAGGCAATTCCAGAACAACCTCGGAATAAGGGTATCTGAACTGTCTGACCAGAAGCAACTCGTCGTTTTCGGTGAGTGCGGCAACAGTCACCCCGCCCGGATGCTCGACAACCTCACGTTTACATTCTTTGCCGTTTGAAAGCAATGCCGTGTCAACGCGTGTGTTGATTATTTTACCTTCGTAAACATATTTTTGAGTAAGGGTTTTTTCAATAAGCTCCATTTTCTGCTCCTTCGATGAAAAATTTATAAAGAGGTGATTTTTTGAGTTACATAACCGCCGCACAACGGCCGAGTTATGACGTTCAAAAAGAGATGATGTTCAAATTAAGGCACTCTTACCCGTTTCTCAGCTGCGGATTTGTCGGCAGCAGTCTTTGCTCACGCCGCCTGCTTTCGTTTTCGCTGGGCAGCGGTAAAAACCCCGTCATTCTGGCGGCAGGCTTTCACGCGCAGGAATGGCTGACCGTGCTTGCACTTTACCGACTTACAGAATTGCTGTGTCGGTCGCGGGCAGACGGAGAGGCGGTCTGCGGAATTAATGCCGCAGGCGCAATTGCAGACCGCGAGGTGATTATTGTCCCCTGCGTAAACCCCGACGGAGTTGAAATCGCCCTTAACGGTGCGGGCGCCGCATTTGAATATGAGCAAACCGTTTTAAAGGCAAGCGGCGGTGATTTAAGTGATTGGAATGCAAACGCACGCGGTGTGGATATAAATCACAATTTCGATGCAGGCTGGGCAATTCTGCGCCGCAAGGAAATTGCCGCAGGAATCACGGGGCCTGCGCCGCGCCGCTACGGAGGCTTTGCACCCGAAAGCGAGCCTGAAACGCAGGCGCTTGCAGATTTGTGCATGCGTGTCAATCCCCGCAGAGTGGTTGCCCTGCACAGTCAGGGGGAAGAAATTTTCTGGCAATATTCGGACAAAACACCCGAAGGCGCAAGGGAAACCGCACAGCTTTTTGCCGCCGCAAGCGGTTACACCCTTGTTCAGAATTCGGGGCTTGCCTCGCACGGCGGATTCAAGGACTGGTTTATTGAATGTTTTGAAAAACCGGGCTTCACTTTTGAAATCGGAAAAGGTAAGAATCCTCTGCCGATTGAAGATTTTGAAGCAATTTTTTCAAAAGCACTGAAAATGCTGGTGCTCAGCATTATTTTATAGCGATAAAAAAATCCCGTAATGCGTCAGCATTGCGGGATTTTGGATTTCATGAATTAGTCTTCGTCGTCGCAGCAATCGCAGTCGCACTCAATCTCAAACTCGAGAAGCTCGTTGCAAGCGGGGCAATTGATGCTGCCTTCTTCAAGGATTTCTTCATCAACGCTGATGATTTCACCGCAGGAAGGGCATTCAACGTCATAATAATCGAACTCGTCGTCGTAATCGTCGTCACAGCAATCACAATCATCGCACTCGTCGTAGAAGCACTCTTCGAGCTCTTCAAGATCTTCGTCAATTGCATCAACCTGCTCGCCGATGATTGCTACTTCGTCCTCAAGATCGCTGACGGAAAGAGCAAGGTCATCAAGGATGTCCATCATTGCGTTGATAACTTTAACCTCGGGCTTATCTGCATCGAGAGCAAGACCCTCTGCAAGACCCTTGAGATATGCAACTTTTTCTGTAAGTGTCATTTCTTTTTCCTCCTGATTAGATATAATATATTTTCTCTTGAAAATGTGTAATTATGCTCTGCTGAGATACTCGCCTGTACGGGTATCGACAACAATCATTTCGCCCTCTTCGATGAAGAGAGGAACCTTAACCTCGGCACCTGTTTCAAGGGTTGCGGGCTTTGTTGCGTTTGTTGCTGTGTTGCCTGCAAAGCCGGGGTCAGTGTTTGTTACCTGAAGAGTAACTGTTGTGGGGGGCTCAACACCGAAAACGTTGCCCTTGTAGGAAAGGATGCGGCAAGTTTCGTTTTCTTTGACGAACTTGAAGTTTTCGGGAAGTGTGTCTGCATTGATGGGAACCATATCATAGGTTTCGGGGTCCATGAAGTAGTAAAGGTCGCCGTCCTGATATGAATATTCCATTTCCTTACGCTCAATGAAAGCGGTGGGGAACTTGTCGGTGGGGCTGAATGTGCGCTCAATAACTGCGCCTGCAATAACGTTTCTCAGCTTTGTTCTGACAAAAGCAGCTCCTTTGCCGGGCTTAACGTGCTGGAACTCGATAATCTGATAAACCTGACCTTCCATTTCGAAGGTTACGCCGTTTCTGAAATCGCCTGCTGATACCATAAATATATCTCCTTAAATGTTATGTTTGCTGTTTTATTTTATACTATTCCTATGGACTTTTCAAGCTTTTTTTGAAAATTAGCTTATTAATTATATAATTATAAGGCTTTTCGGGCTTGCAGTGAGGTTTTTGTGCCCCGTTGCGGTGATTAAAGCCATATCTTCAATCCTCACGCCGAATTTATCCGGCAGGTAAATTCCCGGCTCAACGGTAACAACGTTGCCCGCCTGTAAAACCGATTTGCTTCTCGGCGAAAGGCTCGGGCCCTCGTGAATTTCCACGCCGACACCGTGACCCGTGCCGTGCCCGAAAAAATCGCCGTAGCCGTTTGCCGCAATAATATCACGTGCCGCCGCATCCGCCGCCGCACAGTCAACTCCCGCTTTAAGCGAGGCAAGCGCCGCCTCCTGTGCCGCAAGCACAATGCCGTAAATTTCTTTTTGCTCATCGCTGACATTTCCGACGGCAACCGTTCTTGTCATATCACTGTGATAGCCGTCAACAACCGCTCCGAAATCCATGGTGATGAAATCGCCGTTTTCGATTTTTTTATTGCAAGGCACACCGTGCGGCATTGATGAATTCTTTCCGCTGACTGCAATTGTTTCAAACGAAACTGCGTCCGCACCGCCGCTGAGCATCAGGAAATCAAGCTTTAAGGCAATTTCTTTTTCGGTAACACCCACGCGGATGAAATCAAGAATTTCAAGGAAGGCTTTTTCGGCAATTTTCTGTGCGGCAAGAATTTTTTGAACCTCGCCGTCGCTCTTGACACTGCGTATTCCGTCAACCGCTTTGTCAAGGGTATTGCCGCCGACAAGGGCGCACACACCGTCAAGCTGTTTTTGCAATCTTTCAAACGTGTCAAGCGTCATACGCGATGACTCAATGTAAAGCGTGTTGATTCCTGCCGCCGCAGCAAGCTCTTTCAACTGCTCGCCGCCGCTTTTCATTTCAACAATTTCGTCACAGCCGTCAACGTTTTTCCCTGCCGCCTCAATGTAGCGGGAATCGGTGAGATAAACGCTTCTTTCTGCGGTTACGAAAATCCATGCGTTTGACGAATCAAAGGCGGTGAAATAGCGTGCGTTTTCGGGGGACACAATAAGATAGCCCTCGTTTTCTTTTAAAGTTTTGGCAAGTGCCGTGATATTCATGCAATCACCTTTCCGAAAAAAGAATAACGGCAGACTGATTCAGCCTGCCGCAATCTTAAAAATTACTTGAACTTACGCTTACGAGCAGCCTCAGACTTTTTCTTTCTCTTAACCGAAGGCTTTTCGTAGTGTTCTCTTTTGCGAACCTCTTGGATGACGCCGTCTCTGGAAGTCTGTCTTTTGAATCTTCTGAGAGCGTTGTCAAGGGACTCGCCTTCCTTAACTTTTACCTGACTCACTTTATTCCCTCCCTCCGCTTTTTTGCAGGGGCTAATTTTTCATAGCTTGAAAGACATTATACTATAACCGATGTTGCGTTGTCAATATCAAAATCAGTTATTTTCGCCTTATTTTGAGGGTCTGACAACAATATTTACCAGTCTGCCCTTAACATAAAGCTCTTTTACGATTGCCATGCCGTCAATGGCTTCCTTGATTTTTTCAAGTTCTTTTGCCTTTGCAACGGCTTCATCTGCACCGATTTCGGCAGGAACAACAAGACGGTCACGCACCTTACCGTTAATCTGAACGGCAATTTCGATTTCGTCATCAACGCACTTTGCCTCGTCATAGCTGCACCACTCGGCAGTGGCAAGCATACCCTCGAAGCCTGCGTTTTCCCACATTTCCTCTGTAACGTGAGGAGCGATGGGGTTAAACAGGGTGAGGAATGTTTTAAGCTCTGCCTTGTTGATGCTGCCCTTTTCGTAAATTGAATTGAGCAGAGTCATCAGTGCGGCAATTGCTGTGTTGTATTTGAGTGTTTCAAGGTCCTCTGAAACCTTTTTGATTGTCTTGTGGAAGGGTGTTTCAAGTTCCTTTGAATAAGTATCACCGTCGGTGAGAATGTCGGCAAGACCCCAGACTCTGTCAATGAATCTCTTACAGCCCTTTACGCTGTTTTCAGACCACGGTGCGGCCTTTTCATAGTCGCCCATGAAAAGGACGTAAGTTCTCAGAACGTCGGCGCCGTAAACGTCAACAACTGCATTGGGGTCAACAACGTTGCCCTTTGATTTTGACATTTTTTCGCCGTCGGGGCCGAGGATAAGACCCTGAGCGGTTCTCTTTGCATAAGGCTCTGAATAGGGTACTTCGCCAAGATCAAAGAGGAATTTATACCAGAAGCGTGAATAGATAAGGTGGCGTGTTACGTGCTCCATACCGCCGTTGTACCAGTCAACGGGCATCCAGTATTTAAGCTTTTCGGGGTCTGCAAAAGCCTCGGTGTTGTTGGGGTCAATGTAGCGCAGGAAATACCAGGATGAGCCTGCCCACTGGGGCATTGTATCGGTTTCACGCTTTGCCGCACCGCCGCACTTGGGGCAGGTGCAGTTGACGAAAGAGTCAATCTTGGCAAGCGGGCTTTCGCCGTCTGTGCCGGGTTCAAAGTTTTCAACCTTGGGAAGCTCAAGAGGAAGCTCTTCGTAGGGTACGGGAACAATACCGCACTCGGGGCAGTGAACAATCGGGATGGGTTCGCCCCAATATCTCTGGCGGTTGAATGCCCAGTCGTTCATCTTGTACTGAACGCCCTTTTCGCCGATACCCTTTTCCTGCAGGTATTCAGCCATCTTTTCGATGGAATCTTTCTTGTTTGTAAGACCGTTGAGGAAGCCTGAGTTTACCATTTCGCCGTCGCCGGTATAGGCTTCTTTTGAAATGTCGCCGCCCTTGATGACCTCGATGATATCGATGCCGAATTTCTGAGCGAACTCATAGTCTCTCTGGTCGTGGGCGGGAACAGCCATAATTGCGCCGGTGCCGTAGCCCATCATTACGTAGTCGGAAATATAAATCGGAATTTCCTTGCCGTCAACGGGGTTAACGGCTGTGAAGCCTTCAAGTCTGACACCTGTCTTTTCCTTGACAAGCTGTGTTCTTTCAAAAGCAGATTTTTTGCTGCAGACATCTCTGTAAGCTTCAACGTCTGCCATATTGCCGATTTTGTCGGCATATTTGTCAATAAGAGGATGCTCGGGAGCCATAACCATAAAGGTTACGCCGAAAAGAGTGTCGGGACGGGTGGTATAAATTTTAAGGCTTTCGTCTGTGCCGTTGATTGAGAAATTGACAAATGCGCCCGTTGATTTACCGATCCAGTTTTCCTGCTGGAGCTTGATGTTGGGGAGGTAATCAACCTCTTTAAGACCTTCAAGAAGCTTGTCGGCATACTCTGTGATGCGCAGATACCAGACGTCCTTTGACTTCTGAACAATGTCGCTGTGGCAGATGTCACACTTGCCGCCCTGAGAATCTTCATTTGAAAGGACAACCTTACAGGAGGGGCAGTAGTTGACAAGAGTCTTGTCCCTGAAAACAAGGTTATGCTCAAACATTTTAAGGAAAATCCACTGTGTCCACTTGTAGTAATCTTCCTGCGTTGTGTCAACAACTCTTTTCCAGTCGAAAGAGAAGCCGACTCTTCTGAGCTGGTCAGAGAATTTTTCAATGTTTCTGTCTGTTACCTCACGGGGATGAATGCCCGTTTTGATAGCATAGTTTTCTGTCGGCAGGCCGTAAGCATCAAAGCCGATGGGGAAAAGAACGTTGTAGCCCTGCATTCTTCTTTTACGGCTGACAACTTCAAGACCCGAATAAGCCTTGATGTGACCGACGTGCATACCTGCGCCGCTGGGGTAAGGAAATTCTACAAGAGCGTAGAATTTGGGCTTGTCGGAATTGTCCTGAGCGCAGAAAACGCCGCTCTGCTCCCATTTATCCTGCCACTTTTTTTCAATATTTTTAAAATCGTACTGTGCCATATTTTTACTCCCTCCGAAGTGCGATTAATCTTCCGTAATTATATCCGACAAGTCAAGCTTATCGGCGTCTGCCCACAGTCTTTCAAGGTTGTAGTAATCTCTGCTTTCCCTGTCAAAAACGTGAACGATAACACTGCCGTAATCAAGCAGAATCCAACCCGTTGCCCTGCCTTCAAAGTGAATGGGGTCAACGCCGAGTTTCTTGATTTCATACTCAACATCGTCGGCAAGAGCCTTGGTGTGAGTGTTTGATGTGCCCGAGGCAATTACAAAGAAATCGGAAACGATTGTCAGGTCTTCTGTTTTGATGGCAACAATATTTTCAGCCTTTTTCTCGTCAAGAACTTTGGCTATTGCCCTTACAAGTTCAACCGAATTCATATTTACTCCCCTTCCGTAGAAGTCATTTCGTTATAGCAATCGACCGTTGCCGGGTGTGGCACCCTGCCGTCGGACGAAACCTTTTTTATTGTGTATTCACAAGTGTATTTTATTGCGCTTTCAAGCGATTTTTTTGCTTTTTCACGCACAACCTCAACGTCGGGATAATCCCTGTCCGCCGAGATGAAATCGGCAATGTAAACAATTTTGTCAAGCAGTGTCATTCCTGCGCGACCCGTTGTGTGCCAGCGCACGGCACTTAAAATATCTTCGTCCTCAACGGTTTTTTCCGTTCTCAGAAAAGCCTCGCCTGCAATGGCGTGCCAGATTTTCGGATTTTCCTCATCCGACTTGGTAAAAAGAAGTCCCGCCTTTTCAATTGCCGTCCTTTGCTCCTGACGCGGCGCATTCTTCATCACGTCGTGCAAAAGCCCTGCAAGATACGCCTTGTGAGAATCCGCACCGTAGCGCAGTGCAAGCTCTTTTGCGCTTTCTGCAACGCACAGGCTGTGATAAAAACGGTAATCGTCAAGCTTTTGGCGGATAAGCCGCACATAAGAATCATAGCCGCGGTAAAGACCGTTTTTTGCGATATATTCCGAAACCTGAGGTGAAACAACGCCGCTTATGTCGCCGCCGTCTGCAACCGCATTACGGATTTCGGTTGAGCTTATCTCAATCGGGTCAAACGAAAAACAAACAATTTTTTCTTTTTCCGTCTCGGTAAAGCCGCTCAGGTCAGGCGTGTAATCCTCCGTGCGCCCTGCCGCACAAACTGTGGCAAGGGAAAGAATTTCTTCATACCTATACCATTTTGTAAAGGTATCAAGCATATCCGAGCCGATTATCAGAAACATCTCGCTGTCGGGATATCTGAGTTTAAGCTCCCTGAGAGTATCCACCGTGTAGCTTTTTTCGCCGCGTTCAAGCTCAATTGTGTCAACGCTCAAACGCCTGTCACAACCGAAAAGCAACCGGCACATTTCGAGCCTGTCCGTTTCACTTGCAAGCGAGTCGGCGGCTTTGTGCGGCGGAATACACGTGGGAATAATAAGAACGTTGTCAAGGGCGAACCTTTCGGCCGCCCTTAAAACAAGCTTTAAATGTCCGTTATGCGGCGGATTGAACGTTCCGCCGAAAATACCTAATCTGATAATAACCGCTCCCGATTATTTGAGATTTACTTTTTTCTCCATAAGATATGAGGTTGCAAAGAATGCGCCGATAACCTCAAGTATGCAGAAGATGAAACCTGCAATTTCAATTTTCAGCTCTCCCTCAACGGGCTGTGCATACTGGTCAAACAGCAGGCGTGTGCCTTCTTCGGAAAAAGCGACGTAAAGTGCAACGTTTTCGGTAAGCCATGTGAAAACATTGACAGAGGCAATGATAAGAACAAAGAAAACGATAACTGTTGTCAGACCGCCCATTTTCTGGAAAATTCTGATGTTTGAGCAGGTGATTGAGAAATAAAGCAGAGCAATGAACACTGTGATGAGCATAAACAGCATCATTGCAAAGAACACGACAAGTGCCTTGATGACAACGGCTGAGGGAACACCCGTGAAGCTTGCAACAAGCTCAGTGAACATCTGTGCAAGCTCTTCGCCGAAGGTCTGGTCCATATATTCCTCAGCGGCATCCTTGACGTAATAGAAAACGCCGACCCAGATTCCGAGCGCAACGCCGTAGCTGATGAGCATCCATGTGCAGGATGTAAAAAGCTTTGAGAAAAGCAGCTGGTTGCTTGTGACGGGCAGGGTGAATGAAAGATAACCCTGAGGACCGTAAAGCGTCTTTTTGAAATTGGAAATGATGAAAACAAAGGTTACGATGTTTGCAACAATGCCGACAACCGCAAGGGCGATTGTGCCCGCAGTTTTAATCCACGAAATGTCGAGCAGATATGCAAGCATCAGCAGACCGACAGTTGCCGCCATTGCGATGTAAACAAATCCCATTGTGTAGGCGCTTGCCTTGAAATCATTCTTAATTAACTTGCCAAGCATATCCGAACACCTCCTTGAACAGATCGTCAATTGTTTTACCGTCTTTGGTAAGGTTTGCAACAGTGTCTTTTACAAGCACGGTGCCGCGGCCAATCATAAGAATTGAGTCAAAAACTCTCTCAACGTCATAAATAAGGTGGGTTGACAGCAGAATTGTTGAGCCCTGACGGTGGTTTTTCATAATTGTGTCAAGAATAAAAGCTCTTGCCGCGGGGTCAACGCCGCCCATCGGCTCGTCAAGAATATAAATATCGGCATTTCTGCACATAACAAGTAAAAGCTGCAGCTTTTCCTGCATACCCTTTGACATTGTCTTGATTTTCTGCTTTTCGGGCAGCTGGAATGTGTGAAGCATTTCCATTGCCTTTGCCTTGTCAAAATCCTTGTAGAAATCGGCAAGGTAATTGATTGCGTCGATTGAGCGCATCCAGTCTGCAAGGTAAGTTTTTTCGGGCAGATAAGCAACTTTTGCCTTTGTAAGCTTGCCGGGCTTTTTGCCGGCAACCAGAACCTCACCCGAATAGTCATTGATAAGGCCTGTCAGAATTTTGATGAGAGATGTTTTACCGCTGCCGTTAGGACCGAGCAGACCGATAATCTGGCCGCCGTCAAAATCAAACGACACGTTGTTGAGAACCTGATGGCTGCCGTATGATTTGGACAGATTTTTAACCGAAATGATTTTTTCCATTTTTACCTCCGTGTAAACTTTTTCTATGCCTGATGAGCAAAGCTCATACTTTTCCATAATAAAAGTATTATAGCACCGCTCATTTAAAATTTAAAGGGAAAATTACAATTTTTCTTGAAAAATATATTAAATAAATGTAAATTCCGCCCCGACCTGAACGGTCGGAGCGGAAAAAATCAGTATTTTTTTATTTTGCGGCAATTAATCGGCTGATTCTTTTGCCTCTTTGATGATTGCATCAGGGATTGCTTCGCCGTGTTTTACGAACATCAGGCAGAACATTGACAGCAGGAATGTGATGGGGCTGTAATAGAACAGTGACATATAAGTGCCTGCAAACATTCTGATAAAGCCGTAAATGATGGGGGTTGCAATCTGTGCGGAGAAGGTTGCGGTGTAGTAATAGCCTGTGAATGTGCCGACCTTATCGATACCGCCGATTTCAAGAACAAGGGGCAGAGTGTTAACGGTGATGAACATATTTGCCGCACCGCCGAGAATAAGAACGGGGTAAATGAGGATTCTCAGGATTGCAATAATTCCCGCAACGGTTGCGTTGACGGACGACATAGCCTCAGCAAAGCCGACGTTTTCATCAGCACCGAGAATGCTTGTTGCAACGGCAATGATACCGTCTTTACCGGTGACGGTTTCGTCAAATGCGGCATAATCTGCATAGCCGTCAAGTGAAGCACCTGATTCTTTTGCTGTAAGATATTCAACGTAAGCTTCCATTGAAAGGGTTTCTTCACCCTCTGCAAGGGCTGCGTTGTAATCGTTGATCTGGTTGTTGATGACGGTGTAGGAGTTGTTGACCGTAACATATCTGGAAATGCTCAGATCCTGCTTGCCGAGCATTGCAACAAAGACACCAAGGAAAACAACAAAGGCGGCAAGGAAGATTGCAAGACCTGCAATAATGGTCTTCTTTCTGCCGAATTTTTTACCCATTTTGCCTGCGGGCAGAGCTGCAAGGCCCGAGCAAACGGCAAAAATAAGCATAATGATTGTTGCCTCGGAGGTAATCATGTGAAGGATTTCCTGTGCGAAAAGCGCAAAGAAGGTGGTGATTGCGTTGCTGCCGCAGAAAAGGAAGAAAAGAGTTGCCAGCATAAACGCAAGGCTCTTTCTTTCGCCCTTGGAAAGCACCATCGCTTTTCTTGCCGCTTTTTCTGCTGCTTTGGCAGCCTTTCTTGCAGCTTTATCGTCAGCAGCCTGATTCTTTGCCGCCTGAACGTCAAGTCTTGAATCCTGCTCTTTGACAAAGAACAGAAGAACAAGCATACCTGCAATCATAACAAGTCCGCCGATGGCGAAAACGTAGGGGAAAGAAACAACCTCGTTTGCCTTGATCTGCTCACTTGAAAGACCTGTGAAAAGTCCGCAAAGGGCGATTGCAAGTGTGCCTGCGACCATACCGACAGCACTGCCGACACCACCCATAAGATTGATAACGGCGTTGCCTTCACTGCGCAGTGAGGGCGGTGTGAGGTCGGGCATAAGTGCAACAACGGGTGCGCGCCACAGTGACATTGAGAAAACAAAAAGAATAATGCAAACCATTGTCCAGGGCAGGCTGTTGGTGTTAAGAAAAACAATCGGGATGAGTGCAAACAGCAAAGCCGAAACGGGTGCGCCGTAAATAACGAAGGGACGGCGTTTGCCGAATTTTGAGTGGCAGTTATCGGAAAGCTTGCCGAAGGTGGGCTGGAAGATAACGCCGAAAATATTGTCAAAGGTCATGATAATACCGATGAAAAGCGGAACAAGTGTGAAGCCGCCGCCTGCAAGGGCAACGTCTTCGCCCTGTGCCTCGGCGAGTTTTGCGAGGATGGGCATTTTTTCAACAAGGTAGTTGCTCCACTGAGTAACGGTTGCGGAGGAGTTGAGCAGGGCGTTGAGGATTTTTGTTATGTATGGGTCATAGATTGCCCATGCAATTGAGGTTGCGAGGAATCCGAAGCCCGTGAGAATTGTTCTGGGGTAACTGAGCTTGCCGTTTTTTACACAGAAAAAGCGTTTTTCGTCCATAATTGTGCTCCTTATCTTATTTCAGGAATCCCTGAATTATTACCTCTTCAGCCTCTTCTTCACTCATACCGAAGGTCATGAGCTTGATGAGCTGGTCGTTGTTGATGCGGCCGATTGCCGCCTCGTGAATAATCTGCGCGTCGGCATTGTTTGCCTCAACGGCAGGGATTGAACTGACCTTTGCGTTGTCCATAATGATTGAATCACACTGAACGTGGGCACTGCACTTCGCATTGCCGACTGCCTTGGGGAAGAAAACCTGCTTTGAGGAATCCTTGGCAACCGAGCGTGAAATAATCTGTGCCGAAGATCCGACACCGTTGAGGTCGATTTCAACGTTTGAAATTGCCTCCTGATTGCCGTGAGTGAGCAGTCTTTCTGTGATTATCAGCTTTGCGCCCGCTTCAAGAATTGCCTTTGAATCCCTTTGCGTGGAGTCAATGCCTTTAATCTGCACCATTTCCATTTCGCACACAGAGCCCTCTGCCTGATAAACAACGGTCTGCGGATTCATCACCTTGTCGCCTGCGCCGTCACCGTCGCCGTAATGCTTTTCAACATAGCGGATTCTGGCGTTTTTACCGATGTGGAAGGTGTGAATACCGTTGTGCTTTGATGCGCTGTCGCCTGCGTTGTGGATTCCGCAGCCTGCAACAATCACAACGTCGGCACCCTCACCGATGTAAAAATCGTTGTAAACCATATCTTCAATTCCCGTTTCGGTGATGATGACGGGAATATGGATACTCTCATTTTTTGTACCTGCTTTTACATTGATGTCAATGCCCGGTTTGTCGGTTTTTGTGACAATTTCAATGTTTTCGGTTGAGCGGCGTGAATGTCCCTCACCGTTTTTGCGGATGTTATAGGCACCTGCGGGCACCTCGTGCAAATCCGCAACTGCGGCAAGCAGATTGCTGTCAATTTTATTCATCAGCCGTGCCCCCCTTTCCCCTGAAAGAGCAGGTGTCGTTAAACTCTTTCATAAGTTCGGGCAGAATTTCTTCTTTGCTGCCGTGATTTTTGACCGAGCCGTTTGCAATGATGAAGATTTCATCGGCAAGCTGCATTATTCTTTCCTGGTGGGAAATTATCAGCACGCTTCTTTTTGCGTTGCGGTTTGTCATTGCCTTGAAGCTTTCGACAAGCATTGAAAAGCTCCACAGGTCAATTCCTGCCTCCGGTTCGTCAAAAATGGCAAGGCCGAGATTGCGTGCCATAAGTGTGGCGATTTCAATTCTTTTTGCTTCGCCGCCCGAAAGCGATGTATCAACCTCACGGTTTAAATATTCGCGCGAGCAAAGACCGACGTTTGTAAGATAGGCGCAGCACTCATCAACGGGCAGCTCACTGCCGTGAGCCAGACCGAGCAGGCGTCTGACGGTAAGCCCCTTGAAGCGCGGCGGCTGCTGAAACGCATAGCCGATGCCGAGCTTTGCCCTTTCGGTAACACTCATGTCGGTAATGTCAACACCGTCATATGTTATTTTTCCCGCTGTCGGCTTTTCTATGCCCATAATAAGGCGGGCAAGTGTTGATTTTCCGCCGCCGTTTGGCCCCGTGATGACGACAAATCTGCCGTCGGGAACTTCCAGCGAAACATTTTCGATTATTTCGAGGTTTCTGCCTTCATCCTCTACCGTAAACGATATGTTTTCTAACTTTAACATCTTTCTCTCCTGAATCCGTATCTTTAATAAAATAATTTTTAATTATTATAACCTTTTCTTTTAAAAATATCAAGACCCGCAGACCAATAAAAAGCGGCACGGAAAAGCTCCGCGCCGCCTGAAAATCAAATATTGAATTATGCGGTGAAAACAAGAAGCAGAACAATTGCAATATTTGCAATAACGGTCAGGGAATATCTTTCAAGATAAGCCCAGACAACCGTAATGACTGTGGGGATAAACAGAAAGATTTTTGCAAAAACGTTCTTGCTGCCCTTGCCGTAAACACCGTCCCAGAGGAAAAGGGCTGTTTCAATCATCGGTGCAACGTTACAAAGCATTGAAACGCCGAGATAGCTTGTTGCAACGTAGAAAATAAACATCGGCAGGGATTTTGAAGGGGTTACGCCGAGATAGTAAAGACCGACAACACCGCCGATTACCATAAAGAAACCGAGGATTGCGTTTGCAAAGCCGGAGGCGGTTGCCGCAAGATACTTTTTCCACACCGTCGGTGCAACGTCCTGATCAACGTGACCGCAGGTTTCGTCAAAATGAAGGTATCCCTTTGTTTCAACGGGGATTTTAAGCATACGGCAGGTCAGATGCTCCCAGTATCCTTTGAGATAGGAACCGGGAAGGGTCAGCATTTTACCCAGAATGTAAAAGAAATTTATAATTCTCATGCTATTTCTCCCGCTCCTTTCAAAAAGACGTCTTCAAGTGTCAGCTCGCCGTTGACAACCATCCAATACTTCTCAAATTCATCCTCATATTTTTCTTCGTCCGCAAGCACCATTGATGCCGCCTCGGATGAATATTCGCCCGCACCGTTGCCGAATTCAGAGCAAAAGTATGCGGTGAGGTGAAGGGTTGCCCAGGCTTCATAAGACTGATAGAAAGCGTAGGCTTCCTCTGTGCCGTAGTAGGAATAATCGTAATATGCGCTGTTCATTGCGCCGTAAGCGTTGTCAAACGCGGCATCATAATCGCCCTTGAGCAGGCAGACTATTGCAAGCTGACGGAAAGCCTCGGGTGATGCATAAGCCTCGGCAGCCTCCTTGCAAAGCTTTTCCGCCGCATCAAGATCGCCGAAACGGCGGGTGACAAACGCTCTGAGGTTGTAAGAATCGGCATAGCCGATATTGTACTCATCAAACTCGTCGCAAACGGCAAAAGCACCGTCTTTGTCGTCGTTGATAAGACGAATCATCGCCTTGTATTTGTATGCGGCGGCTTCGTTTCTGTTCTGCTCAATAAGCGCATCACAGTATTCCTCTGCCTTTTCATACTCACCAAGGTCATAGTAAAGCTGCAACATATCTGCCATATAAAGCCAGTCTTTGTCGGGGGCAAGACTCTTTATCTTCTGCAACATCATCATCTGCTCTTCGGCAGGGGCTCCGCCCGTAACAGCCGCCATATATTTGAAATACTCGTGGTAAAGCTCTTCCACACCGTTTTCCCTGACAATTACGTCAAGCTCGGCAAGCGTTTCCTGATAGGAGATTTCGCCGTTGTAAAGGTCATTGATGATTGAAGTGCACATTGACGAAACGAGTGACAGCTCTTCATAAATATCGGCATATTCCTTGATGTCGGCATACTTTTCCTTTTCAAGAGTTTCCTTGTCAAACAGTGTTGCAACGGCACTGCCTGCGCTCAGGGGTGTCTGCACCTTTGCGTAAGACCTTAACATCTGCGCATAAACACTGTCGCCGATAACAACAAGCTCTTTCGAGAGGCCGAAGCCGCTCTGGACAGAGGTGTTGATTTCGGTTGCGGATTCAATTGCACTGTAATAAGAATTATACGCCGTGAGATAGCACTTGTCAGCATAGTTTTCGTGCGCTTCCATGACGGAAACGGTTGATGCACTGTTGAGGAAAATCATAACAAGTGCCGCAACGCCTGCCAGAAATGCAACAAAAGATACGGCCACACCCATCACGGGAAGGGGGGTGCGAAGCACCTCTTCACTGCACTTACGGCAATAATTCTTTCCGTTGACCTTTTTTCTTTCGCCGCAACGCTCACAAAGCAGCTCTGCGGGAATATCGGCCTCGGTAACAACGATTTCCTGCTCTTCGGACACAAGTTCTTCTTCAGAATCATTTTCCTGCTCTTCGGTTGCAGTCTCTTCTTCGCAAACGGTTTCCTCCGAAGCGGGTACGGCATCTTCTGTTTCGGGATTTATTTCGGGTGTCGGGTTTTCTTCGTTTTCGGTAACGTCAAGGTTTTCAAGCTCGCGCTCTTTATTCTCGTCCAAACGAATACCTCCTTTTTAAAACTGAAAGTTATTTTACCATTAAATTATTACAATTTCAATAAAATAGTAAATTTTTACATTTCGTTAAATAATTATTGTCGAAAAAACCGCCCGTCATTGTCTGACTGGCGGTTGAGTTTGGTTTTTTAGCGTTTCTTTGATGCTGCGCGCTGAATCGCCTTGATGATTTCAACAATCGGGATAACGCTGAATGCAAGACCGATTGAAATTGCATATTCTGTCCAGCTGATGGGGGTAAAGCCGAAGAGGTTTGCGAGGAAGGGAACCTCAATAATTGCCGTTGTAAGGATGAGGGAGCCTGCCATTGCAAGGTAAAGAACAATGTTGTGTGACTTCTGAGCAAAGGTCATTGCAATTGCGGAAGCACGCTGTGAACGCATGTTGAATGAGTGGAAAATTTCGCACATTGACATTGTGAGGAATGCCATTGTCATACCCTCTGCGCTGTGCTCAGCGGCAATATTCATAAACTGCCAGTGGCCGTTCTGCATAAATTCGCCGATGAAGAAAGCGGCAAGAGTGAGGATTGTAACAAGTGCGCCCTGATAGAAGCAGTCAAAGCCCATACCGCCTGCAAAGACGCCTTCTTTACTGCTTCTGGGTTTTCTCTGCATAATATCTCTTTCGGGCTTTTCAAGGCCGAGAGCGATTGCGGGAATGCTGTCTGTTACGAGGTTGATGAAAAGAAGATGAACGGGTTTGAGAATTGTGAAATTAAGAATTGTTGCAACAAAGATTGAAAGAACCTCTGAAAGGTTTGAGCCGAGGAGGAACTGAATTGCTTTACGGATGTTGTCGTAAATTCTTCTGCCCTCTGAAACGGCACTGACGATTGTTGCAAAGTTGTCATCGGCAAGAACCATATCGGCAACGTTCTTTGTAACGTCTGTGCCTGTGATGCCCATGCCGACACCGATGTCTGCGCTCTTGATTGAGGGAGCGTCGTTGACACCGTCGCCCGTCATTGCGGTAATCATGCCCTTTGCACGCCACGCATTGACGATTCTTGTTTTATGCTCGGGCTGAACTCTTGCATAAACGCGGAATTTTGTTACAAGCTCAGCAAAATCCTCGTCGCTGATGTCATTGAGCTGTGCGCCCGTGATTGCCTGAGATTCATCATCAAGAATACCGAGCTCTTTTGCAATTGCAATGGCGGTATCTCTGTGGTCACCCGTAATCATAACGGCGGTGATGCCTGCTGAATTACATTCCTCAATAGCGGCTTTAACCTCGGGACGTACGGGGTCAATCATGCCGGTAAGGCCGACGAAAACAAGGTCGTTTTCAAGAGCCTCGGGGGCAAAACCGGCAGGAGCGGCAGCATACTTTTTGAAAGCAACCGCAAGAACTCTGAGAGCCTTGTCAGCCATACGCTTGTTGTCTGCAAGAACGGCGGCCTTGATTTCCTCTGTGAAGGGAACAACCTCACCGTTGACAAAAGCGGATGTGCACTTTTTAAGAATTTCATCGGGTGCGCCTTTGGTGTACTGAACAATACCGTCGGCGGTTTCGTGAACCGTGGACATCATCTTTCTGCCTGAATCAAAGGGAGCTTCGCCGATTCTGGGGTTTGCTTTTACAAGGTCGTTTTTATTAAGACCGAGGGTGTTTGCATAGTTTACGAGAGCGGCCTCTGTGGGTTCGCCGGTAACAACGCCGTCAGCGTCAATTTCTGCGTCACAGCAAAGAGCCATTGCAGTTGCAATAAGATTTTCGTTGTCGCCGTAGTGGTCAACAACCGTCATCTTGTTCTGTGTGAGAGTACCTGTTTTATCGGAGCAGATTATCTGTGCACAGCCGAGAGTTTCAACGGCGGTAAGCTTGCGGATAATTGCATTTTTCTTTGACATGTTGGTAACGCCGATTGACAAAACGATTGTAACAACGGCGGCGAGACCTTCGGGGATGGCGGCAACCGCAAGAGAAACGGCAACCATAAAGCTTTCAAGGAAAGAATTGAGTGTGATGCCCTCACCGAGATATGCCGTAACCATCTGGAAACCGAGAAGGAATACGCAGATGCCGAGAACGAGCCATGTGAGGATTTTTGAAAGCTGATTAAGCTTAATCTGAAGGGGTGTTTCGCCCTCTTCGGCGTTGGCAATTGCGTCGGCAATTTTACCCATTTCGGTGTTCATGCCCGTTTCAACAATAACAGCCTTGCCGCGGCCGTAAACAACGGTTGAGCCCATGTAAGCCATATTTTTTCTGTCGCCCAGAGGAACCTCGGCATCTTTTGCGCCGCCGTTGAGAATTGCAATAAGCTTGTCAACGGGAACAGATTCACCTGTGAGGGCGGCTTCTTCAATCTTCATGCTTGCGCACTCAAAAATACGGCAGTCTGCGGGAACGGCGTCGCCTGCTTCAAGCACAACAACGTCACCGACAACAAGGTCTTCACTGCGGACGGAAACCATTTTGCCGTCACGGATAACCTTTGTTGTTGCCGCCGACATTTCCTGCAAAGCCTCAATTGCCGCCTCTGCCTTGCTCTCCTGAACAACGCCGAGAATTGTGTTGATGATAACAACGGCAAGAATGATAAGAGTATCTGTCGGGAAAAATCCGACGGGATCCTCAATGTATTCGGTTACTGCGGAGATAATTGCGGCGATGATGAGAATGATAATCATCGGGTCTGAAATCTGTTCAAGAACACGCTTGAGCATCGACTTTTTCTTTCCCTCATCGAGCTTGTTCTTGCCGTTTTCGGCAAGTCTTTTTTCTGCCTCTGCCGTTGTAAGACCCGCCTCGGAGCTCTTGACGGCGGCAAAAACATCGCTTACCTGCTCGAGATAAAACTTCATTTGCTTCAATCCTTTCGGTACATATTAAAAAGACCTTTGACAGAAACACTCTGTCAAAGGTCTTGCTTCCATAAATCGGTTCCTCAGCCAGCCGTAAACGGCGGATGTTGACAGAGAAATCAGGCCGAAGCCTTAAAGCTACTCCCCTTCGGGTACATTTAAATATAACAATTAATTACATAATTGTCAAGAACATTTGCCGCGAGTGTTGAAAAAATACAGCAATTTTTTAAACCATTGTGCCGTTAAGCGGTGCTTCAACCAGCAAATCAAGTTTCTGCATTACCTTGCCGCCGACCTCCGCAATCAGTTTATTTGGAATTACGGTGCCCACACCGTTGCTCAGGTATTCGGCAATTGTGTGAAGCGTGGGACTGCTTGAAGGATAGGCTTTAACAATATTTCCGTTAAATTCAAAGGTTATCCTGCGCTCACAGATTGACTCGAGCGGGCGCATACGCACTTCAAGTTTTCTTTCCGTGACCCACGCCGCAGACGAAACCGCCGTGAAATCAATTGATGCAAGGTGAATTCTGCTTTCTCTGCTTTTGCCGTCCATTCCGCAGACAATGGTGTTGTGCTCTTTGCCCTCATCCCACGTCATTGTGCACTCGTTTTCGCCGAAACGGAAAACGACGTTGTCAATGTTGCCTGCTTTGTCAGCCGACATATAGGTCGTCGCCATTGAAAGCATCGAAAGCGGAAAACCGACGGCGGTGAGCGCATAATTTTTGCGGAAATGAATTATTCTGCCCTCAACAAATTTTTCCTGAACGCTTCTCGGCATTGCCGCAAGCTGTTCAAGCGGTTCAAGGTGAGGAATTACGTCTGCATCTTCGGGTTCTGCGCTGACGGGATCGGTGAAAATGTCGGGAATGTGGCGGAAAAGTGCACAGCGCGCCTTATCCTCATCAACCTCGCTTGCAGTGAAAATCACGCAGGCATCGTAGTCTTCAAAAACAATT
>JAZOBD010000053.1:0-21051 GCA_045595825.1 Acutalibacteraceae bacterium
ATGAAGGGGTCAAGAATTGTTTCGAAACGCTCAAGCTTACCGAGCATTCGGCTGATTTGTACTTCTGTCAACATAGCAAATTTCCTTTCTTTTCGCTATAAAATTATTTATTTGAGCTGTCCTTGCGGACAAACTTTTATGCAGATTCCGCAGACCGAGCCGCGCCCGATGTGCTGAAACTGCTTTTTCATATATTCACTGCAAGCGGCAGGGTCAAAAATTTCATCACGCTCGGTGCCGCAGTGCCACTGACCGCCCCTGATTGCTTTTGCGGGGCAGGCTTCAACACAAAGACGGCAACCGTTGCAGGGGGAAACCGGCTCAGCGTTTTCACACTCAAAATCACAGTCGCACAGCAGTGTGCCCAGCCTTACCCTTGCACCGAAATCACGGTGAAGAAACAGCGAGTTGCGACCGACTGTACCAAGCCCCGAAAGGCAGGCAATTTTTTTGTGTGAAATACGCCCTGCATAATTCCAGCCGCCCGAATTAATGCTTTGCGAGGCGGCAACCGGAATGTAGCGGTAACCCTTTGATTGCAGAAACATTCCGATTTCAAGCAAGGTTTTGTCAATGAAAGCATTGACGGTGCGATAGTGGTGAAAATACGTGTGCGTGGGTGCATCGGTGATTTCATCAATAACGGCGTCGGAAAGGCGCACAACAACGCTCACTGCGCTTTTCATTGATTCTTCTCCACCGTCAAGACGGCAGAAACCGATATCCGCAACACCCTTTGACAGTGCAAACTCACGCAATTCTTCGGTTAACTTCATATCTTCTCTCCAAATTTTATGCCGGCTTTTTCTCTGATTGTTTTCATTGCACGGCTGACCAAAAGTGCGGTTTTTGCGGCGTTTTTGTATTCCTCTGCGGTTTCAACGGGATTATTTATAAATCTGCTCATTGCCGCCGCTTCGTTTGCCATAAGCCGCTCTTTGGGCACATCACCCACAAGCGCAATGCGACTGCCGTCATTTTTAACAATTGAAATGTCGGTAAGCTTTGAAATTGAGCCGACAACAGCCGTACCCTCATCGCCGAAAAACTGACTGCCGCATCTGTCCTGGCCGATTTTTGAATAGGTCATATTGACCTGCTTGTCATTGTAGAAAAACGTTGCACTGCCCTGCGCATCCGCACCCGTTGCCAAAAAGGATGCGGTTGCCTCAATTTTTTCGGGCACGCCGAAATAATCAATGGCGGGATAAACGCAATAAATACCTAAATCCATAAGACAGCCCGTCGCCATTGCGGGATTAAAAATGTTGGGCAACTGACCGCTTTTGAGTGCGGGGTATTTCGAAGAAAGCTGTGAAAAATCAAGGTGTGCGCCCGTGATTATGCCGATTTGCGAAAGCGCATCAGCCAGAATCCTTCGGGCCGGGTTAAACATGTGCATTATCGCTTCAATGTAGATAACGCCTTTTTCCGCAGCGATTTTCTGCAATTTTTCAAGTTCTTCGGGCTCAACGGTAATCGGCTTTTCACAGATTACGTGTTTGCCTGCAGAAAGCAGAATTTCCGTCTGGCCTGCATGAAAAGCGTTGGGGCTTGCAACGTAGCAGGCGTCAATATCCTTTGCGGCGGCAAGATCGTTTATATCGGTATAAACACGGTCAACACCGTTTGCTTTTGCGAAATCAGCGCCTTTTTCCGCACTGCGCGAATAAACGGCGGCAAGCTGCATATCGCCGTCAAGACGCGAGCCGTCAATGAAAGACTGAGTAATCCAGCTTGTGCCGATAACGGCATATTTTATCATTAAAACTCACTCCAAATCAAGACCCATCGGCAATCCGAAGCCGAGAGAGCCGATTTTTTCAAATCCGTATTTCTTGTAAAAATTTACGCCCTTTGTGTTGTTTGCATTGACAATGAGCATAACCGAGCCGACTCCCCTTTTGCGCAGGTGGTCGGTAAGGCAATTCATAAGACCCGTGCCGACACCCATCCGCTGAAAACCGGGATTAATATCAATGTGCAGATGGGCAGGATATTTCTTTTTGAAAAGCCCAGTCATCACCATTTCACCCCAGGTGTAGACACGCCTGATAAAGCCCGACTCGCCTGCCCTTTTTATGTAAGGTTTAAAATTCTTTTTGTAGGTATCAAAATCGGGCGCACAGAGAATATATCCCTGCGCAACGCCGTTTTCATCAACGGCAACAAAGCAGTTTCCGCTTTCGCAGTCAAGGTAATAATCGCAAAAAGCGGCAAGAATGAAATTACCCTCTTTTTTGTCGGTGCGTGCTTTTTCACCCGCCGTGTTAAGGCAGACCTGCCTTACGTCGTCACGGTATTTTTCATCATAAGCAACGATTTTAAGCATAAAATTCTCCGTCTGATTTATTCGGCACGAAGTTCTTCAAGTCTTTCCTGCCATTCTTCCCATTCAAGCATAAGATTTTCAAGTTCGCCGTTCAACTGTTCAACCTTCGCCGTCAGCTCAATAACAAGCTCATAATCGGCTGAAACCTCCGGAGTTGACATCTGCTCGTTGACCTGATAAATTTCGTTTTCAATTTCATCAATACGCTTTTCACCGCGCGAAATTTTGCCTTCAAGGCGTTTGATTTCACTTTCGCGCTCCTTGCGCTGCTTGTACAAGTTAACCTTGGGCGCCGCTTTTTTTGTGCTGCTCTGCTGAGCGGAAAGCGTAAGCGCCATATAAGTATCATAGTCACCGTCAAATTTTTCAACGCTCTCTTTGCCCATTCTGAAAATTTTCGTAGCAAGCTTATTAATGAAAAATCTGTCGTGCGAAACGGCAAGAATTGTGCCGTCGAAATTGGAAAGCGCAACTTCAAGCGCCTCTCTTGACGGAATATCAAGGTGGTTTGTCGGTTCGTCAAGCAGCAAAACATTGGCTCCCGAAAGCATAAGTTTGAGAAGGCAAAGCTTTGCTTTTTCGCCGCCGCTGAGATTATCTACATTTTTGTAAACGTCGTCACCGCGGAAAAGGAAAAGCGCCAGGTAACTGCGCACCGTGGTTTCGGTAAAGCTGCGGTGCTCATCCCAGATTTCGTCAATAACCGTTTTACCGTGGTTAAGACTTTCAAGGCTCTGGTCGAAATAGCCGACCTTGACGTTTGCGCCGAATGAAAATGCGCCCGAGTCGGCATCCTGTTGTTTTACAAGAATACGCAGAAACGTCGTTTTTCCGCATCCGTTTGATCCGATAACAAACGCTCTGTCGCTTTTGCGCACCTGCATCTGCACGTTTGTGAAAAGCTGTTTTGCGCCGAAGCCCTTGCTCAGCGACAAAACATTGAGCACCTCGTTACCTGTTTCGGCAACAGGCTGAAATTTAATATAAAGCGAAGCAGGATCTCTTTCGGGTACAACAAGCTCCGCCTTTTTCTTTTCAAGCATTTTTCGTTTGCTTTCAATTGTAATGAAATTGCGCTCTCTGCCGAAAGCCTTCTGCTGCTCAATGATACCTTCAATGCGTTTGATTTCCGCAAGCTGGTTTTCATAAGCCCTGCGCTCGGTTTTGAGACGTTCTTCTTTCAGTTCAAGGTATCGGCTGTAACCGCCCTTCGCACAGTGAAGCCTGCCGTTTGACAGCTCCATTGTTTTGTTTGTCACTTTGTCAAGAAAATATCTGTCATGCGAAATAATGAGCGCCGCACCTTTGAAAGACAGCAAAAAGCTTTCAAGCCATTCCGTTGCGGCAATGTCAAGGTGGTTTGTCGGCTCATCAAGCAAAAGCAGGTCCGCACCGCTGAGCAAAAGCTTTGCCATGCTCAGTTTGGAACGTTGACCGCCGCTGAGCTTGTCGCACGGCAGATAAAAATCCCTTTCCTCAAAGCCCAGGCCGAGAAGTGCCGCACGTGCACGGCTTTTGTACGTAAGACCGCCCATATCCTCAAATTTTGCATAAAGCTCATTCTGTCGCAGAATGTGGGCATCGCGGTCACCGATTCTGTCGGTTATTGCGCTTGCAATTTCGTCAAGCTCTGCCTCAATGCGCATAACGTCATCGAAAACCGTCAGCACCTCGTCATAAGCTGAAAGCTTTGAGCCTGCGCAGGCGTGCTGTTCAAGGTAGCCGACACGGGTGCTTTTGGAAATAAAAACACCGCCCGAACTCGGTTCAAGCTGATTGGTAATCAATTTAAAAATTGTTGTTTTTCCCGTTCCGTTTGCACCGATAAGTCCGACAGACTCATTTTCATAAACATCAAACGAAACGTTTTCAAAAAGCACCTTACCACCGAAATCAACGGTGACATTTTGTGCGCTGACAACAGACATAGTAATTAAATCCTTGTTTCGAGAATCTGAATTTTGCCTTCAAGGCTGTAAGTGCCGCAACCTGCGGGCAGGAAAACGCTCTCACCCTTTGCAAGCGGCATTTCGCCGCCATCTGTCACGAGAACTCCCTCTCCTTCAAGCACAAGAAGTGACACAAAAGAGGTTTCATCACAGTTATCGGTGAATTTTTCACCGTTTATATTAAGCTCCCACACCTTGAAAAACGGACAGTCGGTAAGCAATTTTTTTGCACCGTTGTAAAGCGATTCATCTTTACAATTGTATTCCGAAGCGTAGGGAACACACTTTGTGACCTCAACAGCGTCAGAAACGTGCAATTCTCTGGGCTTTCCGTCCATTCCAGGGCGGTTATAATCGTAGATTCTGTATGTCGTATTGGAGTTTTGCTGCACTTCGGCAAGTAAAACGCCTTTACAGATAGCGTGTAAAGTGCCTGCTTCAATAAAGAAGAAATCTCCCTTTTTGACGGGAACCTTTTCAACCTTTTCCATAAGGGTGTTGTTTTCGATTGCGGTTTTGAATTCATCGGAGGAAATTTTTTCCTTAAAGCCGAGAACAAGGTGTGCGCCCTCGTCGCAATCAAGGATATACCAACACTCCGTCTTGCTCTCTCCCCTGCCGACACGCTTGCAGTATTCACCGTCAGGGTGTACCTGCACGGATAAATCGTCACATGCATCGATAAATTTAATAAGCACGGGGAAACCTTCAAAGCCCGCCGCATTTGTACCGCAGATTGCGGGATTTTCTTTCACAGCGTCAGCAAACGCCCTGCCGTCATATTCACCGCCGCTGACAACTGAGCTGCCTGCTGCGTGGCAGGAAAGCACCCAGGCTTCCGCCGCATTCTTTTTATCGGTTTTAACACCGTAGTTTTCAATAAGACGTGTTCCGCCCCAGACAATTTCGGCAACGTGGGGTACAAGCTTAATGGGATTTTTCACTTTAAAAAACTCCTTACGAAGATATTTTTGATAGTTTACAGTATATTCTATCATATTTGTCCAATAATTGCTATACATATTTATCAGGAGGAAAGGAAAATGACAAATAATTTTACACCTTTCAGGTCCCGCAGGGCAGAAAACGCTAAAAAGCAGCAAATTATTGATGATATCAAGCACACAAAGGCGTGCCTTGACGCGGCATATCAGCGATTTGACATTGAGTGTGACAGTGACCTTACAGATTCAATTATTTATGAAATTCAGTCACTCAGGGCAAAACACCGCTTTCTGATACGCCTTGCCAAGCAGGAAGAAATTGAGTGCGGTGAGATTTCCGTATTCGGATAGGAGGCTATTTTATGTCAACAGGGTTAAAAATTGCCGTATGTGCATTTGTCGGTGTGGCGGTAGTTGCGGTGCTTTTCACAGCCGTCAAAGCAAAGCGGGGCGCGCGCAGTTTTTTCATCAGTGCCCTGCAAGGTGTTGCGGCAATGTTTGCCGTTAACCTGACGGGGCTTGTAACGGGAGTAACCGTTGCGGTCAATTGGTATTCGCTGGGCGCGGCGGTGCTGTGCGGACTGCCCGGAATTGTGGCAATGCTGGTACTTGATTACATGTTTACATAGTATTTACAAAAAATTTTAAAATAAAAGTGGAATTTTTTTAATTTTAGTCTTGACATTTGCGACATGAGCGGCTATAATAGCTACTGCACTTGCGGCGTATGGACGTTTAGCTCAGCTGGTAGAGCATTCGCTTGACGTGCGAAGGGTCAGCGGTTCAAGTCCGTTAACGTCCACCAAACAGGCATTGGATGAACACTTATTTTTTTAAAGGCGATTTCGCCGTAAGGGTTCCGAGCCTATGCAAAACAGAAAAGAGAGCCAAGGTTTAAAACCTTGGCTCTCTTTTGTTATG
This sequence comes from Acutalibacteraceae bacterium, assembly GCA_045595825.1. Lineage (GTDB taxonomy): Bacteria > Bacillota > Clostridia > Oscillospirales > Acutalibacteraceae > CAG-177. The sequence continues at coordinate 6,147 of JAZOBD010000053.1, forward strand.
TGTACTGTGTTCTGCATGCCTTATTAATTACTTGTTGTTTTCAACGAATCGATATATTCTGAATATTGCATATAATTATATTCATTTGCATTCAGCCATTCTAAAGCATACTCATTTGTCCATGTTGTTCCGTCATCAAATTCGATTGAATACACAATTATATCTAATTCAGATGCTAAATTGTCTATGGCATCATAAAAAATTACGCCTAAAGATTTCCCTGTGTGTATTTTTAGTTCGTTTTTGTTGGCTTCTAAAAGCATAGCGTTATCTGAAATGAATCCATTTGATAATGTTACAGCGTTATACCCTGAATCAAATCCAGCACAGACTATTTTGTAATTAGAGATATTTTTATCACCTGTATTTTTAAAGTCTAAAGTGATGTCATAGTCTCCGTAGTAACGGTAGCTTTCTCTTTCTAAGGTGAATTCGCTTCCGATTTCTAAATATGGGCTATACTTTGCCTTACTTGCGTTAAGAAACATATTTTTTTCGAAAGACTCGATATCAAGATTTTTGGGTAATTTTTTTACCCATTTATCAGGATCTGAAGATTCCCATTTATCACCATCAAAATAGGTTGTTTCTATAACTGTAGCTTTAATATATTTTATGTTTTCTTGCAAATTGCGAATACTATTATCATTGATATAAATGTCTTTAGGGAAGATGTTTATATCAAATTCTTCTGTCATATATGTTGAGCTTTCGCCCAAATGAAGCATGTATCCGCTTGAATTATAACCAACAATTGCAACTTTAAATTTTACAATCTGTTCATCACCAATGTTTTTTACGCAAAAATGACACTGCTTGTCTTCAACATTATAATATGTCGAACAAACAACTAAATCTTTAGATTCTTTGAATCCGCTTGTTCCGATGATGATCGATGTAATAATCAATACAAATACAAGTGCAACAGCAATAATTTTAGTTTTCTTATCTATCCTTTTATTTAGTTTTTGTGCAAAGCTTTCGTTTGTAGTTTTATCGGTAGCCGAACAAGTTATATTCACATCGTTAGATTCCATAGCAGAAATATTATTGTTTTCTGTAGTAACGGTATCATTGCTTTCTTCATTGACGATATCAGCAGATTCTGCAGGCTTAAGGTTATTGCTTGTGTTGTTTTCCATTTTGAAATCCTCCTCTTTTAACAAAAATCTTTAACTCAATTATAGCCCGAATACGGGCTATTGTCAAGAGAGCGACAATCAAATATTCTATAATTGTAGAATATTTGAAGGGAGGGCTTTTCGATGATTGTTTATGACAAGCTGTGGGATACTATGAAAAGAAAAGGAATCTCTCAATATAAATTGATAAAAGATTATAAATTCAGTACAGGTCAGCTTGACAGACTGAGAAAAAACGATAACGTCAGTTCGTTTACACTTGACAAACTATGCGAAATATTGGATTGCCGCCTTGAAGATATTGCAGAATATAAAAGGATTAATATGATTTAATTAAAAAAACAACTCAAACATATGTTGTAAACTTAATGTTCTGCTACGATTGCATCTGTTCCACCAAAAATCCCGTTCCACGGAACGGGATTTCTTTATTTTGATACAATTTCAGAAATCAATGGGAAACGCCCCTCGGTTTTTAACCGAAGGGCGTTTTATTTAAGATGTGATTATGCTGTCAGTGCTGCAAGCAGCTGAATGATAATCTGGAAGAATGATGCGAACAGGGATGCGATGAAATCAAAGAAGCCTGTGTCGTTTTCCCAGCTTGCATAGACATCCATGTTGTAGTCGGGCATTGTTGTGGGAATTTCAACGGCACTGCCGTCTGCTGCAACCCAACCTGTGAAGTTCTTGAACATCTTGCTGGGTTCGTCAACAGCCTTGACAGCTGAACCGTATTTGCCTGAAACAGTTTCAAGAACAGTGCCGTCTGAATCACGGAAGGTGATTGTGTAGGTGTTTTCCTGCCACTTAGCGGTGAAAACAATGTTTTCAGCGGGAACTGTTGCGGGAACTGTCTTGTCCCAACCGAGGAATGTGCTGCCCTTTCTGACGGGATTTGCAGGTTTGACTATCGGAGCGCCGTATTCAAGAGTATCACGTTTGATGACGGAACCGTCTGAATCCTTGAAAACAACGTTGTAGCTGTTGATTACCCACTGTGCGGTGTATTCAACGTTTTTGGCGGGCATTTTCTCGGGGAACTCGCTGACAGTGTTGCCGTCCTGATCTTTCCAGCCTGCAAGTGTGTAGCCGACCTTTGTGGGATCTGCGGGAACAGTGATTTCCTCGTCGAAATCTTTAAGGGAGATAATCTTGGTTACGTTGCCTGCAAAGATACCTGCGCCTGCGCCTTCATATGTGTCGGCGGTGAAGGTGATGGTGTAAGTGTTGATCTGCCAGCCTGCATAAAGGGTGGTATCATAGGGGAAGTCAACCTTGCCTGTGACGGGTGTGCCTGTTGCCTTTTCGCTCAGATACCAGCCTTTGAAGGTGTAACCTGTTCTGGTGGGATTCTTTACCTGTGCCAGGTCAACAGAAAGGCTGATTTCCTTTGTAACTGTTTTTGCAGAAGCAAGCTTTGCGCTGGCGTCTTCTGTGTTGAGGTCAAATGTAATTGTGTAACCCCAGACTGCTTCAAGAACAGTGCTGTGGCCGGGCATCTTGTTGAATACAAACAGAGGATCGCCGGCCTTTTTGCCTTCTTCTCTCCAACCGAGGAACGTTCTGTTCTTATAATCTGTTGTCTTGGGATAATCCTTGGGAGCAGTGATTGTTTCATCACTTGCAACGTCTTCGTATGTGGCAACTACTTTGCCGTCATCTTTGAAGATGAGAAGGAACTCGCCGACTACCCACTCTGCAACAAGGGTGAGATTGTTTGCGGGAACGCGTAAGGTATCACCGAGGTTGTAAACAGCGGGATTCTGCTTGTCTGTGTAATCATACCAGCCGAGGAATGTGTAACCTTCTTTGGCGGGAATCATATTGAGTTTGTCTGTTTCGGATGCATCACAGGTTACGATTTCAACGTAGTCGTCGCAGAAAGCTTTGACTGACTTTGTTTTGAGTGTTGCACCTGCAAGGTTTGCATCAAAGGTGATTGTGTATTCGTTTGCAACAAAAATTGCAACAAGAACAAGACCGTCGGCGGGTGTAACGGGCATTCTGATTGTGCTGCCGGGTTTGTATTCATTGCCTTCATCATCAAGCCAGGCAACGCAGGTGTAACCGTCTTTTTCAGGATAAGCAGGGATTTTTACGTCTGTGTTGAAATCCTGAGTAACAGCATCAAGCTCTTCGCCTTCATTGGGCCAGAAGTCGATGTTGTCGCGTACGATTTCGCCGTCTATAATGAGAGCCTTGTCATAATCAAAGACTATCTTATAGGGATTTGCTGTGTAGGTTGCGACATAAACCATATCGGTTTCAACATTTGAAAGTGTGGGGGTCCAGCCTGTGAAGGAGTAGCCTGCCATATCTTTCGCAAACTTTTCATCCATTTCAGCCTGTGACGGCTTTACGGTGTTTGCATCGGTATAATATTTAACACTTGTTGATTTATACTCTTTACCGTCAACGGTGAAAGTTACCTTGTATTCTTCGGGAGCAAAGATAAGGGTGAGAACTGTGCTGCCGTCAGCGGCAACAGTGCCCTCAAGCACCTGATTTGCCATCTTGGTTGTGTCAAACTTGTAGTGTTCAAGTGTGAACTCTGAAAGCTTGTGGTAATTTGTGCCGTCGTTGACAGGGGTGCCGTCAATGAGTATTTTGATTTTGCTGCCTGTTGTGCCGGTAAACTCATAAGGCTTCTCAGCAATGACGTTGCCTTTTTGGGCATCTTCATATCTGATAACAACTTTATAAGCCGTGTCGGTTTTTGTTTCCCACTGTGCAGTGAACTTCATATTGGATGCGGGCATTGAAGAAGGAATGCTTTCAACAACACCTGTTGAGTTGTTTTTCCAACCGACAAAAGCGTAACCTGTTTTTACGGGAGGTTCGGGGGCAGTGATATCTGCACCGTAAACAGCGGAAATGGGTTTTACGTCGCTGCCGCCGTTTGAATTGAACTCGATTGTATATTCAGTTCTTGCAATGTAAACGTGGAACTCAATGTTCTTGTCGGCAACAGCGGTTGCTTTAAGACCGGCAGGTGTGCTTTTTTCTTCATCAATGTAAAAACCTACTTCAAGGTCTGCATCAATCTCATCATAAAGATCAATTTCCGCACCTGCGACTTCGGAATAATTGAACGGGCCCTTCTGATCCCAGCTGACGCCGTCCTTTTCCATGTAGTAATATGTTATGCTGTAGGATGCATCGCCTGTACCCTGCTTCCAGAGTGCATAATAGGTTGTATCCTGCAGAGGAACTTTATCCATAGGGTTGCTTTCCTCTGTCAGACCGTCATACCAACCGATAAAGGTGTAGCCTTCCCTTGTGGGTGTAGCGGGTGCAACTGCAACGTCGCCGCAGCCCTGGGCTGTTTCGGGTTTAACGGGGTTCTGTGTGGGTGTGCCGTCAATAACAAGTGTACCGCCGTTGGGGTCAAATGTAAGATAAACAGCATTCTGAGACCACAGGGCTGTGATTGTCATGTCCTCAGCGGGCATTCTTTCGGGGATGATAGGATCCCAGCCTACAAAAGTGTAGCCGTCCTTTTTGGGATTACCGGGCTTTACGATTTCCGTGTCGTAATCCTGTCTAATTTCATTAAGTTCTGTGCCGCCTTTTGTATCAAACGTGATGGTGTACTGTTCAATATCCCACTGTGCGGTGACCTTAATGCCGCCCTCGGGCATTGTGTCGGGAATTGCGGGTTGCCACTCTCTGAATTTGTAACCGGTTCTGGTGGGTGCGATAGTCTTATACTCTGCAAGATCTGCACCGTAGTCGGTTTCTATTGATTCAATAGGAGAGCCGCCGTTGCTGTCGAATGAAAGAGTATACTTTTTAACATTCCATGTTGCCTTGAGGTTCATATCCTTGGCAGGCATTACGTCGGGAATTTCAACGGATTCACCGGTAGCGGTATCAATCCAGCCCCCAAATGTCGAGCCTTCTTTTACGGGGTCAGCAACCGTGCCGACAGAATCATTGTAATTCTTGGTGATGGCGGAAATTGCGTTGCCGCCGTCTGTATCAAACGTGATGGTGTACTGGTTAATATCCCACTGTGCGGTGAAAGAAACGTTTTCGGCAGGCATTACGTCGGGAATCTGGGGCTGCCATGCAGCTTTGTCTGCTTTTAAAGAATAGCCGATTCTTTCAATATCCGTGGGCGGTGTGATGGGTGCGCCGGGTTCAACGGGAACCTCTAATACTTTGTGCTCACTCACGCCGTTCTCTGTTACATAGTAAAAGAAAGTTGCGATGTATTCGCTTTCTGCACTTGCGTCGGGGAAAAAGCCGAGAACGCCTGCAAGCGGAGCAGCGCCGAACACCATAATTGCGCAGAGCACGAGTGCGAGCACTTTCCGGAATGTTTTGCTGACTTTGATTTTCATAATCAAGCCTCCGTTTCTTTTTTCTTTCCGATAATTTTCAGATTACAACAGTCAGGGCGGTTACGGCACGGGGGCCGGAAAGGCCTGATTTTTCCGTCGGAAACTTTTTCGCCGACAGGCGTAAAAATACCGACATTTATTATAATCCTTATTTTATAAGTAACATAATACACAAAACCGCACGGGGTGTCAACAATAGAATTTGCAATTTCAAGTGCCGTAAGCACGCAAAATCAAGCGTTTTCGGTGGCGGTGTAAATTTTTTCCACAAGATACAATCGAATAAATATTCACAGTCAACTACATGTTGTGCTTGCAGTTTTTTGCATTTATTTTAAAAATTTTTTTATTTATTTTTTAAAAAAACAATGCCGAAACAAAAAAATCCCGACGTAACGTCAGGATTTTTTGATTTATTCAGTGATTTGTTTGCCTCGCTGTGTAGCCGTCACTTTATAAGCATTACCGCAATTGCGGAAATGATTGCCTGAATCATGCAGAAGCGGAAAATAACCTGCGTGTTTGACCAGCCCTTGTTTTTTCTGAAATGGTCGTGCAGGGGTGTACGGATTTTCTTGAAGAAGTTGAGATGCAGGAATCTGATGAGTGAAACCTTGACAATGCCGAGAAGACCGTCAAGGCAAAGCATAAAGCAAAGCGGAATGACAAGCAGTGCGTTACCGCTTTTGAGTACGCAGATGCAAAGGAAAAGGCCGAGTGCCCTTGAGCCTGCGTCGCCCATCATCATTGTGCTAGGCTCGGCATTTTTCCACAGATAAGGCATCAGGGTGAGCACCATGAGAAGAATCAGCGAGAAAACGCCTTCATCCATACCGAGGATTTTGCCTGCCGCAAAAACGGAAAGCAGTGAAACAATTGTCAGGCTGCCGCAGAATCCGTCGATTCCGTCTGAGCAGTTGACGGCGTTGATGAGCAGCCACACAAGTATTGTTGCAAGCACGCCGTAAACAATCGGGTGAATGTCCAGTGACAGACCGAAGAAGGAAATGCCTGTAATTTCCTGATTGAAGTAAACGAAGTTTGCCGCAGTGAGTGCGGAAATAACAAGGTCGATTGCACCTTTTTTATATTCGCCCCACGGATTTTTTGCACGGTCATCGAGATATCCCGAAAGCATTCCGAGGAAAAGAAGCACGTAATAAAAAACGTATTCAAACGAAAAGGGTACGAAAAGCAGTGCGGAAACAATGAAAGTGCAGACAAAAACAATGCCTGCGCCCCTGACCTTGCCCGCCGAAAGCTTGCCGTTGAAAGCGTGCTCACGGCCCTGATCCCTGGGCAGTTTGTTTTTAAAAAGTGTCAGCATACCGCAGCAAAGTACAAGCGGAACAAGCAAAAACAAAACCTTGAACGGTATTGAGGGCAAAAGATTTACAAGCATAAAAACCTCCGTAAACTATATTACAAATTTATATATAATAACAATAACATAAACGCCGCACTTTTTCAACAAATTTCGACGATAAAAAGGAAAAAAGCAGAACCGAAAGGTATTCCCTCGGTTCTGCTTTCACAGTATTGCTTATTTTAAAAATTCAAGTGCTTTTTCCGCCGCACTCGCCGCATCGGACGTATAAATATCCGCACCGATTGAGTCGGCAAATTCCTGCGAAACGGGTGCACCGCCCACAAGCACTTTCACTTTCTCACGCAAGCCCTTTTCCGTGAGAGTGTCAATAATTTCTTTTTGATTTACCATTGTTGTTGTCAGCAGGGCGGAAAGGCAGACAAGGGTTGCTCCGCTTTCTTCGACGGCAGCGGCAACTTTTTCGCCGTCAGCATCCACGCCGAGGTCAACACATTCAATGCCGACACCTTCAAGCATCAGCTTTACAAGATTTTTGCCGATGTCGTGCAAATCACCCTTGACCGTGCAGACCACGGCTTTTCCTTTGGGCTCAACGCCCTCGCTGCTCAAATAAGGTCTGAGCACCTCAACGCCCATTGTCATTGCCCTTGCGGCAATCAGCACATCGGGCACGTAAACCTCGTTTTTCTGAAAACGTTTGCCCACCTCGGTCATACCCGCAATGAGCGCACCGTCAAGAATTTCTTTTGCGGCAAATCCTTCAACAAGTGCCTGCTCGACAAGAGCTTTGACATCGCGTGCTTTACCTTTTTTTAATTTTTCCGTAATTTCAATAAGAACAGACATTTCAAAGCCTCCGTCAATTTATACGTAGATTATAAACCGACAGAAAACGGCTTGTCAACCTTTTATTGTATCAACCAGCTCATCAAGACATTCGGCCAGTCTGTAAAAAGAGCTGACAGGCGGCGGTGCAAGCGAAAGGGCGGTTTTCAGGCTTTCAAGCGGAGAATCAATATAAAGCATATCCGAGCCGCTCTCAAAAGCAATTCCGTTTTCCCGCTGTGACAGTGCAAGGCTTGTTCTGTTTTCGCCGAAAGTGATATACCGCACGTTTTCATCCGCCATAAAAACTCCGCAGGCAACGCTTGCACCGCAGACGCAGAAAAGCACGGTTACAATAAACATCTTAATTATATTCATTAATCATTCCCCGTTTGTTTTGTTTGTGTGATTCCCGATTATTTCGGCAAGCGCCGCACCTATCATTCTGCCCGCATAAACCGCCTCTTCCAGTGTGTTTGCGGCACTGCCCATTTCAAGCAGAAGGTTGCAGTGTGCCATATCCATATTGTACTTGCGCTGTGCAAAAAGTATGGGGCGCATAAGTGTCGGAAAAAGCTGCTGGCAGGTGCGCTGTAATTCCAGCGCAAAGCGCAGATTGTATTCCCAATCGGGAAAATCGGTCACCTTTCCCTCTTCTGCACCCGTAATTATCATCACCTGCGCCGCCTTTTTGCCGTTGATTTTTGTAACGGGCTTTATTTTGTTGCCGTTATTGAGCTGAATTGCATCACGGTGAATATCAAGCACAATCTGAATTGACGGATATTTTTCCAGATTCTTTTCAATCCCCGCCCTCGACTTGCCGTAAGACCCCGAATAAGTGTCATCGTAAATTGTTGTATCGTGAATCACACCGATACCTGCGGCAGTTAAGTATTCCGCAATTTCCGTGCCGACACGCACAATGTTTATTGCCTCGTTGTTGCTTCTGTCAATGTATCCCTGCGCATACCACGGGCGGTCGATAAGCTCATATCCTTCTGACGTGTGGGTATGAAAAATAAGCACAGTCGGCTGTGACGCATCGGCAACATTAAGGTCAAGAGGACGTGACAGAATCTGCTCAATGTTGATTTTTTTCGTTTCGGTGGTGTTTCGCACGGCAACGTTTCCGTAAATATCCGTTGCGGCGTCATTTATATAAGTTTTTGATACAATGTCTGCATCACGCTTGTCATCCGCAAATTTTACGGCGTAATTTTCCATAATTGTTTTCACGTCCTCGGGCGTCTTGCTGAAACCGTCAGACAACGCAAAAACGCCTTCACTCTGAGCATTCTGCAAAACCGCCTGACTCTGCGCAGAAACAGCATTTTCCTGCGTCTGCGGCACACCGAAGCAGTATTGACCGAGCGCAGGCAAACCCTCTGGCAGAAAAGCCCCCGCACCGACCAGAGCAAGAGTTTGTGCCGACGGAGAAAGACCCGTCACAGCAATAAGAATCACGCTGAGAAAGCACAGAAATTTCAGCAACACGCCGTCTGAAAAAGCATTTTTCATTTTATAACCTCCCCGCAGAGCAATACAGCTTTTACTCTGAACATTTAAATATATTACTCAACGAAATAATTAATGCCGAAAGGTTACAAATTGTAATCTTTGCCCTGCATTTTGTAACCGTTTTGTTGAAATTTTGTAATCGTGCTGTTGTTGTTTACGGCAGACGAAAAGGTTATAATAAAGCCGTAATAAAAAGCACGGGGAGGAAATGAAAATGGTCGCAAATATCATGCTTGTAATCACGGTTTTAATTGCCGCAATGTCGGTTGCCGCTTTCACGTCGGGTGAGGGCGTTACAGAGCCGTAAAATCAATGCTTTAAGCAGGCACTGCACGTGTCTGCTTTTTTCTTTTTATGCAGTAAGAATCAGCAAATCGTGCTCGTCAAGTTCCGGTTGAAGAGCAAGGTTTATTGCAAGCGAAACCAGCTTTGATGCACGCTCAATGACAAGGTCTATTTCACGCGGTGTAACCATCATCAGCGAGTACTCGTCGTCGGTTGAAACCGTGTTTTCACCGTCGGGATTCATCACGTCGTTTGCAAGGGTTGAGGCATCGACAACCGTGGGAATTCCGATTGAAATTACGGGAACACCGAGCGTTTTTCCGTTTATCTCCTTGCGTGAATTTCCGACACCTGACCCCGGTACGATTCCGCTGTCGGAAATCTGAACGGTGCGCCCCAGACGTGAAACACGGCGTGCGGCAAGCGCATCCACCGTTATCACCGCAGAAGGCTTGATTTTTGAAACAATTGCGGTTATAATGTCAACTGCTTCAATTCCCGTTTCACCCAGCACACCTGTCTGTAAAGCGCAGACTTTTCTCAGACCGTACAGACCGGTTGACTCGGCAATTTCACCCTCAATGTGACGGGTTGCAAAAATTTTGTGCGCACACCTCGGTCCGAGTGCATCGGGCGTGATTTCGTCGTTACCCAGACCCGCCACAAGCACCGTTCCGTTTTCGGGCAACAATTTTTTCAGTTCATCCGCCACCGCCTGCGCCGCCTCGCTTTCAAGTTGCGAAAACTGCATCAGCGGCTCAATTTCGACGGTTATATACTTTCCAACAGGTTTTCCGATTGCTTTTTCGCCCGCTTCATCGACAACCTCAATGTGGGTTACTTTGACTTTTTCCCGCTCTGAAGTGCTCAAAATGACCCCTTCGGGCATAATTTTGCCCATATTTTCGGCTTTTTCGAGGGCTAAATCCGTTCTGAATTCCAAAATATCATTCCAATCACATTTTTTTAAAATAATTCTTGCATTTACAAAACTTTTGTGATAATATAATTGACTGTATAAACGAAGGAGGTGTCACCATGCCCAATATCAAGTCAGCAAAGAAGCGTGTCCTTATCAACAAAACAAAGGCCGCAAGAAATAAGTCCCGTAACTCAGCTCTTAAAACAGCTATCAAAAAGGCTAACGTTGCCGCTGCCGCTAAGGCCCCCGAAACAGAGGCTCTTGTAAAGATCGCCATCCAGAAGGTTGACCAGGCTGCTGCAAAAGGTCTGCTCCACAAGAACAACGCTGCCCACAAAAAGGCTGCTCTTGCAAAGCTTCTCAACGAGGCAAAATAATTAACACAAAAGGCAACGGCTGCGGTTATTTTTTAACTGCGGCTGTTAATTTTGTTGACTTTTTCAAAATATTAAGTTATAATAATATTAATAATTAATTTTTTGGAGGATTAATCAATGGAGTGCGTAAAAAAGATTCTTAAAATCGTTGCTGTCGTTGTCGCTGTTGCAGGCGTTGCCACCGCAGTATATTTTGCAGTTAAAAAGTTCCTTGAAAAGAAAAACGAAAAGGCTGACTGCGAAGAAAACTATGTTTCCTGCTCATGCTGCGAGGCTGAATAATCCTCAGCAATAACTTAATAAAAACATTTTGGCGGCTTGTTTTTCAGGCCGCCTTTTTTTTATTTTTCTTTCGGTTTTGAAAGCACCGAGGCTGCAAGACCGCAGATGATTGCTGCCGTAACTCCCGCCGAGCTTGCGGTGAAAGCACCCGTGAGCACGCCGAGTGCCCCCTGCTCCGAAATTGCTTTTTTGGTGCCCTCAACCATTGCGTAGCCGAAACCCGTCAGCGGCACGGTTGCACCTGCGCCCGCAAAATCAACAAGCTTGTCATAAACTCCGAGTGCCGCAAGAATAACGCCCAGCACGACGTAGCCGACAAGAATCCTGCCCGCCGTCAGTTTTGTCACGTCAATGAGAATCTGTGCCGCCACGCAAAGCGCACCGCCGACGGCAAAGGCTTTGAGCAAATCAATAAATATTTCCATACGTTTTCCCCCTTTTTAGTATTGTTACTCACCCGGGTGCGCATATTCACAAAATCTTTTCGGGCAATGTCTAATATTTTCTTAAAACTGTCACAAAATACTTGACAAAAGGCGGCTAAATGAATAATATTGATTAGGTCTTTATTTTAAGTAATTAATTAAATATTTATTTGTGAAGGAGTTTTTAAAAATGGTATTTGAAAAAATCAAGAAAATCATCTGCGAGCAGCTTGAAGTTGACGAAAGCATCGTAACACCCGAAGCTTACATCACAACCGACCTCGGCGCTGACAGCCTTGACCTTGTTGACCTTGCTATGTCAATTGAGGACGAATTTGACCTTGAACTTTCCGACAGCACTCTTGAATCCATCAAGACCGTCGGTGACCTTGTTCGCTACATCGAAGAAAACTAATCACCCCGAAAGGAAGTTTTAACTTTGGCCGCTCAGACTAAAATGGTTGAAGAAATCACCTCAATGGAGGTTGATTTTGCTAAATGGTACACAGATGTTGTTAAAAAGGCAGAGCTTTCCTCCTACTCAGGTGTAAGAGGTTGCATGGTTGTGCGTCCCTACGGCACAGCTCTCTGGGAAAACATCAGAAATGACCTCGATGCCCGTTTCAAAGCAACAGGTCACGAAAACGTTATGATGCCCATGTTCATCCCCGAAAGCCTGCTCCAGAAGGAAAAGGATCACGTTGAAGGCTTCGCACCCGAGGTTGCCTGGGTTACCCACGGCGGCTCCGAGCCGTTGCAGGAGCGTCTTTGCGTGCGCCCCACCTCCGAAACACTTTTCTGCGACCATTTCAGTGAGGTTATTCATTCTTACAGAGATTTACCCAAACTTTACAACCAGTGGTGCTCTGTTGTGCGTTGGGAGAAGACAACACGTCCTTTCTTGAGAACAATGGAATTCTTCTGGCAGGAGGGTCACACCCTGCACGAAACAGCCGAAGAAGCTGTCAACGAAACCGAGCAGATGCTCAACATCTACGCCGATTTCTGCGAGCAGAGTCTTGCAATCCCCGTTGTAAAGGGTAAGAAAACTGACAAAGAAAAATTTGCAGGTGCCGAGTCAACCTACACAATCGAGGCTCTTATGCACGACGGCAAAGCTCTCCAGAGCGGCACCTCACACTATTTCGGTGACGGATTTGCAAAGGCTTTCAACATCACTTTCACCGACCGTGAGAATAAAATCAGCTATCCTCACCAGACTTCATGGGGCATGAGCACCCGTATTATCGGCGCCATCATCATGACACACGGTGATGACAACGGCCTTGTCCTTCCCCCCGCCGTTGCACCCATTCAGCTTGTAATTATCCCCATTGCCACACACAAGCCCGGCGTTTCCGAAAAAGCGGAAGAACTGCTTGAAAGACTCAAAAAGTCATTCCGTGTAAAGCTTGACAACACCGACAACTCGGCAGGCTGGAAATTCGCCGAATACGAGATGAAGGGCGTTCCCCTTCGCCTTGAAATCGGTCCCAAGGATATTGAAAAGAATCAGTGCGTACTTGTCCGCCGTGACAACCGTGAAAAGATTTTTGTCAGCCTTGATGACCTTGAAGCAAACATCACTGCCCAGCTTAAAGCCGTTCACGACGGTCTTTATCAAAAAGCGCTTGAACGAAGGGAAGAGATGACTTATTCCGTTTCCACAATGGAAGAAATGATTGAAAACGCTGAAAACCGTCCCGGCTTTATCAAAGCAATGTGGTGCGGCGAGCTTGAGTGCGAAGAAAAACTCAAGAGTGATGCAGGCGTAACTTCCCGCTGTATCCCTTTTAAGCAGGAAAAAATCAGCGATGTCTGCGTTTGCTGCGGCAAACCCGCAAAGCACATGCTCTACTGGGGCAAAGCATATTAATTTTTACAAAAAGGGCTGTTTTCGACAGCCCTTTAACCTTTTATGAAGGGATTTGGTTGTTTGATTATCAGAAACGTTGAGTATTTTAACTCTGACTTTGAAAAAGTGCACGGTAACATTGAAATAGACGACGGAAAAATCAGTGCACTCTCCCCTGCCGACGGTGTTTCGGATTTTGATAACTGCGTTGTACTGCCGGGATTTGTCGACGTTCACATTCACGGCTGCTGCAAACGTGATGCAACAGACGGAAAAAGCGATTCGGTTGCAATGATGTCAGAATGGCTTGTAACAAAGGGCGTCACATCCTTCTGCCCGACGACAATGACCGTTTCAAAACAGCTCATCCGCGACAGTTTCCGTTACGTTGCCGACACAATGGGCAAAGAAAAAGGTGCTTATATTCACGGCATCAATATGGAAGGCCCCTTTATTAACCCCGAAAAGAAAGGTGCACAGGCAGAAGAACATATTCTTGCGCCCGATGTGGAATTCTTCAACGAACTCAATGCAATTTGTCCCGTCAAAATCGCGGACATTGCGCCTGAGGTTGACGGTGCACTTGATTTCATTGAAGGTGTTAAAGATATCTGCGCGGTTTCTGCGGCGCACACAGCGGCAAACTATGAGCAGACTAAGGCAGGTATTGACAAGGGTATCAATCACGCAACTCACCTTTACAACGCTATGATTACCCTCACCTCCCGTGAGGCCGGCACAGTAGGCGCATTGCTCGAAAATGAAAACGTAATGTGCGAATTAATCTGCGACGGCATTCACATCTGCCCGACAACGCTTGCTCTCACTTTTAAAATTCTCGGTGAGGACAGAGCTGTTGTCATCAGCGATGCCATAATGGCAAGCGGACTTGACGACGGCAGCTATACCCTCGGCGGTCAGGACGTTTTTGTTACAAACGGTGCTGCAAGGCTTGCAAGCGGTAACCTTGCAGGAAGCACAACAAATCTTTTTGACGAATTCAAGAATCTGGTTTCTTTCGGAATCCCCCTCAGGCAAGCGCTCAAAGCCTGCACAATCAACCCGGCAAAATCAATCGGTGCCGACTCGGTGACAGGCAGCATCGAGATTGGAAAAAATGCCGATTTGCTTGTTTTAAACAGTGAAATGACAGAGATTGTTGCCGTTTTTGTAAAGGGTAAAAAACTCGTGTAAAAATCACAAAAATCAACACAATTTTTCCGTTGCAATTTCCCCTGCAAGGCAAGGGCGATTGCGGCGGATTTTTTATGCGCAAAACACAGCGTATATTCATTTTTTATGCATTTTTGGTACTTAAAAAATTGTAAAGTTTTTTCACTTGCACTTGTGGAAAACTGTGTGAATAATGTTGATAAATTCTGTTATTTTTCTATATTATCATTATTTTTGTAAAGTTTTTCACTTTACAAGACATTTTTATTCTGTTTTTGAATTATTTGTTGATTGTATATATGTATAACTGTGGATAACTTGTTTTTGCAAGAACCAAAATTTCACTTGCAATTTCTTTAATTTTTGCAATAGCAAAATGTATAAAACTTTTTGTTGAAAAAGGTATTTTTTATGTAAAA
>JAZOBD010000054.1:0-3009 GCA_045595825.1 Acutalibacteraceae bacterium
GAAAATTCGGCGGAATGTCTCGGCGTTTTCAAAAAATATTACAGTGAAAATTCCTGCGTTTTAACAAAGCCCTATGACGGAATACTCCCGATGCTCGAAAGACTGAAAAAAGAGGGCGCAAAAACCGCTGTTGTCACCAACAAAATGCACGAAGCGGCGGTTGATATCGTCAATCTTTTCTTCGGTGAATTGATTGATGTTACAATCGGTCAGGTTGACGGCGTTGCGCAAAAGCCCGAGCCTGACGGAATTTATGCCGTTTTACAAAACCTCGGTGCACAGAAAGAAACTGCGATTTATGTCGGTGATTCCGAGGTTGACTGCATAACCGCAAAAAATGCGGACATACCGTGCATCGGCGTAACGTGGGGCTTCCGTGGCAGAGAGGTGCTTGCCGCACACGGTGCGGATTTTATTGTTGACAAGGTTGAAGAAATTGTCGGCATTGTTACATAAAAGCGGTTTTGTTTACAACTATTTAAGATGTTTAACTGTTGACAAAACCGCAACGGCATTATATAATATAGTGCAAATTGAATACGTCCTTATTAAGAGCGGCTGAGGGACAGGCCCTGTGAAGCCCGGCAACCTGTGTTATGCAAGGTGCTAATTCCTGCGGTGCAATCCACCGGAAAATAAGGTGTTTTTCGTCAGCGTCAAGCACCTGCTTGATGCTTATTTTTTTGGACGTAGGATAAATTCTTTAATAAAGAGGGAGAAAATATGGCAAACTACTTTTTCACATCCGAATCCGTAACGGGCGGACATCCCGACAAAATCTGTGACCAGATTTCCGACGCTGTGCTTGATGAAATTCTTGCGCAGGACCCTATGGGCAGAGTTGCCTGCGAAACCTGCTGCACAACGGGCATGGTTCTTGTTATGGGCGAAATCACAACAACCGCAGACCTTGACATCCCCAAAATCGTAAGGGATGTTGTCAACGATATCGGTTATAATAATGCGGAATACGGCTTTGACTGCAACACCTGTGCTGTTATGACGGCGCTTGATAAGCAGTCGGGCGACATCGCAATGGGTGTTGACCGCCTCGGTGCAGGCGACCAGGGCATGATGTTCGGCTTTGCCTGCGACGAAACTCCCGAGCTGATGCCGCTTCCCATTTCCCTTGCACATAAGCTTTGCGCAAAGCTTACCGAGGTGCGCAAGGACGGCACTCTCGGCTATCTCCGTCCCGACGGCAAGAGCCAGGTGACGGTTGAATATGACGAAAACAACAAGCCTGTCAGAGTTGACACCGTTGTCATTTCTTCGCAGCATTCGGCAGACGTTTCGCTTGAACAGATAAGAGCTGACGTTGTCGAAAAGGTAATCAAACCCGTTATCCCCGCACAGATGCTTGATGAAAACACAAAGTATCACATCAACCCCACCGGCAGATTCGTCACGGGCGGACCTCAGGGTGACAGCGGCCTTACCGGCAGAAAGATTATTGTTGATACATACGGCGGTTATGCACGTCACGGCGGCGGTGCATTCAGCGGCAAGGACCCCACAAAGGTTGACCGCAGTGCGGCTTATGCGGCACGTTACGTTGCAAAGAACATTGTTGCGGCAGGTCTTGCAACAAAATGTGAGGTTGAGCTTGCTTATGCAATCGGCGTTGAGCAGCCCGTTTCCGTTTTTGTTGATACCTTCGGCACAGGCAAAATTGCCGACACGGACATTTCTGCAATTGTCAACAAGCTCTTTGATTTAAGCCCCGCAGGCATTATCAGAACGCTTGACCTTCGCAGACCTATCTACCGTCAGATTGCCGCCCTCGGTCACATCGGCAGAACAGATGTTGACCTGCCCTGGGAAAAGACCGACAGAGTTGAGGACATCAAAGCTGCGGCAGGCATCTGATTGATTAAATCCACTTTTTCGAAAGGAAGTGACCGCATGAAGCATTCGCTTGTTGTTCCGTGCTATAATGAGGAGGGCAATGTTGCTCTGTTTTACAATGCGGTAAAAAACGATTTTGCCACGGCAGATTATGAATATGAAATTGTTTTCGTCAATGACGGCAGTAAGGACGGCACTTACAAAGAGCTTAAAAAGCTTCTCAGCGGCGATATTCCCGTGACTGTTGTCAATTTCTCGCGCAATTTCGGCAAAGAGGCGGCAATGTATGCCGGTCTGCGCCACGCAAAGGGAGATTATGTAACAATTATTGATGCGGATTTGCAGCAGCGCCCGTCAATTGCGCTTGATATGGTGAGAACACTTGAAAATGAGCCCGAATATGACTGCGTTGCGGCATTTCAGGAGGACAGAAAAGAGAGCAAGGCACTTGTTTTCTTCAAGAACAGCTTTTACCGCCTGATTAACAAATTTGCCGACACCGAGTTTGTTCAGGGTGCAAGCGATTTCCGCACCTTCCGTCGCCCGATGGTGGAAGCCATTCTTGAAATGAGGGAATATTTCCGCTTTTCAAAGGGACTGTTTTCCTGGGTCGGCTTTAACACAAAGTTTATCCCCTATGTTGTTGAAGAGCGTGCAAGCGGCGAATCCTCGTGGTCGTTTATGAAGCTTTTCCGCTATGCGCTGGAGGGCATTTTTGCCTTCACGACAGCACCGCTGAGGATTGCCACAATCGTCGGCCTTATAACTGCGCTTTTTTCGGTGATTTATCTTATTGTAACCGTTGTGCAGAAGCTTGCTTTCGGCATTGAGGTTGCAGGCTTTGCCACAATTGTTGTGCTGATTCTGCTCCTTGGCGGAATTCAGCTTTGCTGCATCGGCATTATCGGCGAATACATTGCACGCACCTATATTCAGACCAAAGACAGACCCATTTACATTGCCCGTGAGGTAATTTCTAACAATAAACCCGAATAAAAACGAGAGGCGCTTTATGTCAAAAGCGCCTTTTTTGTTTGTTGTGATGCACAAAAAACAATGTGTTATTTTGGCAAGAGCGCCGAAATTTACAAAAAGTTAAAGAATTTTCCGTGACAAATTAAATTTTTTGACATATATCATATGTAATGTGTTTACATTACC
>JAZOBD010000055.1:0-15980 GCA_045595825.1 Acutalibacteraceae bacterium
CCCTGCAGCAATGTATCAGGCAGGCGTTCAGCAGCAACAGCAGATGGCACAGCAGCAGGCTGCAGCCGCACCTGCACAGTCAGCTCCCGCAGCACCCGCAAACGGCTGGAAATGTGCTTGCGGTGCAACGGTAAGCGGTAATTTCTGCACAGAATGCGGAGCAAAGAAACCTGCCGAAGAAGGCTGGACTTGTTCTTGCGGTGCAGTGAACAAAGGTAAATTCTGCCCCAACTGCGGCGGCAAGGAACCCGAAGGTGCACCTCTTTATCAGTGCGACAAATGCGGCTGGAAACCCGAAGACCCCCACAATCCTCCCAAGTTCTGCCCCGAATGTGGTGACAGATTTGACGAAAACGATATTAAATAACAATAATAAAAACATAAGGCCCTTCTCCGATTTTGGAGAAGGGCTTTTGTAATGATTATGCAAAAAATGTTAAAATCTGCCGCCGCCACCGCCGTGGCTTCTGCCGCTTGAGCCTACACGCACACCGCCGCTCGAAACACCGCCGCCAGGTCTGCCACCGTGGTTTGTGTTTTGTGCTTTTTTAACGGTTGTGACGTGTGAACGTGTGAAACGGGTGTAACTCTGAGTGACGTTGAAAGAGTTTGGTACAATGTAGCTTGCCGCCTCTTTTTTGATTCTGGCACTGTTCATGGATGACTTGACGGCGTGCATAATAAGAAAAGCAACTACGAACGCCGCAATAAGTGCAATTGCCTCGTAAACAACGATTTTTGACGTGTTGTTGAGCCAGAAGCTGTTGTGGTGAACTCCGGGTGAGGTGTACCCGTAGTCGTAATCGTAATCGTAACTTTCAAAGTAGTCGTAGCCGTCGTCGGGGTAATACCAGCCGTCGGGTTGCGTTTGTGCATAACTGTCCTCGGGGTGAGGGTTGTCGTAGTCATAGGGTGCACCGGATTGTGCCTGAATCAGGAATTCTTCAACATAATAAATGTAGGTGTCAAATGCGCCCCAATAATCGCCGGCCCGTAGATACGGCAGAATCTGAAAATTGATGAATCCGCCGTCGTCGGCAAAGGCATAGTCAGTGAACAGATAAAGGCCGTTGCCGCAGGTCGATGTAAAATATTCACGGTTGCCTTCCTCGTTGTTGTTCATATTGAGCATGAACAGCAATCCGTCGTAAGTGTCACCGTATCCGTAGCCGTTGTAGTCATAGTAATCGTCGGCATAGTCGGCAATGTACTGCCCGTCGGTTGACATTGTTGTGTGGAAAACAACGTCAAAATTGTAAGTGTTGTGTATGTATTCGATTTTTTCAAGCAATGCTTCCTCCTGCTCGGCGGTCAGCAGGTCGGCGTCATCAGTCACGTAAGAATTGCCGTTTTCCGTTGTGAAAGCAAACGTGCCGACGCAGAGTGATAACGCAAGAAGCAGTGTGAAGATAACGGAGAGAGTCTTTTTCATAACAGCATCCCTCCGAAAATCAGAAGTTGTGCGGCGGCAAAAATGCCTGCCGTTATTCCCGCTGTCAGAAGCCAGAATTTTCTTTTGTCAACGGGTAATTCGCCCGCAACCTTGCCTGTCTGACCGTTGACGGCGGAGATGTACGTTTTACCGCGGAATTTTGTTGTCAGCATCCACACGGGCAAAAGCGCATATTTGTAAGAGCCGTTGTCTGCGTTGATGCTTGCCGATTTGAGCTTGACACTCTGGAAGCCAGTGACTGTTGAACGGAAAGAGTCCTGAGTGCTGTTTTCAATTCTTTGTACCGCGCGCGGCTTGCACTGTTCAACCGTTACGTCATATTTGTCGGCAAGAAAACCCGAAAGATAGTTGGGCGAAAATTCCGACAGCTCCGCATAGTTATAAGGCTCAATGCTGTCCATATATGCGTCATCCATTTTTGATGAGGCGTCAACGGGAATGTTTGCAAAATCGATTGTACCTGCGCGAAAAATGTCGAAATAAGATGTCTTTGTGTAAATATATTTGGCTGTTGACCAGGTGTGTACCTTTGTACCCTCGTAAACAAGCCTTGCCGAAACGTTGCTGTCAAACATCCAGAAGGGCACGTAAACGCCCTTGATTTCGGCAATTTTCTTTTCACTGAGAAAACCTTTTGGCAGCAGAATTTTCTTTTTGCACGCCTGTTCAAGGTATTTTGCCGCCGCATTTTTATCAATTTTGAAAGGGATAATGCAATCAGGCTGATTTTCACCCGAAAGCTGAGCCTTCATGATTATCGGGCTGTCGCAGTATGGGCAGGCAGAGGCGGCGGTTGTGGCATCGGTTATGATTTCGGCACCGCAGGATTGGCAGGTGTATTTGTTCATATCCTTTAATTCGGTACCGTCACCGGCTTGTTGCCAATTGTAGTTTGATTCTGCCTCAGCGCTTCTGAAAGCTTCTTCGTATTGCTTTAATTCGTCTTCCGTGAAAGAAGAACTGCAACTTTCGCAAACCATGTTCTGCGTTGCGGCAGAAAAAACAACGTTGCCGCCGCAATTCGGACATTTGTAACCGACCAGTTCAGCCAATGAAATCACTCCTTTTTTATGAGTCTGAGCAAGTTTTACATAATTATATATTCAAACGCAAATTCTTTTTCGGCGAAAACTCTGTCAGGCTCTGTGTCTGAAAATTCCGTACTGGATGCGTGAATTTTATAATCAAGGTGAACAACGGTTTCGTCAAGGGGGCAAAGCTCGTCGTCGTGCTGTGTTTCAAGCAGCATTTTCGGCGTGTAATGCAGGGCGTTAAAGCAGAATCCGTCGGGGTCTGCGCTCATGAAGCTGAGCGAATTACCCTGCGTATCGGCAAGCTTTGCATAGCTTGTTTTGTAGTGTGAGCCGCACTCCTGAGGCTTGATGTAATGCTCATAGTTTTCCGAAACGGATGTTGAGAACATATCAAGGTGAGTGGCTTTGTATCTGTCAGCGTAGCTTTCCTGCGGGCCGAAGCCGTAGAAATCAACGTTTTCAAAGTCCTTGGGCATAACGATTTTAAGACCGAAACGGGGCAGCTCGGGCGCATTGCCGGTAACGTCTGATTTGACTCTGATGCTCAGACTGCCGTCACCGCGCACGGTGTAGCTGACGTTTGCTCTGAGTGCGGGCGGCATTGCCGCAGCGGCAAATGAGATTGAGGTGTCAAAGGTGATTTCGTTTTCGCCGTGTTTTACCTCGCTTGAATAGGTTTTTTGCTCAACCTTGTCATAGCGTGCCCTTGCCCACGTGTCAAGCTGATCTCTTGCACAGTACTGGTAGGTGCGCCACATTTCAAAGCCGACGGGCTGCGCAAGCATCTGTTTTCCGTTTTTGACAACGGATGTGAGCAGACCCGTGTTTTTATTGAATGTATAAACCGAGTTGTTTGCGGAAATCTTTACTTCCAACGAATCCTCACTGCTGTGAACGTCGCCGCTTGTGGCGCAGGTGTAAGCGCTCTGACGGCTGAGAATTTTTTGCCACAGACCGATTTCATAGCCCGCTTCCGCCCACTCTGTGTCATATTTCTGGTTGAGTGTGACGTCAAGGGTCATATTACCGCCGATTTCAAGTGAATCAAACAGCTTGTAATCGCGTGTTGCGAGTGCGGGGATGTCTGTATCTGTAATTGTTCCGTTTAAAACAACCTTGCCGAAATCCTTGACCGCCCAGTTGATGACGGTGTCGGAAAGGTCGGTGTAAAAGCGCTTGTTCTTTATCGTGAGAATACCGTCGGCAAACTCCGCACCGAAAGGCTGGTAAACCTTTTTCATGTCATAGTAGCCGGGGCGGGGAGTTCTGTCAGGGTAAACAAGACCGTCTATGCAGCAGATATAATCGTTGGGAGTTTCGCCCCAGTCACCGCCGAAACGGTATTTCGGATTTTCGGGTGTGCCGATATTTACCGCGTGGTCGCAGTATTCCCAGATGCAGGCTCCGAAATAAAGGTCGCTTTCTTCGAAATCCTTGTCCCAGTACTGATAAACGTTGCCCGTTGACATTGAACAGACGTATTCGCAGTAATAAAACGGCTTTTTGCTTTCGGGGTCGGCAAGATATTTCTTTACATAGTCAACGCCGGCATACATTCTGCTTTCGACGTCGGAAATGTCAGAGAAATCTTTGTTAAGGCGTGCGGCATATTCGAGATGAGCGTTTTCATAGTGTATGATTGCGCCGCTATCTCTGTTCTTGATGTATTCACGCATCGCACGGTGGTTTTCGCCGCAACCGGATTCGTTGCCGAGTGACCACATGATTACACAGCCGTGGTTTTTGTCACGTTCAAACAGTCTTGCGGCACGGTCAACGCAGACCTCGCGCCACTCGGGTACTTCGGTAATGTGTGCCCAGTAATCCCAGTACCAGTCGCCGTAGTTGTAGCCCATTCCGTGTGTTTCAAGGTCAGCCTCATCAACAACCATAAAACCGACACTGTCGCACAGTTCAAGAAAACGCGGGTCGTTGGGATAGTGAGAAGTTCTGATTGTGTTGACGTTTGCTCTTTTAAGAATAAGCAGGTCATTGTAGAAATGATCATAGGGCACGGCGTAACCGCGCTCGGGGTGGCTGTCGTGGCGGTTGATGCCGAGAGCCTTTACCTTGATGCCGTTCAACAGCACGGTTTTGTTTTTGATTTCAAAGCGGCGCAGTGCAAGGCTCAATGCAATAACCTCGTTGCCGCAGGTAATGATGAGCTTGTAAAGCACGGGCTTTTCGGGATTCCACAGCAAGGGGGAGTCAACCGAAAAGTCAAAGGTGCCGTCACTTTCGCCGGTGCACACAATGTTGTTGTCGGGTGAAATGAGCTGCCAGCCGAGGTTTATATCACCGACTGCACAGATGTCAACTGTGACGTCAGCTTTATCAAGGCTTTCTGAAATTTCGGGTTTGACAAAAATGTCGGCAATGTGTGCTTTGTCGCGTTCAAGAATATAAACATCGCGGAAAATGCCGCTGAGACGGAAGAAATCCTGGTCTTCAAGGTATGAGCCCACACAGTATTTGACAACAAGTACCTCGATTTTGTTTTCGCCGTTTGTGAGAAGGTCTGTCACGTCGAATTCGCTTGTGTTGTGGCTGACGGAGGAAAAACCGACAAAGCTGTCGTTAATCCACAGATAAAAGCAGGGGGCGACGCCCTCAAAATTCAGGTGATATGCCTTGTCTGTTTTTTTGTTGAAATCAAACTTTCTGCGGTAAAAGCCGCAAGGAATGATGTCAGGCAGGTGAGGAGGGTCAACAGGGAAGGGGTAATCCTGGTTGATGTACTGCGGCGGGTCGTAGTTTCTGTCAGTGTACATCTGCCAGCACATCGGCACTTCAATTTTATCGGCGCATTTCACCTTGTCGGCAAAGCCGCTTTTTTCAACGCCGAGAGCTTCAACGTCGGGGAAAAATGAAAAATCCCATTCTCCGCAAAGTGAGTGAAAATAAGCGGAATTTTCACGTGCGGTGAAAGCATCTTCATTTTTTGAAAAAGGTACAAAATAAGCGCGCGGTGCCATTGTGCCGACGTGGATTGAATTTGTCTGACGGTGATACTGCAAGGACAAAACAAACACCTCCGAAAATAATCAGTTAAATGAATTAATATAAATTCAGCATAACAAAAAAGTGCAATATTATCAAGTGAAAACCCGACATTTTTTGCGTCGTGAGTGTAATTAATACAATTTTAGCGTGTTAAATCAAAAAAATGTGAACAATTTGTTGACAAATGATTATTTTGTGGTATAAAATAAACTTTGTCTTTACGGCAAAATAAAATCAGAAAAGAGTGAGAAAATCCTATGGAAAACGGACTCAAAAAAAAGTACGGTCTGATTACCGCTATTGCAATGGTTGTCGGCATCGTTATCGGCTCCGGCGTTTTCTTCAAGGCTGAAAAAATCCTCAGCGAAACAGGCGGTAACCTCAAGTTAGGTATCCTCTCCTGGGTAATCGGTGGTCTCATTATGATTGTCTGCGTTTACGCTTTCTCAATCCTTGCCACCAAGTATGAAAAGGTCAACGGCGTTGTTGACTATGCGGAAGCAACCCTCGGCGGTAACTACGGTTATATGATCGGCTGGTTCCTTTCCACCATTTATTACCCCACACTTACCATGGCACTTGCATGGCTTTCAGCCCGCTACACACTCGTTGTTATTTACGGCGATGCGGCTGACATCACAGGCGGTCTTTGCTTTGCACTTTCTGCCTTCTACCTTGTCGCAAACTATGCGCTTAACTCACTTTCACCCATCCTTGCAGGTAAGTTCCAGGTTTCTTCAACCGCTATCAAGCTTGTTCCCCTGCTTCTTATGGGTATTGTCGGCACAATCTACGGCCTTACAAAGGGCTACACTGTTGAAAACTTCACAACCGTTGTTGAACAGGTTGCTCCTCAGTCTGCCGTATTCAAGGCAGTCTGCGCCACATCCTTTGCTTACGAAGGCTGGATTATCGCAACTTCAATCAACGCAGAACTTAAAAATGCAAAGAAAAATCTTCCCATTGCTCTCATCCTCGGTTCTCTGATTATTGTTGCTATTTACATCATTTACTACGTCGGTCTTGCCGGCGGAATCCCCAATGCTGAAATGATGGCTAACGGCCAGACAGCAGCCAAAAAGGCTTTCTCTGCTGTATTCGGCAACATCGCAGGCACAGGCATCTTTGTCTTTGTCATCATCTCCTGCATGGGCACACTTAACGGCCTTATGCTCGGCTGCACACGCGGTATGTATTCAATCGCAAGCCGTAACCGCGGCCCCGCTCACGAGGCTCTCAAAGAGATTTCTCCCAAAACAAATATGCCTACAAACTCCTCTGTTGTCGGCCTTCTTTTCTGCGGCGTATGGCTTCTTTTCTTCTACTGCGCACAGCTTTCCGACATCGGCGGCAAAATGGGCTTCTTCGCATTTGACCCCACCGAGCTTCCCATCGTCACAGTTTATGCTCTCTACATCCCCATGTTCATCATGATGATGGTAAAGAGCAAGGATCTCGGTTTCTTCAAGCGCTTCATCGCTCCTCTTCTTGCAATCGCAGGCAGCGTATTCATGATTATCGCCGCTTTCGTTGCACACGGTCCCACAATCCCCGGTTACCTTATTGTTTTCGCAGTTGTTATGGTTATCGGTCTGTTCTTCATGAAAGAGCGTAAAGCTGCATAAAATTAATCTGTAAAGCTGACCCGTCTGCCTGACCGCAGGCGGGTTTTTGCATTTTTCACAATTGAAAAGGTTCAATCTTGTTGCTTTTAATGGTTGTAAAAATGCTCTTTTGCAAATTATAATATTTATAACAATTAAAAGAGGTGGTAGCTTTGTTTGCAGGTATTTGCAGATACATAATGCTTATTTTCACTTTTATTCCGATGCTGTTTATAGGTGTAGGCTACGGCGGATATACCGACGTGCCGGAAAAAACGCCCGAAACGGTTGAGGTGATAAATGATATTGACGGCGACACGACGCTTGCTGCAACTGTCAAGGCGGCAAAAAAAGCCGAAAATGACGTGCAGGCGCGTTTTGTTGATTCACGCAGTGCCGTTGAAATTGTCAATTCGCAGGTCATTTTAACCCACGAATTAACCGACGGCGGCGACAGCAACGCAACCCTTACGGATAAAGACGGCAATGTCTATATTGCGGATTCGTTTGACACTTATTATACCGACACAAATGGAAATAAATATTTTTCAAGCAATTCGGAAAGCGATGGCAGAATGAACGTCATCCGCCTTGGTAAATATTATTACGATTGCCACATCCGTGATTTTGATTACAACGGTGATGCTTTTAAAGTCGATAAGAATTATCACGTTTATTCTGACCGCCTTTATTGGCAGAACACCTTGCTTGCCTGTGAGGCAACACAGTCACTTGCCGAATTCGGTGCTCAGGTGAAAATCCCTGCTGCAACTGTTGAAAAGCTTGTTGTTGCCGACAAAAACGGCAAGCATACGTCGGTTGACGGAATTGACGGCGTAAGCGTTGAGTATGTTGCTTTTGACATAAAAAATGTCGGCGTTGTCGGTTTTATCGTACCCTCTGACGGTTCAACAAAAGCGGTTGAGTTAAAGCTTGAAAACGGCAGCTATGTGCTCACGCAGATTGCCGCTTTCAAAAGCGGCACGGGTGTCAATAAATATGACGAAACCGGCGGTTATGATTTAAACGGAGTTACCTTCGGCTGCCGCATTTATACCGACAAAACGCACGGCTTTGACGGTGTTGCCGATGCCGCACATCTTGAAAGAAATCCCCTTGAAGGTATCCGTGTTGAAAGCGGAAATTCGGGTGCGCAGTATCTCGGATATGAGGCTTTGCGCGGCACCTATACGCTGACAATGAACGGCACCGATTTCCAGTCTGCTTACGATGATCCGAATTGGCAGTTTAACGCACCCGTTGAAATTACCTGCGACGGATATGACAGAGATATTTACGTCCGTTCTTTCGGCAAATCAGGCTGTCTTGAAGCGGCGGTTTTGCTTGATGACAAAGGTGTTCTTGTGCCCGTTGACGTTCAGGTGTGCAAAAACTTTGCGGGCGACGGCGGCGAAGAATTTTACAGTGCCAAGGATTATCAGTACGGCGATTCTTTCTTCCCGATTTCTCTCAAAGCTGATGAAACACTGTCGTTTACTTTGCTCAATCTTTATCAGAACTGGGGTCATCAGCCTTTAAAGCAGCTGTCCTCAATTGAATTCCACGTTTCTTATTACCATCTTTCAACCGGTTGCACAGAGTCAAACTGTATTGCGCCTTATTATGTGTTTGGTAAGGACGGATGGACTCTGCCCGATTTCCGCACAAGAAGCGGTGTTATGTGGAACACTCAGCCGCAGTTCAACTCTGTCGGTGTGCTCAGATTTGTCAACTACACAAAGAAACTTTTCGGTCTTATTGAAACCGAAGAGGTGCTCAGTGAATATGTCAGCGGCAACATCGCATCAAGCGGTCTTGCATATTCCGACGTTACAAATGAATATGTTTCCGACTGCGGCTCATATACCTACACTCTGCGCCACGTTGAAATGCCGCAGACTGACGAAAACCGCACTTATTACACCGTTGAAATCAAATTTAACCGAGATGTCAGTTTTGCCTCATTCAGGCGTGATTTCAATCTGTTTTATTTTGACGGCCGTTATGTGAAATTTGACAAAGTCGGCTATCTTGATGAAGATAACAAAGACTGCGTTACCGATATCAACAACGGTTTGCTGCCGAAGTATTATACTCTCGGTGATAACTGTCCATATTTTTCACTTTTCAAAGTCAGCGATGATACTGCCGACTGGCTGACAAACAGCTTTGGCTGTAATTTCTCGCTGATTGTGCGTGATTACAGCGTTGTGTCGCACGGCAAACAGAGCGATGTGCGCCTTGCTTTCCGTGACAGCTCAGACAAAGAAGCTTCGGTCGGCTGTCTGACGCTTGATGCCGATTATATGTCGTTTGCGGCGGGCGACTCAATTTATCTTAATATGATTCTTTTGCCGTGGGGTGACGGCACCGAAACCGAAAACACAAGCACCAAAACCGTGCGTGAGGACAGCGCACTCTGCCCCGTCACGGTTACTCCCGTTGTGGGTCAGGTTGTTGAGGATGCACTTGTGCCTCGGATTATGGCACAAAACGGTGTTGCCGAATTTTCAGTAAAAGGCGGCAGAAACAACATTGCTGTAAGAATTGACGGCTTCACAAAGCTTACTTGCCCCGATGTTTATGTCAAAAACGGTGACGGATGGATAAAAGCCGACGTTTCAACCGAGCACGGATACGACGGATATTATGTCCACTATAACGACGACGGCACTTACAGCTTCTCGTTTGTTTATTCAGCGGCGGACCCGTATACCGAATATACGTACAGATTGGTCGGATAACTTCCCGTAAAAAGCAGACACTCCGCAAGGAAACGTTTCCTTGCGGAGTGTTTTTTTTATTTTGTATCAATGCTCAGAATGTTTTTTAGTCTTGGGCCGATGCGGCTTTTGTGGGTTATACGTTTTATTCCGTTTTCGCCCACAGTTATGACAGTGCCGCCGTTGAAGCCTTTCTGAAAGCCCGAGCCGAAGCCGATTTTAAGTGTGTACGTAAGGCGTATTCCCTTGTATAAAACGGAAAAATCGTTCATGTGCTCGTGTCCGCAGATAACGTGCTTTGTTGTGCCGCTTTTTTTGATTGCCTCAAAAAGTCCGCGGTCAACCGGTATGCCGTCGGAGTCATATTCACAACAGATTTTTTCAAAGCAGTCTCCATATCCGCCGCAACCGTTTTTCCACACTTTGTTTTGGGCGTCAAACAGTTCATCGTAAGCGTATCGATACTGAGCGAGCGGTACGTGGAAAAATGCGGCAATTTCGGCATTGTTGTCCGAATATCGGTTAATTTCATCGCACACGCGCGAATACCACGCCACCTGTGTCGGATTTGCCTGCGTGCTGTGACTGTCAAGCATAATTAATGCCTCAACAATGTCGGGCGTGCCGTCGGGTTTTTCGTGCGCAATGCCGATGCAGTAGTTACCGACACCCATCTCCGGGTCGCCTTTTTTCATCAGGCAGTACGGACTTTGCATCATAATGTCTGCAAGGTGATTTTTGTCGCAGTTTGCCTCGCCGTCATGGTTTCCGAAGACGGGTGCCCACGGTGTTCCGAATGAATTCATAAGATTGGTGAAGCGTTGGATTGAAAAGTGCGTTGAGTCGCCGCATACAATATCGCCCGTGACGGTTATGAGGTCGGGTTTTACCCGCCTGACAAGCTGTTTTGCAGTCATTGTTGATTCAAAGGCAAAAAAAGCACGGTAATCGTAATCTGAAAAATGGATGTCGGTGAGATTAAGAATGATAAAATCTTTGCCCCTTTGCTTTTTAACAATCACGGTGTCGACAATGTCAAAGCGGTTTGCCGTGCCGATATCTTCCGTTTTGCCTGAGTAAGACGTTGAAAGGATTTTCTTTTTGTTAAGCACGGCATCAACCGCATTTTTTATGATTTTAACGTTAATCACTTGAGAACAACCTCTCTGCTGCCACCCGTGCTGTCAAAGCTGACAAGCACGGTTTTGCTTTCTTCATCATAAATGAATTCCGCTCTTTCGCTGTCAACCGTTGCGGCCTTTATTTCAAACGGCACACGCAGACGGATGTTTGCCCTGAAATCGCTTGCGCCGCTGACACAAAGTCTGATTCTGTCGCCGTCCTGTGAAAGCGAATCGACTCTCAACGATGTGCCGATAACGCAGAGGTTTTCGTCGCTGATTCCGTTTAAGTCAAACAGCATTGTGTTTTCGCCGACAGAGAGCGTTTTTTTCTTTATAACGGCAAAATCGGGGGTGAACATATCGGCAAAAAGTCCCTCGAAGCAAAGTTCATTTTCATTGATGCTTTCATCCATTACTGCCGCAATGATATAAGGCTTGCGGTTGATTGTAAGGCAGTTTTTATAGTTGGCTTTTCTGTTTTTCTTTGCAAGGTTTTCTTCAAAAAATGCACGGTAACCGTCGGCTTTTTCTTTTGAAAGACAAATGGCGGAAGGATTTGTTTTCCAGATGCCGACCGTGCCGTTAAGGCAGTCACAGATAAGCTTTTCACCGTTTGCATCAATGCCCAGCATATCAAAAAGATGCTCGGCGGGGGAGGGATATCTGCCCGTCCACCAGCTTTCGATTTTGTGGTAAGGGTCAAAGCCGTCGCCGATGTAAATGAGCTGACCGCCTTGCTTTACCCACTCTGCAATGGAGTTGTTGACGTCGGGGTAGTCGGGCTTCATGAATTCATAGCTCATGGCAAGCACGTCGTAATCGTCAAGGTAGCCGGTGTATCTGCGTACGTTGTCAAGCAAAACGGGTCTTACCGCAATGCCGTATTTGAGCAGGGGCAGCGCAAGTCCGTAAAAAGCGGGGAAGGCGTTTGAACTGATGAATCTAAGCATCAGCTCACGGTCATCCGAGCCGACGGTAAGCTCGTTTTCAAAGCGGCTGATGATGTCGTCGTCTTCACGCAACACCGTGCCGACCTTTTCTTCGCTTACCGCTGAAAATTCGCTGTCGGGGTATTCACGCTGGTAAAGCTGACAGTCGCCCATCAGAATACCTACACGGATTGTATGGCTTTCTTCACTCTCTTCAAGTGTTCCGAGGGTGTTGAAATTGTTGTTGAGCAGTGTGGCATATTCGGGCGGAATCGGCTCTGCGTCGGGTGAATCGCTCGGATATTTTCCCTGGAAAACTCTGTTGGGCCACGGACAGATTTCATAGGTGTTTACCTTGGGGTGAAGAAGTGATGCAACAACTGTTTTGTAATAATTCTGTCTGTAATCCGTCCAGTCAAAAATGGGATTGTCTTCAATCGGGTCGTGCAAAAACCACATCTGCCTGCCCGTGCCTTTGACAAGCTCCTGCATAACACCGTATTCAAGGTAAGCCGTTTCAAACGTGCGCTCTTTGAATTTGCCGTTAAACCAATTCTTTTCGCGCGATGTACCTGTCCAGACCTGCGCAATGCAACCGTCAACGCCGGGAATGTCGGCAAGTCTGCCCTCGGGGCTGACAATTTTCCACTGTGTGTAGTTGAGCAGGCTGTGTGTGGGCACGTAAAAACGCAGAACTCTGTTGTATTTGACGGCAGCGTATTCTTTGAGCGCCGAACTGACTCTGTCAATGGTGCGTGTGTAAAGATATGCCTTTAATTTTGCGCACTTGTAGCGTGCGTCAAGGCTTTCGTGCGGCGGTGACCATTCGGTGCGGTAGTAGAGTCTGAATTCGCGCTTGAAAGCCTCCGAATAGCCTGCTCTGTCCCAAAACTCGGGCTCTTCAACGTGAATTGCCTCCACACCCATGTCAACAACCGTTTTCAGCTTTTCTGTTATATAATCGGCAAAAGCAACCGTCGGCACCATGTAGGGTGTGTCAACTCCGTGTGATATTATATTGCCGTAGCGGTCTGTCTGTGCTTCATCCCAGTGGTTGATGCCGTCGTATTCACCGTAAAGGTAGTCTGCGTAGCCGCCCCAGGAAATGCCCGTCATCAGGTGGATAACGTAGCCTTTTTCCTTGTGCTGTCTGATTCTTTCGTGTGTGCTGTCATTGATGCGGTAAACCATGGCAAAGTCACAGCGGCAGTCAAAATCACTGCTGAGCGGCGAGCCGCTCTGAAAGCCGGTGCGCTCTTCTCTTTTGTCTCTGATGTATGCCATAACGACACCTCTTTTCCTTGATAGATTTCAGTTTAACACAAGCGAAATTTCAAAACAATAGATTTTTATGTAAAATTTATCAAAAACATATTCATTATTTAAAATTTTTGTATATTTTTATTTGCATTATGTGAAATTATCTGTTATATTAGTTTTATAAAACAGAAGGTGGTATTGTTATGATTTTTTCACTCAAATCGTTTTTAAGTATGCTGATGGTTGTCATCAACTTTTTTACGCTGCTGTTTTCGGGCGATTTTGCAGGCAAATTCGAGCCTGCCGACCCAAAAGCCTGCAACCTGAATTTTGCGGCGATTTCCGACGTTCATATGACTGATAGTTTCCTGCGTGCTTTTATGCTTGAACTCGGTCTTTACGAAATGGAGCACGCCGACACACGCCTTGATGCGCTTGTTGTTACGGGCGATATCACCGACCACGGCGAATACGGTGACTGGGAAAACCTGAAAAAGACTTTTGCAAAATATGACCCTGCCGACAATATTATTTTCGGCCTGGGCAACCACGACACGTGGACGGACGAAGGCTACGAAAAGTCAAGGGAATATTTCATTAAGTACAACAAAGAAATAACCGGTCACGATTTTGACAAGCCTTATTATTCTTATCAGGTCAACGGCTACACCTTCATTGTTCTTGCAAGTGAGGGTGACAGGGTTTCGGCATATTTCAGCCCGGAACAGATTGCATGGCTGGATGCCGAAATGGCAAAGGCGGCGCAGGAAGATAAGCCGATTTTCGTTGTTAGCCACTGGCCGATAAATCAGAGCCACGGTCTGCCCGAAACTTGGGGTGACGAAGAGCCTCAGCCCGATGACGGCGGCATGGGTGACCAGTCTGCCGAGGTTGAGGCGATTCTCAAAAAGCATAAGAACGTTTTCCTTCTCAGCGGTCACATTCACAACGGTGTTGTAAACGACCGTCAGGAAGACGTTTACCATTACCGGAGCGTTGAATCCCACGGTTCTTTCCACTCAATCAACCTGCCTACGTATATGTATGCAACAATCAGAGGCCGTGTTTCAAACGGCACGGGTATGCAGTTTGAGGTTTATGATGACAGCGTGCTTATCCGTACAAGAAGCTATTCGGCAGGTGTGTGGTACACCGATTATGTTTACGAAATTGAACTTGTATAAAACCGAAATTTCATAAAAGGAGAATTCAGCTATGATTTTAGCTATTCAACAGCTTATTTCAACCGTTCTCACGGTCATCATTTTCATCTGCCCGCCTCTCGGCACAATCGGCAGACCCTTTGAGGCGCAGGATCCCGACTCAATCCGCCTCAACGCCACAGTCTGGTCAGACACCCACATTGACTACCGTGAATACGTTCTTCAGGGCACAATGACAGCAGGTCTTTCAAGTCTGCATCTTTCAAGAACACCCATTGATGCTTTCATCATCACGGGTGACCTGACAAACTACGGCGATGAAAAATCAATCGAAACCTGCTTTGGTGCAGTTCAGAAATACTGTCCGGCGAAAAACGTCATTCTTGCAACAGGTAACCACGAGATGGGTCACGTTGAGGGTGTCACTCAGGCAGAGTGCCGTGAATACATAGTAAAGCATTACAACGAATATTTCGGCGAAAATATCAGCGATATTTATTTCAGCAAAGACGTCAACGGTTACACCTTCATCGTTCTCGGCGATCAGGGTGAAGACACCTGGGATTTCCCCGAAATCAATCAGGATCAGCTCGATTTCCTTGACAGCGAGCTTGCAAGGGGCACGGCAAGCGGCAAACCCGTTTTTGTTATCTGCCACTGGCCCGTCTGGGGTGTAAACGGTCAGGATCAGATCTGGGAAGACGGCTACCTTGAAGACGAAAACGAATCTGTAATGGCAGTTCTTAACAAGTACCGTAACAAGAATGTTTTCTTTATGAGCGGTCACGTTCACACGGGCTTCAACAGCGTTCTTGTCGGCAGCTGGTTTGATTTCCGTTATGCGGAAACCATTGACGGCATCAATTATGTCAATTTCCCCACCTACGGTCTTGTCAACCGTTACGGTATACCGTGGCCTTGCACGGGCGCACAGATGGAGGTTTACGATGACAGAGTCGTTTTCCGCCCTAGAAATTATCTTTCAAATGTTTGGTACGTAAACTATGAAATGAGCTTCGACCTTGTGTAATATCCTGCAAAAAATAAAACGTAGGGAGGAAAAGTTATGGCATCCTGCCCCAAATGCGGAAAAAAGCTTACTTTGCTTAATGTCAGTCAGTTTTGTCCGTCTTGCGGCGTGAATATGCGATTTTATAACTTTGAAGAAAACTTTTACAGGGAAGCCAAGCTTTCCGAGCTTATGCAGGCGGGCATGCACGTTAAAATCCGCCGCCTGAAAGCTTCGTTCATCGGCTCAAAGCTGACGGTTGCAAGACTTTGCGTAATGCTGCTTGCAGTTGCGAGCCTGCTTATTGAGGCAGGCAGCTTCACAATCACCCTGCCGTTTCTGACAAAACAGGTGAGCCTGAGTGCGCTCGGTATTTATTCGCTTGTTACGGGTGCTGAGCTCAACTACATTCTTTCAATGACTTCTTCGGTGCTTGACGGCGGAATATTTTCCGCTCTGCTTGCGGCACTCGGCGGTTTTGTTGCTGTTGTCCTTGTTGCGGTGTTCGTTTTGCTGTTTTCTCTGCTTGGATTTTTTAGCATTAAAAATATGCAGAAAATCACCTGCGCAATTGCCGCCCTCGGCGTTGCGGCGTGTGTTGCCGATTATATTCTCATTGCCCGTTTTGCCTCACTCGGCGACGGCGTGATTCTTTCAGGCAAAAGCGGCTTCGGCCTT
>JAZOBD010000056.1:0-5967 GCA_045595825.1 Acutalibacteraceae bacterium
TTCGGGTGTACCCTCCGGTGTCGGATATGTTGCGGTCAATCCCAAACAGTTCCCCTACGGCACAGAGCTTTATGTCGTTTCGCTTGACGGCAGTTACATTTACGGTTACTGCATTGCCGCTGACACAGGCGGATTTGTCAAGATGGGCAACACCACTATTGATATTTTCCTTGACAGCGAGTCGATGTGCTATCAGTGGGGCAACAGACCGGTCAGGATTTACGTTTTATCTTATGCATAATAAAATCCCGTACAGCTAAGTTGAGCTGTACGGGATTTTTGCTTGTTAAATTATTTCAGACCGCCGCCGACTGAGCCGTCCCAGGTGTCAACGTGCTGAGCTTTCTTTTCTTCGTCGTCAAACCAACGGGTTGTGACAGCCTTTGTTTCGGTGTAGAAACGGAAACCGTCCTTGCCGAGGCAGTGAAGGTCGCCGAAGAAAGACTGCTTGTGACCCGTGAAGGGGAAAATGCCTACGGGTACGGGGATACCTACGTTAACACCGACCATGCCGCCGTGTGTTCTCTTTGAGAATTCGCGTGCATAGTAACCGCTCTGGGTGAAGATAACGGAACCGTTTGCAAAGGGATTGTTGTTCATGATTCTGAGGCCTTCCTCAAAATCCTTGACGCGCTTGATGCAAAGCACGGGGCCGAAGATTTCTCTTGTGCCGACAGTCATTTCTTCCGTTACGTTGTCGAGAATTGTCGGGCCGAGATAGAAGCCGTTTTCAAAGCCTTCAACGGTGACGTTTCTGCCGTCAAGAACGAGGTCGGCGCCCTCTTCAAGACCTTTTTCAATCCAGTTGAGAATTGACTGCTTGTGTTCAGCCGTGACAACGGGGCCAAGCTGAGAATCCTTATGGTAAGCGGGGCCGATTTTAAGCTCCTGAGCAAACTTTTTGAGATAACCGACAAGCTCGTCGGCAATGCTTTCCTGTGCAACGATTACGGGCAGAGCCATGCAACGCTCGCCTGCGCAACCGAATGAAGAGTTGATAATACCTCTTGCACTTCTTTCAAGAGCGGCATCTTCAAGAACAAGGCCGTGATTCTTTGCCTCGCAAAGAGCCTGAACTCTTTTGCCGTTTTTGGCGGCGGTTGAATAAATGTGAAGACCGACAGAGGTTGAGCCTACAAAAGTAATACCCTTTACGTCGGGGTGTTCAAGAAGGATTTCAGCCTCATTGCGTGAGCAGGTGACGATGTTGATAACGCCGTCGGGGAGACCGGCTTCCTGCCAGAGCTCGGCAAGACGCATGCAGGTCATGGGGGTCATTGATGCGGCTTTGAGGACGATTGTGTTACCTGCGGCAACGCAGATGGGTGACATCCAGCCCATGGGAATCATACCGGGGAAATTGAAGGGAACAATGCCTGCAAAAACGCCGACGGATTCTCTGTAAAGAACGGTGTCGTAGCCGCTTGATGTGTCCATAAGGCTTTCACCCATCAGCAGAGAGGGTGCGCCGCAGGCAAGCTCGACGGGCTCTTTGACCTTGAGAATGTCACCCTTTGCTTCGTTCCAGACCTTGCCGTGCTCGGTTGCGCAAATCTCAGTCAGCTCGTCCATGTGCTCTTCAAGAAGCTCGCGGAATTTGTAAATGACCTGAACTCTTTTGAATACGGGGACCTGTGACCAGCTTTCATAAGCCTCTTTTGCGCAGGCAACGGCATAATCAACCTCTTCTTTTGTGCAGCAGGGGGTCTGTGCAATCACTTCACCGGTGCTGGGGTTGTAAACGTCCATAAATTTTTCGGCTTTGGAATCAATCCATTTGCCGCCGGCAAAATACTGTAATTTTTTAACTGCCACTTGAATCAGCTCCTGTTTCAAATTTAAAATTAAACATAATAATTATATATTTATCAGCTGTCAATGTCAATGAATAAAGCTTAAAAACTCGGATGATTTGCATATATCGGCGATTGCAGGATAAAATATCGGTGAAAATGCAAAACGGGGGCAAGAAAATGGGAATGACATCGGGCGAATACGGCAAGCTGGTAAAAAAAGCATCGCCGCCCACCAAAAAGGTTAAAAACTGCGCTTCGGCTTTCCTGGTCGGCGGGTTTATCTGTGCTTTGGGTGAAGGCTTTTCGATTGTTTATGAACGCCTGGGAGTGAATGAAGAAGGGGTAAAGGCGCTTGTACCCATATCCCTGATTGTGATAACCGCAATTCTTACGGGGATTGGTGTTTTTGATAAAATAGCCGGATTTGCGGGTGCGGGCACGCTTGTGCCGATAACGGGCTTTGCAAATTCGATTGTGTCACCCGCCATGGAATTTCAAAGTGAAGGCAGAATTTTGGGCACGGGTGCGCAGATGTTTAAAATTGCAGGCCCCGTGCTCGCCTACGGCTCGCTTGCAACGGTGATTTACGGGGTTGTTTATTACATCTTTTCAAAATAACTGAATATGTTATATTTCCAGAGCCGTCAATGACGGCTTTTTTTGTTGTCACAAACGCATAAATCCGATGTGCCGTAATTGTGAAAAATGCAGAAAATGAAAAAAATCAAAAAATTTCCGTGACATTTTGAACTTTTAATCATATATAATTGAAAACTTTAATTAGCAAAAGGATTTTTAAATGGAAAAAGAAAAGAGGGAGATTCCGATGGGCTATTTTAAAATTGGTAACAAAAGGTATCAAATTATGACAAAATTGTAATTTGACATTAAAAAAAGCGAATGTTAAAATTAGGAGAGGAATATTTTTGAGACAAAAAATTTTTTTAAGAGTTGCAACTGTAATTTCTTTGGTGTTGTGTATGTCTTTACTGTTTAGTTACGTAGCGACTGCATTTTACAATGACCCTAATACCATTGCTGTTGATGATATCTCAATTAATCCTAGATGTGGCATTGTGGAAGGAAAAAACGTTCAACTCAAGGCAACATTGAGTCCTAGCAATGTACCTGAAAGTTTGGTTAAGTGGTCAACGAGCAATCCTGATGTTATCTCATGTACGGATGGATAAAAGGTGTTTCAGCAGGTGTCTATGCAGATATAACATGCAAAGCCGGATTCGGCTCTGAACAAGATACAGTAAGAGTTTATTGTGTTGAGCCTATAGGAAAATATGTGGAAAACAGTTTTACTGATTTATTCACATTAATTTATGCGCAACCGTCGGTGGGGAGTATATCTGCATTATATTTTAATCGTAACATACTCTTACAATTAATGTCTGAAACGTGCACGATACATTCTCTTTACAAATGGCCACAAACCTGGAGTGCAAAAACCAACCGAGATACCGATCTTTATGATGCAGATGGCTCAAAGTATAAAGTGAGCAAATCTATGATAAGCGGACAAGGGTTTACGGTTTATGGTGATACCGGATTAAGTGATGGCTGGGTTTACGGAAATATAGACGGAACAAACAGATGGGGCTTTGTTCCCATTAGCCACATTTCAACAAAAGGAACGGTTTCACAGTATCGCAATTTGAATTGGCTTTGGCCTGTGGTGACAGCAACTGGCAAAAACAAAGCTAATTTTATCAGTTCGCCTTATGGACGGAGAGATTTGGGAAGCTCCAGTATGCACAAAGGAATTGATATAACAACCGGTACACCGGGTGAAATAAGGGGTTATGAGGTCGTTTCCTCTTTTGAGGGAGAGGTGACCCATATTTCAACAAACCCCAACAGTTCAACGGGCTATTGCGTGTCGGTTCGATCTTTTGCGGTTGACCCCATAAGCGGTAAAAAGCTTGTTGCAATATATATGCATTTAAAAGAAATGCCAAGAGTAGTGAGAGGACAGATTGTTTCGAGTGGAGATTTGCTGGGTTATGTAGGCAACACAGGCTCAACTTCTACCGGTTATCATTTGCACTTTGAAGCAAACAATCAGAATGTTTCGGTTGGTGATGGCAGCACTGTAAGGAATTATTATGCAAACTTAATTAATCCCCTGTTCTTTTTTACCGATTATACCAACAACTACATAATCGGAACAAACGCCGACAAGAAAGATAATGACGAAAAAATAATTATTGACAAAACATCGGCTGCGGTTGCACGGTATTACGGTGCATACTGGTACGGCGATGACATAGAGGAGAAGTGACTATGAAAAGAATATTTGCTTTAACAACCGTAATTGCAGTTTTTATTGCGTGCCTTTGTTTGTTTGGGTGTGCTAACATTAATAAAAACGGCAAGCCTTCCGAGAGTTCAGTGACAGAAACAACAACCGAATTAAAAACAACACAGTTGCAAACAGCAGAACCGTCAGAAAAACAAACAGAAAAAACAAACCCTGTGAAGGGCAGTTCAACCGATGTTGGCGGCGGTACAATTCTTCAGGATAAATACCGCCAATGTTATTATCATATTTTTTATCAGCTTGCAATATTGGTTGATCAGAAAGAACTGGAAGAATGGGAAGACCAAGCCTATGCTCAGGACTTAAACGAAACAAATGAGATGCTTGTAAAACAGTTTGTGCAGCATTTTAATATCTCCAAAGAAGATTTTGAAAGAGCAAACCTTGAACTTACCAAAGTTCTTTATGAACCCGGGTCTGAAACAACGATGAGTCCAAAGGATTATTTAAACCAGGAAATGTATGAAATATATAATGCAGATATAATTTACACCTTTGATGATGAAATTATAAACGAATACTATCTTAGTCCGGAATATCCTTTTCTCTATCCGTTTGAATATGAGCAGGCACTTGAAAACGGAACATATCAGACCCGAACAACAGATTGGATTATCCCTGAGGAGCTGGAGGCTGAGATTAATGCAAAGTACGGTGCTCCGGATGAGGCAGACTTAACGACCTCGCTTCCCATAAAAACTGAGGAATAAGCGAAAGTGATACAAAGAGAGTGTGCCGGAAATGTATGTTTGTACAATCGCGTCCCGGTGATTTAACAGTAGGGATTGAATTGAAAAAACATTGGAGGATATAATATGAAAAAGTTATTTGCAGTTTTATGTGTGTTGGTATTTATGGTTTTAGCGGCTTGTGATAACCGAAACAACACACAGAATGATACAACGACATTGGCTGATTATAAAAGCTCAACAACAGAAACGATAAAAAACGAATTTACCTCAAGTGATATTACAAGCAACACCGTTGCAACTGAGAATTTATCAACCAAAGATGAACAGACACCTTTTGATAACACAGAAAACAAAACGGAAGATGGGTTTTCAAAATCAAAAAAAGAAACCACCTCCCAAACAGATAAAGGTACAACAAACACTGAGGTTAATAATTTCACAGCAAAAAGTCAAAGTGAAGAAATAATAACCAAAGGAAGTCCCCCGTTTTGTTATTTCACTCTTGAACAGCTTAAAACATATAAAAATGCTTGTGAAACAATGAGTAAGAAAGAGTTTGAGCGGTTTATAAAAAATTCAAGAAACTTTGCGGACAGCAATATTGACAATCTTGAAACCGCACAGACAGTGATGAAGGCTATCGAAGACACAACCGTAATCCTGCTTGACGGTGAAAAATCTAATTTCTATGAAATTGCATACCATGAAAAGAGTTTATATATTTCTCAACCGGTAATAATGAGTGAAACTAAAAATCTCGTTTGTACCTACTATACTAATCTTAGCGAAGAAAATGTAAAGACTCATCATGAAAATACGGAATATATTACTTATTTAACAGATGTTACTGCTAACGGAGTAACAGCGAATGTATATATATATCCAAATGGTGATGTGGATGAATTGTATGCAGAAATGTTTGTTGATGGCACCAGAATCACTTACAGAGTAACTGAAGAACAAACTATCGAAGAATTTGAAGCTGATTTTGCAAGGCTTCAATTTGTCAAAATCGGTGATTTGTTGAAAGAGTAAACTTTAAATGACGGCTGCAACTGTAGCCGTCATTTTTGCAAATTTTTAGTTTGTGCTGTGTCCTGACCTGACAGCCACGGGGCATAAAATTAACGGGTATCGTGCAGATACCCGT
>JAZOBD010000057.1:0-3370 GCA_045595825.1 Acutalibacteraceae bacterium
TTATAAGCAATTGATTTAAGTCCTTCATTAATATCAATCATACACAAGGGTACTTTTCTATCTGAAACTATTGCTCCCCACATACAAATATGCCTAACGGTTTCAGGATATTTTACTCTTACCAACGAGACACTTCTGCACACACTGCTTGAAAGATTTGTAATCACATAACCATCAATTTCTTTTGGAATCTCCAGAACAGTAATATCAGTTTCAAAGGATTTAACAAAACTTGCTTCTTTTGTCGTTTCATCCAAATCATACTCGTATTTTCCGTCCAAGGAAATTTTTGGGAGGCCCGGAAAGCGAACAATATAACCATTTTCGTCAAAAGAAGAGAATGCTGTAAAAAAATGGGTTGAAAACAAAAGCAAACAAATTAAAAATAAACAAATAGCTTTCTTCACCAAGCTTCACCTCCGTAATAAAAATCTTCTATGGTTATGTTTTTGTAATTCGGGAAAGGAGTTTTGTGATAAGCGGGTTTTTGCACTTCATTGGGTTTATCGGAAAACTCGACATCATAATAAGTGTCGGGGTCAATAAAATAATAATCATTATACATAACGGTTGTGTAAGCAAACAAAGAATGTTCTTTTCCTTGCCAGTATTCCGCTTTCAGCACATCACTTTCACTATGAAATCTTTTAAGGTAATTATAATACTGGTCAATTTTAACATTATAGTTTGCAATGCTGCCTCCGTAAGGCTCACCGATTAAATAAAAAGGTAAAAAAGCAACAATTCCGTTAGTTGGTGTGCTGAAAAAGAATCCATTCAAGTAATGCTCCAGAACTTTTTGTGCAACAAGAAATCTTCTGTTATAAAAAACATTGCCAGGTGCCTGATCTTCATAATATGCCTGTTTGCTCTTACTTATTTTCAATAAACTTTCTTCTTTATCAGTTAATTTTTTGCCTTGGTCTTCCAAATCACTTTTTTTAGCTAAAAGATAATAATTCGTTAAAAAATACTTAATATCTTTAAACTGCAAAACACCAAGGCCGCAAAGTCTTATCATTGCCGCATAACACGGATATCCGTATGATGACGAATGCTCTGTCGCACAAGCGAAACCACCTTTAGCTTTTTTTGGCACATTTTTGGCACACGAAAGAAGGTTTCTGTCGATATCATTTTGAATTCTGATTCTATCAGACCGTGCATTTTCCTTCGCCTTATCCCTGCCGATAAAAAACCATTCAATTATTTTAAAAAGGCAATACAGTTTTTCTATAGATCTCGAATTGTTATAATCACTTACAAAAGTATTCATTTGATCGTTGTAATAAGTATTGACTTTGTCAGATACATTGGCAACATAGGAATACTTACAAGCCATAGTAAAATCATTTTTTACAAAATATAAGCCTTCGTTTCCATTCGTCTGTGCAGTGCCTCCGTAATTGCCACGGTCGGTTACTTTAACAGCGCTTGGCGGTACAATGGCACGGTGGGCATAAACATCGCCGACAAGGTGAAAAAACATTCCGAAAACAATTGTTGCTTTTTTCTGGGAAATTGACAAAAAATCCCTAGCATCGCTATTGGAAAATATTTCTTTCCCGTCTTTGTTGAATATTTTACAACTACTACTCTTA
Organism: Acutalibacteraceae bacterium; assembly: GCA_045595825.1. Classification (GTDB taxonomy): domain Bacteria; phylum Bacillota; class Clostridia; order Oscillospirales; family Acutalibacteraceae; genus CAG-177. The sequence goes on from JAZOBD010000057.1 coordinate 1,602, forward strand.
ACACCAATTATATTAAACATCGTTGCAATACTGTTAACCAAAGCGTCAAAGTTTGAGGAGTAATCAAAACACTGACCAAGATCGGTGTTGTATTTTAAATAATCAAAGCTTGTGCCCAGCGTTTTGAGGTTAACTGCAACTTCGTACAAATACTTTGCCGCAACAACATAATTATCATTGCCGTGCAAAGCAAAAACACCTCCACACTCTATATCGCAATAATAACTGACGGCTTTAATGAATTTCGGGAAACTCACATTGTACGGTTTTCCGTCAAAATAAGCCTCCGCAATGTTGTTATGTCCATCTGTTGACCACTCACCCACAACATAAGCATCCTCGTCCTCAAAGGTTTCGGGGGTGCCTGTGTTAACGGGCGGCTGATATGAGCCGTCAGTGTAATTCAAGGCGAATTCATCATAAATCTGCAAAGCATAAGCAAGGTCGGGTATTCCGTTGCCGTAGCTGCTTGCCGGACCCAGATTTTTGCAGGATGCCGCAAGCAACGCTCTTATAAAATCGGCTGATTTTGTTGTGTCCTTGCCAAGCAAAACTGCCGCCGCACCAGTTATGTGCGGCGCGGAAAGGCTTGTTCCGCTGAGCGCACAGTAACCGCCGATAAGCGAGGTTGAAAAAACATTCACGCCGGGGGCAACAAACTCCAGCTCTTCGCCCGTTGCGGAAAAGCCCGCTTTGGTCATTGCGCTTGTAACCGCGCCGACTGCCGCAACCTCGGCGAATTTCGCCGGGTATTCAACAGCACCTTTGTTTCCCGCCGCGGCAATCATTAAAATACCTGCCTGCGCCGCTTCGCTGATTTTTGCTTCCAGAATCTGCGAATAATTAAGCGTGCCGAAGCTCATATTGATTATATCAACTTCATTTGCAATGCACCAGTCTATGCCGGAAATTACACGGCTTATCGGTGCTTTGTTGCTGTCATCAAGAATCCTTACAACATAAAGCTCGGCATCCGGCGCAATTCCGACAAGACCGCTGTCGTCTTTCGGTGCGGAAATTACACCTGCAACCGCCGTGCCGTGACCCGTAAGGTCATCGCCGCCGCAATACTCGGGGTCAACCAAATCCACATAGTGATATGCGGTAACCTCGCTGTAAACGTCAAGACCGGAGTCAAGAACGGCAACCTTAACGCCCTCGCCCGTTTCGGGCAAATCCTGCGCACACAAAGCTTTCGTGCTCCAAGTCACGCTTTCGGCAATTTCCTGCGTCTCGTCTTCGGTTTCGTCTTCGTTTGCGCAGACAACAATGTCCTCTTCAACCAAGCACACTTCCTCAGAATTCTCAAGCTTCTGCGCATAATTTTCTGTCAGCTGTGCGCTGACAATGGTTTCGTCAAGCGACTGTGCCTGAAAATCCTCATTGGCATTGATTTCGAATTCCTCTGCGGCATCGCTGTCGGAAAACTCAATGATGTACGGGGATAACTCCGGCCCACCCGCCTGAGCGACGGCAGTTGCCGCCGCCTGCAGTGATGTCACCAACGTCACTGTCGCCATAACGACACACAAAACCGCGGTGAACAAATTCTTTTTTGACTTCATTGTCATACCTTCCTTTCTTTATTTGCAACCCTTTCGGGCAAAATCTTTCTGATTCAAAAGAAAGGTAATGTAAACACATTACATATGATATATGTCAAAAAATTTAATTTGTCACGGAAAATTCTTTAACTTTTTGTAAATTTCGGCGCTCTTGCCAAAATAACACATTGTTTTTTGTGCATCACAACAAACAAAAAAGGCGCT
>JAZOBD010000058.1:0-1681 GCA_045595825.1 Acutalibacteraceae bacterium
TATTGGTATGCTATGCCGGTTTCACAAATTGCCGAAAAATTCGGGATGACCGAAAACAATGTTTCGGTTAATCTTAGCAGGATGAGAAAAAAGTTGAAAGATTATCTTACAGAAAGGGGATATGACCTGTGAAAAAAGAGGAATTGTTTGATATTATCGGCGAAATTGATGAAAATAAAGTTGTTGAAGCAGGAAAAGTAATGTATGAAAAGAATAAAACTAAAAGAAATCTGAACAAAACGATGATGCTTGCCGCTTGTTTTTGTCTTATTATTGTTGCTGTTTTGGCTGTCGGTGTCAGTCGCGGAGGATGGCAAAAAACAAGTGTCTTAACACAGGCTACTGAAAGCGCACTGTTAAGCGATGCCACAAAACCAGCAAGTGAAATCGGTGAAAATTTATTATCAACAACTGTAATCAACAACAGTACGGGCTCAGTTGCTACAACGCCAGCTTTGGATATTCCCCAAACCGAGCCCGCTTTGGATATTCCCCAAACCGAAGCAACTACTTATCATATGCTCTATCCGTCAATTCTTGTCAGCACAACCGTAATACCGGAGTATTATTCTGAAATTGACTGGGACAGAAGAGTAATGCCGGGCAAATTCAGGGCACTTATTGTTGAAGGCCGAGAATACGTTTATCCTTTCAGGGTTACGGAAAAACGTGCAAATTCCCGCAAGGCAACCAAAATGATTTCGGAAAAGCAAATCGAAGGCTCAGAACCTGACGGAACAGTACACAAGGCGGTCGTAGATGTTTTTTCTCTTGATGGCTTTGATAAAAGGCTTGCGCTGGGCGTGAAATTTGCAGATGAAGAAAATGTTTATGTTTATATTAATCCTTCTTATGTGCCTGCAACGCTCGATGAATTCTTAACAGCAACAGATTATAATAACACGGTGACTTACGGTAATATTGAATTGTATCGCGCCGGACGTTTTCCGGTAAATTCGGCAAATGTGGCGGATATCGGAGAATATCTTTTTGTTGATAAAAGTGTAAAAAACAATCCGTCCGCAAATCCGACAGGTTACAGGGTTACGGTTACCGTCAGCTGCGATGAACTGGGTCATAATAATAAAGTTTTATATATTTATGAAGACGGTCACATTGCAACAAATCTTTTGGGATATGAATGCATCTTCTTTGTCGGTAAGAAAAACGTTGCGGATTTCTTGAAAAACAGCTATAATGTAACTTATGAACAGCTCAAAGAGGTCGAAAATAATCTCAACACGGCCTCAGAAACGACAAGCTGGAGCAAAACAACGGTTGTTTATTCGCAAGCTCATATGCCGGAATGATTTAAGGCGATGTAACTGTGGCAAGATATGAATTCGGAATTATGCAAAGTGCACCGATTGAAGGTGAACGCTATGATAATTATGAACCCGAGAAATTTAACTGCATAACTGTTGACGATTGCTATATTGAAAACATTCCGGATTTACTTGAACTTAAAAAGCTTTGCCAAAAGGCTCAGTATGAAAACAAGTGGATGATTCATTTCGGATTATAATTTATTTAAAAAAAACAGAGGTAATGCGGATTATCCGTATTACCTCTGCGCTTTTTAAAGTGAATTTATCATTGAAAGATGTGCAATGTATAACGGTTTTACATTGTTTGTGACGGTCATTCCGCCTTGCAGTGACATGTGGTCGCCGTGATATTT
>JAZOBD010000059.1:0-88760 GCA_045595825.1 Acutalibacteraceae bacterium
GCGGTGTAATGAACGGCAGAACTACCGGCACGCCTGTTACGATCCTTATTCCCAATGAAAACGTCAAAAGCGGAGACTATGCGCAGATGAGGACCGTTGCGCGTCCCTCACACGCCGACTACACCGCCGAGTGCAAGTATCACGGGTATCAGGATTCTCGCGGAGGCGGACATTTCAGCGGAAGAATTACCGCGGCGCTTGTTGCCGCAGGTGCGGTGTGCAAGTGCGCATTGGAGAAAAAAGGCATTTTTATAGGCACTCACGTTAAAAACTGCGGCGGCGTTCAGGACAGGGATTTCGGTGACCTGACGGCGGATATTAAGGTGCTTGGCGAAAAGACCTTTGCCGTGCTTGACGAGTGTGCGGAAGAGGCAATGAAGAATAAAATTCTTGAAGCGGCAGCGGAAGGCGACAGTGTCGGCGGCGTTCTTGAAACCGCAATAATCGGCATCCCCGAAGGTGTCGGAGAGCCTTGGTTCGATTCTGTTGAAAGCCTTGTTTCGCACATGATGTTTTCAATTCCCGCCGTTAAAGGCATTGAGTTCGGCGCAGGCTTTGCTTTTGCTGATATGAGAGGCAGTGAGGCAAATGATCCGTTGAGAATTGCAGACGGAAAAATTGTTACGCAAACAAATAACAATGCAGGTATAAACGGCGGCATCACAAACGGAATGCCGATTGTTTTCAGAACGGCAATCAAGCCGACCCCCACAATATTCAAGCCGCAGAATACGGTTGATTTTAAGGATATGACCGAAACCGTTATTGAGCCCAAGGGCAGGCATGACCCCGCAATCGTTCACAGGGCAAGGGTCGTTCAGGATGCGGCAACAGCAATTGTTATTTGCGATTTGCTTGCTGTGAGATTCGGCACAGACTGGCTTAACGGAAGTGAATGAACTATGAAAAAATACGGATGTATCGGCAAAAAGCTGACCCACAGCTTTTCAAAGGAAATTCACGCAAAGCTCGCTGACTACGAATATGAACTCATTGAGCTTAGCGAGGCAGAACTGGAGAATTTCTTCAATAAAAAAGACTTCAATGCCATTAACGTCACCATCCCATATAAGCAGGCGGTGATACCGTACCTTGACTCGCTCAGCGATGTCGCAAAACGGATAGGTGCCGTCAATACAATCGTAAACAAAAACGGCAGGCTTCACGGCTACAACACAGACTACTACGGAATGAAAGCTCTTGCGGAAAAAGCCGGCATTGACGTAAAAAATAAAAAAGTTCTCATATTCGGCACGGGCGGCACAAGCAAAACAGCCCGTGTTTTAACCGAAGATCTGGGTGCCGCCGAGATAATAACGGTCAGCCGGAAAAAGTCGGGGGATTACATAACCTATGAAGAGACCGTCGATATCCATTCCGACGCCGACGTGATTATCAACACAACCCCGTCGGGAATGTATCCCGATTGTGAAAGCGTTCCGATTGATATTTCGGTTTTCAAAAATCTGAAAGGCGTTCTGGATGCGGTGTATAATCCGCTTTGCACAAACCTTGTGCTTAACGCAAAAGCAAAAGGTATAAAAGCAGAGGGCGGACTTTACATGCTTGTGATGCAGGCGGTTGTTGCCGTGAGAAAATTCCTTGATGCGGAAATTCCGCAATCGGTTGCAGACAGTGTTTTCTCCTGTATTTTTGCTTCAAAAGAAAATATTGTTCTCACGGGAATGCCCGGCAGCGGCAAAAGCACGGTGGGCAAGCTTCTGAACGTTGACGGATTCAGCTTTGTTGACACGGACGAAGAAATTGAAAAACGGTGCGGATGTTCACTGAGGGAACTCATAAGCAGCAAAGGCGAAAAGTATTTCCGCGACCTGGAAACCGAAGTAATAAAGGATGTTGCTTCAAGGGGCGGTCAGATAATTTCAACGGGCGGCGGTGCCGTTCTGCGTGAAGAAAACGTAACTTCCCTTAAAAGAAACGGAAAACTGTTCTTCATAAATGCAAACCCCGAAAGGCTTCTGCCGACAGACAGCAGACCGCTGTCAGACACAACGGAAAAGCTGAAAAAGCTTTATGATGAAAGAATAAATATTTACAAATCAACTGCCGACGTTGTTGTTCCCGACATGGCAACGCCCGAAGAGGAAGCAGAGTTTATTCTTAAAGCAAGAACGGAGCTGATAATGTGAAAATACTTGTTATAAACGGACCGAATATCAATATGCTCGGCATAAGAGAGCCTGAACATTACGGCAGAGAAACCTATGCTGACCTTGCGGAAAAAATCAGTAATCACTGCAACAAAAAGAACGTTGACGTGAAGATATATCAATCAAACCATGAGGGCGACCTTATTGATGAAATTCAGAAAGCCTACGGCAATGCGGACGGAATCGTTATAAATCCGGGGGCATACACTCACACAAGCATTGCAATTCTTGATGCGGTGAAATCGGTTAACATACCGACGGTTGAAGTGCACATTTCAAAGGTTGAAGAAAGAGAAGATTTCAGGCAGATAAGCTATGTACGCCTTGCCTGCGTTAAAACAATCACGGGACACGGCACCGACGGTTATATTGAGGCTATCGATTATCTGACAGAAGGTAAATAACATGAAAGCGATTTTTGAAACCTGCAAGTTAAAAGGTAAAATAAATGCTCCGCCGTCAAAAAGTATGGCTCACAGGTATCTTATCGGCGCTGCATTGTCAGAGGGGAAATCCGTTATATCGGGTGTGGATTACAGCGAAGACATTCTTGCGACAATCGATTGTCTTAAAGCGCTGGGCACCGACATAACAGTCGAAAAAGATACGGTAACGGTAAATCCGCAAGGCTTTATGAAGCTTACCGACTCTGTGCTCAATTGCCGTGAAAGCGGAAGTACGTTAAGATTTTTCATTCCTCTTGCCCTGTGTACGGGACGGAAAATCACACTTGGCGGCAGTAAAAGGCTTTTTGAAAGACCTCTTGACATTTATGAAAAGCTGTGTGCCGACAACGGTTTTGAGTTTGACAAAAGGGAAGATTCGGTAACCCTTTGCGGAAAGCTTGAAAGCGGAAGATACGAAATCAGCGGCGATATAAGCAGTCAGTTTATCACGGGTCTCATTTTTGCACTTGTGTATCTTGGTGAAGAGTCGTCAATCCGCATCATACCGCCCTTCGAAAGCAGGTCGTACGTAAATCTCACAATCTCGGCCCTGAAATTGTTCGGTGCGGATATTGATTTTGAGGATGAATTCAATATCACAATAAAAAAATCTGTCATGCATCCGTTTTTGGGCAGGGTAGAGGGCGATTTTTCAAATGCCGCTTTTCTTGATGCTTTCAATTATATCGGCTCAACTGTTGAAATCGGCAACCTTAACCCCGACAGTTTGCAGGGTGACAAAGTTTATAAGGAATATTTTGATGAAATTTCAAAAGGCGTGCCGACTCTGGATATTTCAGACTGTCCCGACCTTGGTCCCGTGCTTATTGCTCTTGCCTCGCTTAAAAACGGCGCGATTCTTACGGGCACGGACAGATTGAAGGTGAAAGAAAGTGACCGCGGACAGGTGATGCACGAAGAGCTTCAGAAGCTTGGCGGCGGATTGGTTTTCGGTGAAAACACAATAACCGTTCCCGGGCAGACTTTGCAATCATGTGCAGTGCTTGACGGTCACAACGACCACCGCATTGTAATGGCTTTGTCGCTGATTCTTTCAGTGTGTGGCGGAGTGATTGACGGTGCACAAGCCGTCAGAAAAAGCTATCCCGGCTTTTTTGAGGATATAAAAAGTCTCGGGGCAGAGGTGATTTCGGAATGATAGTAAATATAAGTAAAAAAATACTGATAGTCGGTCTTGGTCTTCTTGGCGGCAGCTATGCGAAGGTGCTCAAAAGATTCGGCTTTCACATAAGCGCAATCACAAAAGAGCAAAGCTCCATAGATTTTGCGCTCAGAGAAAATCTGATTGATGAGGGCTCGACTGAACTTGACGAAAGAATAATCGGAGAAGCTGACATAGTTGTGTTTGCACTTTATCCCCACATTTTTGTGGAGTGGATTGAGAAGAATCAGCACTTGTTAAAAAGCGGTGCACTCATTACAGACGTAACTGGTGTCAAGTGCAGCATTGTTTACAAAGTGCAGAATATGCTTCGTCCCGACGTGGAGTTTATTGCCGCACACCCGATGGCGGGCCGTGAGGTTTCGGGCGTTGAAAACAGTAGCGATAAAATGTTTTCAGGTGCAAACTACATTGTTACACCAACCGATAAGAACACGCCGGAAGCTGTCAACACCTGCATGGAGCTTGGCAGATTGCTCGGTTTTTCAAACGTTACCGCTCTTTCGCCCGAGGAACACGATGAAATGATAGGCTTCCTTTCGCAGCTCACCCATTGCATAGCCATAACCCTCATGACGTGTAACGATAAAGAACATATGGAAAAGTTTACGGGTGACTCATTCCGTGACCTTACCCGTATCGCACGCATAAACGACCTTATGTGGAGTGAGCTTTTCCTTGAAAACAAAACGGCACTTCTTGAACAGATGAATCTTTTTATTGATAAATTCAATGAGCTTAAATCAATGCTTGAAACAGAAGACGTTGAATCAATGCGGAAAATGATGCGTCATTCAACCGAGCGCAGGGCATTGTTTGATAAAAAATAGTTTTGGAGGCAACAAAAATGAACATGAATTTCAAACGTAAATTACCTATCCCTATGGACATAAAAGCACAGTATCCTCTTACGCCCGAGCTTGAAGCAATCAAGGTGAAACGTGACGAAGAAATCAAAGCTGTTTTTGAGGGCAGTGATGACAGATTTATTTTAATTATCGGCCCCTGTTCCGCCGACAACGACGACAGTGTAATCGATTACATATCCCGACTCAGGGGTGTTCAGGAAAAGGTTTCGGACAAAATTCTTATTATTCCGAGAATTTACACCAACAAGCCCCGCACAACGGGTGACGGCTACAAAGGAATGTTGCACCAGCCGGACCCGCACAAAGGCGAGGATATGTTAAAGGGTGTTGTTGCAATCAGAAGTCTGCACATCAGGGCAATACAGGAAACGGGCTTCACCTGCGCCGACGAAATGCTTTACCCCGAAAATTACAGATATCTCTCCGATGTTCTTTCATACGTTGCAATCGGTGCAAGGTCTGTTGAAAATCAGCAGCACCGTCTGACCGCAAGCGGCTTTGATATTCCCGTAGGCATGAAAAACCCCACGGCGGGCGATATTTCCGTTATGATGAACTCGATAACGGCAGCTCAGCATCCTCACACTTTCATTTACAGAGGCTGGGAGGTCGAAAGCGCAGGAAATCCGCTTGCACACGCAATTTTAAGAGGATACGTCAACAAGCACGGTCAGTCAATGCCCAACTATCATTACGAGGACCTCATTCATCTTGCCGAGGTTTACGGAAAAACCAACCTGAAAAATCCTGCGGTTATAATTGACACAAATCACGCGAATTCAGGCAAAAAATGGATGGAGCAGCCGAGAATTGCAAAGGAAGTTCTTCACAGTTGCCGTCATTCAGACGACATCAAAAAGATTGTCAAAGGTCTTATGATAGAGAGTTATATCGAGGACGGAGCACAGAAACCCGAAGAGAACGTTTACGGCAAATCCATAACCGACCCCTGCCTCGGTTGGGAAAAAACCGAAAGACTTATTCTGGATTTGGCGGATATACTCTGATGCTTTGCAGACGGAGCACAGACTTTTTTAGGTGCACTGCAAATAAAGACAAAGGCTTTTGTGATTTTAAGATTTATGAGTCCGGCGTAATTAACGCCGGACTTTTTTATTTTTGCGAACCAAAAAAGTATTGACAAAAACGGCGGGAGTGTTATAATATTTAAAAATTAATATTGTATTTAAAGGAACCAGCTGTCTGCAGAGAATGTTGGTTTCTTTGTGTTTTTTGGCGAAAATACAAATTATTTCAATTAAGTATAAATCGGAAAAGGAGACTGCGAGTTATGGAAATTCAACTTCAGGAGCTTATTGAGCAGATTAAAAAAGACGGTGTTGAGGCGGCTGAAACAAAGGCTGAGGAAATTATTGTTTCCGCAAAGGCAGAGGCTGAAAAAATTATTGCCGATGCGAAAGCAAAAGCAGATAAAATGATTGCCGATGCAAAAAGCGAAAACGAAAAAACCGTTAAATCGGGTGAAGACGCAATCCGTCAGGCGGGCCGCAATCTGCTTATCTCGTTCAGGGAAAGCATTGCCAGGGAGCTTAAAGCGATTGTTGGTGAAAATGTAAACGCCGTTTATTCATCCGATGCTTTTACAAAGCTTGTTGCCGGTGCGGTTGAAGCCTGGGCAGGCAAGCCCGAAGCTGATGATATCTGCGTTATTCTCAACGGCAGTGACCTCAAAAAGCTTGAAGATTCGCTGCTTGCGGAGATGAAGGCAAAAATGCTTGGCGGTGTCACCCTGAAAGCAAACGATAATTTTGACGGCGGTTTCCGCATTGCCGTGAATAACGGTGCGGTTTATTACGACTATTCGGCTGAGGCAGTCACCGACATGCTGTCAAATTATCTCAGCCCAAAGGTCACCGCACTGCTGAAAGAGGCTGAATAATTATGGCTGAATACTATCTCATATCCCAATTGCCGTCACTTGACGGAATCAGCGAAAGCACGCCGCTGCCCATAACGTCTGATCGGTTTGCCGAGCTTTGCGTCAGATTCCTCGGTAAAAAAGCGCAGGCGGAGTTTGAAAGACTAACCCTTGCGCCTGCCAGAAACCCGGAAAAATCGGCATCTGCACTGGTTGAAGAATGGAACACGGGTGAGCGGAATCTGCGCCTTGCGCTGGCAAAGCTGCGTGCCGATAAAATGGATAAACCGTTTGATGCACAGCTTCAGTCATTCCCGACGGGCCTTTTGCAGGCGGCACGCACCGCCGTTGAAAGCGAAAGTCCGCTGGAGGCTGAAAAATTTCTCAATAAATACCGCCTCGATTTTCTTGAAACACTCAGACCGACCGATTCTTTTTCGCAGGAATATGTTTTCTATTACGGGCTTAAATTAAAGTTACTTGAATGTATCAGGCAGTTTGATGCGGCAAAAGGCGAGGCAGCATACAGAAATATTTACAACTCCATTATCAATGGAGACAGAGCGGAGGTTATACAATGACCGAAAACAAAGGTAAGGTAGTAAGCATTAACGGCAACCTCATATCCGTCAGGTTTGAGGGCAACGTTTCAATGAACGAAATCTGCTATGTTAATGTTGACAATACAAGGCTTAAAAGCGAGGTTATCCGTATCCGCGGTGACATCGCACAGATACAGGTTTATGAAATGACGGGCGGCATCAAGTGCGGTGACGCTGTTGATTTCACGGGCGAAATGCTTTCTGCACAGCTCGGACCGGGACTGCTCGGCCAGATTTATGACGGCTTGCAGAATCCTCTGCCCGTTCTGGCACAGCAGGCAGGCTGGTTCCTTGAAAGGGGTAACTATGCCGACGGCCTTGACGCTGAAAAGAAATGGGAATTCACACCCACTGCAAAGGTCGGCGACACGTTGCGTGCAGGCGAATACATAGGCACCGTTCCCGAAGGCCCGTTCACCCACAAGATTTTCGTGCCGTTTTATCTGCTTGGCACTTACACCCTCAAATCCATTGCAGACAAGGGTGAATACACGGTGATCAGTACCGTTGCGGTGCTTGCCGACGAAAGGGGAAGGGAAATCCCAGTTTCAATGTCGTTCAAGTGGCCCGTAAAGCGTGCCGTCAGGTGCTACACCGAAAGACTTGCCCCCGTTGAAACAATGGAAACAAAGGTACGTCTTATCGACTCGTTCTTCCCCGTTGCAAAGGGCGGTACTTACTGTACACCCGGTCCCTTCGGCGCAGGTAAAACCGTTTTACAGCACACAACCTCAAAATATGCCGACGTTGATATTGTTATCATCGCCGCCTGCGGTGAACGTGCAGGTGAGGTTGTTGAAACAATCACGGAATTCCCTGAGCTTACCGACCCCAGAACGGGCCGTTCACTGATGGAACGCACCATCATTATCTGCAACACCTCGTCAATGCCCGTTGCCTCGCGTGAGGCATCGGTTTACACCTCGGTAACCCTTGCCGAATATTACCGCCAGATGGGTCTCAACGTTCTTCTGCTTGCCGACTCAACCTCTCGCTGGGCACAGGCACTGCGTGAAATGTCGGGCAGACTTGAAGAAATTCCCGGCGAAGAAGCTTTTCCCGCATATCTTGAATCATACATCGCCGCTTTTTATGAAAGAGCGGGCTGTGTGCTCCTGCCCGACGGCAGCAAAGGCTCCGTCACAATCGGCGGCACTGTTTCACCCGCAGGCGGTAACTTTGAAGAGCCCGTAACGCAGGCAACGCTCAAGGTTGTCGGTGCATTCCACGGTCTTTCCCGTGAACGCTCGGATGCAAGAAAATATCCTGCAATCGATCCGCTTATTTCCTGGTCAAAATATAAAACCGTTACAGAACCGGCAAAATCATCCTTCTGTAAAAGCGTTCTTCTTCACGGCGACGAAATCGGCTCCATGATGAAGGTTGTCGGCGAAGAGGGTACAAGCATTGACGACTACGTAACCTACCTCAAATCCGAAATGCTCGATTCCGTTTATCTTCAACAGAATTCATTTGACCTTGTTGAGGCAAACTGCGGCAAAGACCGCCAGTGCTATGTAACGGATAAGCTGATAAAAATTCTCGGCAGTGAATATGCGCTTGCCGATAAAGATGACGCACGAAGCTTTTTCAACCGTATGCGTCAGAAATTCATCGACTGGAATTATACAGAGTTCAAAAGCGAAGCCTTTGTAAAGGCAGAGGCTGAAATTGATGCAATCTATGCTGAGGGTCAGGGCGAATTAAGCCGCGAGGCAGAGCTTTTGCTGAAGGGTGGTGAGTGAGAATGAACAAAGTATTTAACAGAATCGAATCTATCACGGGCAACGTTATCACCGTCAGGGCAGATGGTGTCAGATACCACGAGCTTGCGCAGATTAATACCCGTTTCGGCAAATCCCTTGCCGAGGTCAACAAGATTGACGGTGACCTTGTTTCGTTGCAGGTTTTTGCAGGCAGTCAGGGCGTTTCAACGGGTGACGAGGTACGCTTCCTCGGTCACGAAATGCGTGTTTCTTTCAGCGAAGATCTGCTCGGCAGAATCTTCAACGGCTCGGGCGAGCCGAGGGACAGAGGCCCTGCGCTCACCGACAATATGAAAGCCATCGGCGGACCTTCCGTCAACCCCACAAAGCGTATTCTCGCAAACCGTATGATGAGAACAAACATCCCGATGATTGATATGTTCAACACCCTTGTCGTGTCGCAGAAGCTGCCTATTTTCTCAATCTCGGGCGAGCCGTACAACCAGCTGCTTGCGCGAATCGCACTTCAGGCTGAGGCAGACGTCATCGTGCTTGGCGGTATGGGTCTCAAATACGACGATTTCCTTTATTTTAAAGAAGAACTTTCAAACGGCGGTGCACTGAGCAAAACGGTAATGTTCATTCACACCGCATCCGACCCCACGGTTGAATGTATGATGATTCCCGATATGGCGCTTGCGGTTGCAGAGCAGTTTGCATTGCAGAATAAAGACGTGCTCGTGCTTCTGACCGATATGACCAACTTTGCCGATGCGATGAAAGAAATCGCCATAACGCAAGAGCAGGTGCCCTCGAACCGAGGCTATCCCGGTGACCTTTATTCACAGCTTGCCGCCCGTTACGAAAAGGCGGTTGACTTTGACGATTCGGGCTCTGTAACCGTGCTTGCGGTCACAACAATGCCCGGCGACGACGTTACTCACCCCGTGCCCGACAACACGGGCTACATCACCGAGGGTCAGTATTACCTCAAAGGCGGCCGCATTGAGCCTTTCGGCTCACTTTCACGACTCAAACAGAACGTCAACGGCAAAACACGCAAGGACCACCGTGCACTTATGGATGCAATGATCCGTCTGTATTCTTCCTATAAAGAAACCCTCGAAAAGAAGAATATGGGCTTTGCAATGACACGCTGGGACGAAAAACTTCTTAAATACGGACAGCTTTTCGAAAACAAGCTTATGGATTTGTCGGTAAACCTTTCACTTGAAGGTGCGCTTGACCTCGGCTGGGAAATCCTTGCAGACTGTTTTGAAAAGGATGAAACCGGCATAAAATCCGACCTTACGGACGAATTCTGGCCCGTCAGATAAGGAGGATTGAAGTGGCAAAAATCAAACTGACTAAAAATGAGTTAAAGATACAGAAAGATGCCCTTAAAATGTATCGGAGATATTTGCCTACTCTGACACTCAAAAAACAGCAGCTTCAGGCTGAAATACGCACCATTGAATCAAAGGCGGAAGCGGTGAGGAAGGCGAGGGAAGACCTTGAAAAAGGCTTCGGGTCGTGGATTGCCGTTTTCAGCCAGAGGGATGCTTTCCCCGACGGAATAATCACTGTCAGCAACATACGCAAGGGTTGCGGCAATATCGCAGGTGTTGCGATTCCCGTCTATGAGGGTGCGGATTTTTCCCGAGGAGACTATGATTTATACGAAACTCCGCTGTGGGTTGACATCGCTGCCAACCATATGGAAAAGGCAATGTCGCTCGACCTTGAGGCGGAGGTGTTGGATGAGCAGGTAAGACTTCTTGAACAGGAGCTTCGTGCAACCACCCAAAGGGTCAACCTGTTTGAAAAGGTCAAAATCCCCGAAACAGAGGAAAACATCAAAAAGATTTCAATTTATATGGCGGACCAGCAGGTCAGCGCCGTTGTGCGCTCCAAAATCTCCAAACGAAAAATTGCCGCGCGCGGAGAAACGCCTTCCGCAACGGAGGTGTACGCCTTATGATTGTACCGATGAAAAAGGTTTCTCTCATTATTATGGGAGATAAAAAATCCGAAACGCTCAAAAAGCTGCGCAGACTCGGAATTCTTCACATTGAAGCCGTTGAAGGCTCGGGCAGAAAGCTGGAAGAGCTCAAAGAAAGAGTTTCATTGCTTGAAAGTGCACTTTTCAGCGTTACGGAAAAGAAAAACAAAAAGACAAAGGCGCAGGCTGCCGATATTGCTCAGGCAATTTCATTTGCTGAGCAGATTGTTGCTCTGGAGGGTGAGAAAAAGCAGTGCCTTGCCGAAAAAATCACCCTCAGCACAGAGCTTGACCGTCTTTCGGGTTGGGGCGAGCTTGACCCCGAAAAGCTTGACGCTTTGGCACAAAAGGGCATTGACCTTACCCTTTATGAAATGCCGAAAGCCGAATACGAAAATCTCGGCGAAAGCGTAAAAACCCTGAACCTTCAGAAAACGAAAGCTTCGGTAAAATTCCTGCTTGTCAGAGCGGGGACAGACGGCGAGGCTGAGGCAGTTGATTCATTAAAGGCTTACCGTCTTGAAATGCCCGAAACGTCAACGGCTGACTTAAAACGTAAAATTGAAGCGGCTGACGGCCGAATCAAAGAAATTGATGAAAAAATCACCTCATTTGCAGGCTGTGCCGACAGCTTTAAAAAGGCAATCGCTGCCTGCGAAAAAGAGATTGAGTTTGAGGTTTATGCCACGGGTATGGCAAACGAAAACCTTTCATCAGACGGAAAATCCGTTGCGTATTTTACGGGTTATGTTGAAGAGGAAAACCTTGACCGCCTGAAAAAGACGGCAAAGGAAAATTCGTGGGGGCTGCTTGTTGAAGAGCCCACCCAAGAGGACAACGTACCTACCAAGCTCAAAAACAACAAACTCGTAAGCCTTATTTATCCGCTGACAGATTTTCTCGGCACCGTGCCCGGCTATTTCGAATATGACATTTCGGGTTGGTTCCTCGGCTTCATTCTTATTTTCTTCGGAATCATCTTCGGTGACGGCGGCTACGGTCTGCTTATCAGCGGCGTTACGGGTGCACTGATTATAAAATCGGTTGCGGCAAAGAAAAAAGTTTCGCCCGCATTTTTGCTTATCGGTCTTTTCGGACTGTCAACAATTCTGTGGGGTACGCTCACCTGCACGTGGTTCGGTCTTTCGCCCGAGCAGTTGCCGGTGTGGCTGACAAAACTTTCCGTTCCCGTTATTTCAAACGTCTATGCCGACAGAATATGGTATCCGTTCTGGACTGACGGCGAGGCGGGTCTCACAACCGCACAGAATTTGCAGATATTCTGTTTCTCGCTGGCACTCGTTCAGCTGACGGTGGCTCACATCAAGGTTGCCGCACGCAACAGAAAATCAATTAAAATTCTCGGTGACATAGGCTCGATAATGCAGCTTGTCGGCATCTTTTACGTGGTGCTCAGCTTTGTTGTCAACGGTGCGGTTTTCCCCTTCGGCCTTGTGATTGGCGGCGTTCCCGTTGGTACGGTTGCCCTTGTGCTCGTCATTGCAGGCTTTGTAATGAGCTTTGTTTTTGCAAACTACGAAGGCAGCATTATCAAGTCAATCCTTGAAAGTCTTAAAAACATTGTTTCGGTGTTGCTGGGCATTGTCAACGTTTTCTCTGACATTGTTTCGTACATCCGTCTCTGGGCGGTCGGCCTTGCGGGTGCGGCAATCTCCGCAACCGTCAATGAGCTTGCAGGTCCCTTGCTCGGCAACTTCCTGTTTATGGTAATTGCAATCGTGCTTCTTGTGTTCGGTCACGGACTGAATATGATACTCAACGTTCTCTCCGTCATCGTTCACGGAATCAGACTTAACACGCTTGAATTTTCATCACATCTTGATATGTCCTGGAGCGGACATAAATTCAGACCTTTTGAAGAACAAATTGAGAATTAAGGAGAGTTATTTATGAATTTTGGATTATTAGCAACAGCTCTGGCAATGGGTATTGCCGCAACGGGCTCTGCAATCGGTATCGGCATTGCAGGTCAGGCATCGATCGGCGCGTGGAAAAAGTGTTATATGAGCAATAAAGCCGCCCCCTTCATCCTCACCGTTTTTGCAGGTGCACCCCTCACACAGACCATCTACGGCTTCCTTCTTATGCAGCAGATGAGCTCATCAACCGCAGACCCTGCTTTCCTTTTCGGTCTCGGCATTGCATCGGGTGTTGCAATGGCAGTTTCAGCCGTTGTTCAGGGTAAGGCAGGTGCCGCAGGCGCAGATGCCCTTGCTGAAACCGGCAAAGGCTTCTCACAGTACATCACCGTTGTCGGTCTTTGCGAAACGGTTGCACTTTTTGCACTTGTTTTCAGCATGGTTGCCCTCGGATAAAGCGTACGGTCTGAAAATCAATAAAATTGTAAATCAGGCGCAGCAGGATTAAAATCCCGTTGCGCCTGACTTTTTTCAGGTCATACATTTCTGCCCCCAATACCCCTTGCAAAGGGAAAAAAGAAAAATCAGTCTTTGATAAAGTGTACACACAGCACGTACCACTGACAAAAAAGCAGATAAGACAATTTGTCCGACCCTGACCGGTTTTTGCTGTTTACAAACACGCTTGTTTATGTTAAAATTTTAAAACCGATACAAATTTTATCAGATGAGGTTTAGGATATGAATAATGAAAACAAGAAGGGCGTTGTGACGAAAGTCAAAGACCTGATTCATACAGCTAAGGAATACTGGCACGAGCCTGCAAAAGGCAACTATATTCCTTACAAAGAGATCGTCAGTCTCAGCGGTGCGGGCTTCGGTGTTTATTGGATGGGTCTGCTGCCCGGCGCAATTGCTCTTAATGCGGCAAACTTCCTTGTCGGTGCAAGCATCGGTTTAAGACCGATGGATTTGCAACTGATGCTCAACATTGCCAACCTTGTCGGAATTCCGCTTGGCATTTTCCGCAGCTGGTTTTATGACAATCACTCTTTCAAAGGCGGCAAATTTTTGCCATTCATCAGGAAAACGGGTCTGCCGATTGTTTTGATTTCAACTGCTTTCGTGTGGCTGCCTTATGAAAATATGCAGTACATAACCAAGGCGGCGGTCGTCTGGTTTATGTACATGCTGCTCAACGTTTTTCTTGGCTTTTACAATGAAAGCTATACCTATTTTCAGCAGATAATAACCCCCAATGCTCAGGAAAGAGCCAACGTAATGAGCATTTCACAGGTTATTTATTCCCTTGCCCCCACAATCACCGGCTTTGCCGTACCGTTTATTGCAGGCAAAACCTGGGGCCTGAACAACATCTGGACTTACAGAATAATCTACCCTGTTTTCACAATTATCGGTTTCGTTATCAGCGCATTTTTCTTCCGCAAGGTTAAAGAAAGACTGATTCTGCCAAAAAAGAAGCCTGAGCCCGTCAGAATGTTTGATGCAATCCGTGAGGTTGCAAAAAACAAGTATTATTGGATTATTCAGGCGGCGGCGTGGGTTGTTTTTCTTGAATCGGGCTACGGCGTTGTGCTTGGCTGGTCGTTTGTTTACGGCAACGGCGGCGAGCACGAGTCAATGCTCGGTGTTGCGAACACTGTCATCGGCAATGCGGCGCTGTGGTCAATGCTGCTGGCACCGATTGCAATTAAAACAATGGGTAAAAGGAATCTGCTGATTACCGCAAACTCCCTGAATATAGTCATTCTTCTGATTCTTTATTTTACTTACAGAAATCTTATTGTTATCTGTGTGCTCTGGTACATCAACACGTTTATCAATACGTTCTGGAACATTGTCCAGCACAATATCAGTGCGGATATGCGTGATTATCACCAGTGGAAAACAGGCGTCAGGGTTGACGGCCTTTTCGGTCCGCTGGGAATGATAGGTACCGCCATCGGTTTTTTTACGGGTATGTTTTACCCTGCACTTTACGAAAAAATGGGGTTGCTCGAAGATTACAACGTGCTTTATGACGACACAATGCGCAACAATCTTTTTGAAGCCCTGATTCTGTTCTCGGCACTTGGTGCGTTGCTGAATCTTATTCCGTTCTGTTTCTATGACCTTACGGAAAACAAGCACAGGGCTTATGTTGACGTGCTTAAAATTCGCACGATGTTTGAAAACCATTCGCTGGGCAAGCTCGACGACGGTGAGCTTGTTGAGGCAATGGAAATTATCCACGAGGCAAAGCGCCTTTTCGGCAAAGAGAAAACGGCGGTTGACAAAAGTCTGAGCAAAGAGGAAAGAAAAGAGATAAAGCAAACCAACCGTGCAATAGAGCGCTCTGCAATCATTATGGAGGACCTCAATAAATTCTCGGGTCAGGCAGGCAAGGCAAGACTTGCACAGGCGCAGGAAGATTATTCAAGAGGACTCGTTTATTACTACGAAGATGCAAAATCCGTGATGAAAGCGGCAAGGAAATTGCCGAAGGCAACAAAAACGGAAAAAGAAATCCGTGCCGATGCAATCAGAAATGCACGTATCAAAAAGGAATCTGCCGCACTGATCAGAAAATACGGTGCGGATAACGTCAAAGCTCCCGATGAAGCCGTCAGGGAGGAAATCATCAACAGAGAAACGCACGGCTTTTTTGACAGTCTGAAACAAAAACAGGAACTGCGTGCTTACCTCAAATCCGCTTCGGTTTATGCCAGAATAACAAAGCCCTGCGCTGATGCAAAAAATCTCATTGAACAGGCGGAAAACTACACCCACTACGAAGAACTTGAAAAAATGTACACTGTTGTGACTGTACGTTAACAAAAAAAACAAGCCTTTGCAGGCTTGTTTTTTTTATTCATTCAATCAGTACCGCTATTTTCATTTTTTTGGAATATGGCAACTCTCTGTCATTGTGCGACATGTTAAGTCCGCCGGGGTTACAGGTTATTGTGTCACCGATGATGCTGCCGTGAATGTCAAAATCACCCGATGCAAGTGCAATGTTGCCTTTGGGGGCATATACCATACCCCACAAATCAAATCCGCCCTGCTGTGAATAAAGCGTGATGTCACCCTTCCTTGAATATATGGACATTGTGGCGCCTGCTTCGTTATACGTGTGTGTACTGCCGCCGATTTTTATGTCATCTTCGGCAATCATGCAGCCGCTGAGTGTTATTCCGCTTGAACCCTGATTGGTTTCAAGGCTTCCGCCGCTGTATACGATGCCTCTGATGTAATAATTGCCCTGACCCGACAGCAACAGCTTGCCCTTGCGGTTGTATATATCCCCGTTGAGATTCAAGGGGCCTGCAATGTCGGTTACGGGTTCATCGGAAGGTGCATTTTCACCCCATACAAAGATGTCGCCGTTTATTGTTGTTCCGCCGCTCTGAAGTTTAAGCGAGCCCTTGGCATATACGTTTCCTCTTACGGTCATAGACACACTGCCCTGTTTGTCAAAGACGCCCATGCAATAAACGTCGCCGTTGAACTCGGTTGTACCGTTGAGCGTTATGTCTGCGCCGATATAGGTTTCGCAATCACACTGCAAACGGTAGTTTGAGCCGCGTTTAAGATTTCCGCCCGTGTAAAAATACTCGCCGTTTATGTTGGCATTGCCCTGAAACGTTGTGTCGCCCGCAACGTATAAATTTCCGCCTACGGTAAATGATTTATCCCAGGTTGTGGTAAGGTTTCCGCCAATATATACGTTGCCTTTGACGTGAACGGGACACTGAGGATTGAAATCTCCCTCAACGTATAAATCACCGAAAATGATCAGCACGTCGGAGTGATAGCTTGTCGAAAGCGTGCCTGCGCAGTAGGTGTTACCGTTGATTGAAACGGAAGAATTGATTACCGCACCTGCAGCGTAGCGGTTGAGATAAAAAGCGGATTTGCTGATGGGGGAGTAGCTTCTGACAAACATCCCTTCGTTTGCCACGGGTGCGATAGCCATTATGGTTTCGTCAAAGTCGGGCATGGACTGATTGCTGACGTTGCTTTGAAGGTGGCTTACCGTAACACTGTAAGAGTTGTAAGTTGCCTCATTTGCTGAAAAAACGGTGCCCGAAATGCTGCTGCCGCCGCCGTCGGCGTGAACGTTGCCGTTGCCGAAAATGCTGCCGCCGATATTATAGTGACCGTTCAGGGTGAACTGTGAATTGTCGCCGTGAAACATCAGATAGTCAAAATCAATTGCCATGTTTTTGTCGACATACTTTGCGGCGGCTTTTGCGTTAATCTGCACGGAATCAACCTTGAAAAGGCTTGCAAAAACGGTTTTGCCCTCCCTGGAATCGCTTACACGCACGACGTCGTTTGTCGGGAATTCAATCACCACATTCTCGGTTGTGAAGCCGTTCTTTTCCACGTACTCAATCGCAACCTGTCTTGCGGTTGCCTCGTCGGGCATATATCTCACTGCCGCAAGTGCCGCGGCATCCATTGCGCTTTGCAGTTTGCTTTTCTGGTGGTATTTAAGCCCCATATCTGTTACAAGCGAAGCAACCGACAAAAAGGCAACCAGACTAAGTGCGGCAACAATCATTGCGGCGCCGTCTTCTTTTTTAAAGAACTTATTCAATATGTTATTTTTTATATAGTTAAACATGATAATTGCACTCCTTCCTCACAAAAAAGGAAAAGCGTAATTCAAAGCTCTGTTTGTCCGACTGACTGCCTGAGACGGGCAAGCTGCTCAGTCAGCTCTGCCACGGTTTGCTCTGCTCTGTCTGCATAGTAGCCGTAAAGCTTCAGCTCTTTGTGAACGGCAAGCTTGTAGCCCGCAAATTCATTTTCAAGTGCGCTGTGCTTTTCGGCACTTTCAAAAATCAGGTTTTTATTTGCCTGCTTCAACGCGGCTGTTTCTGCCTGTGCCTCACTTAATTGACGGTTAATTATATTGTTCTGGATTTCAAGCTCGGAAAGACTGCTTTTCAGATCTTCCTTTTCTGCGGAAACGGCAATCGTTTTTTCTTCCTGCTCTTTGAGCGCTTCCTGCTTTGTATTCAATTCGTTTTCAAGTGAAGCAAGGCGTGCTTTTGTTTCTTCAAGCTGCAAAACGGAAGCCTTCTGTTTGTTATACAAAGCTTCGGTCTTCTTCAACTGCTCGGATAAGTGCGAGTTTTCTTTGCTTACGGATTCGAGTTTTTCTTTAAGTTCGTTGTTGCGTGATTCAAGCTCTGCGATTTTTTTGATGTAGGCTTCGGTGATTTCGCTGTCATCGTTTTGAGGGCGACTTTTCAGAAAAGCGTTTTCTTCCTCTGCCTCTTTGAGCTTTTTGTTAAGCTTTGCGACTGTCAGTTCATATTCGGCAATCTTACCGTCTGCGGGCTGAACGTCTTTGGCAGGCGGCTGTGGTTGATTTTTGCATTTTTCTATGTAATAATCCCTTTCACGCATTGCAAGCGCAAGGTCGTCTTTTAATGAAGCGAGCTTTTCCTCGTGAAGCTTCAGCGTGGTTTCGTGAGCACGTCTGAGCTCGGCGATGAAAGCATTGACCTCCTCGGGATTATAACCGTAAAGCGCCTTTTTGAAAGGCATTCCGCTTTCTTCGGTTGCTGCTTCAACGGGAACGTTGCAGTTGACTGTATTCGTGTTTTTATCCTCTGCTTTCGGATTGCCGGTTTTTACGGATTCATTGTTTTTCTTCTTCATATTCAATCCCTCACAGTCCGTTTATTGTTAAGGTGTCGCCCACGTTTATGCCGAGCCTTTCCGCCGCAAAGGCGCTGAACTCAATTACGCTTTTTGCGCCCCTGACGGTTTTGCAGATTTTGCCCGGCTGAACGTTTACGTCGGTTTTTATGACTTCACCCGAATTGTCAAGATAAACAACGTCAATGGCAAATTTCATATTGAGCATATGAATCTGATTGCAGGGGGTTATGTGAAGAGCGTAGTCCTCTGCAATTGATTTGCGCCACATCAGACCCCTGAAACGGCTGAAAAACGTGTTTGCCGTTTCGGCATTGTCTGTAATTATTCTGTTGTTTTTTAAAATAATAATTTTTTTCATGGCATCTTCAAAATGTTTCAAGAATATTCATTACGGTCGGTCCCATAAGGATTATGAACACCACGGGAAAGATGAAAATAAGCATTGGCAGCAGCATTTTAATCGAAGCCTTCATGCCTTTTTCTTTTGCCTGCTGGCTTCTTTCAATGCGTAGCTGTTCGGACTGGGCACGCATTACGTTGTTGATGGGAATACCGAGCTGTTCTGCCTGAACAAGAGCCGAGGCAAAGGTTTTCAGCTCGTCAAGATTTGTTGCGTCACACAGGTTCTGCAAGGCTTCTCTGCGTGTTCTGCCCATCTGAATTTCTCTGTAAACTATCAGTAGCTCATCGATAAAAGGACCGTTGAGCTTCTGAGAAACTTTCAGCAAAGCGGCATCGAAGCCCAGACCCGCCTCAATGCACACGCAAAGCAGATCCATAGCGTCGGGCAGTTGCTTTTTGATGCCCGTCTGATGACTTGAAACGCGTGAGCGAAGATACATTGTGGGACCCATTACGCCGACAAGAACGCCGATGACAAGAATCAGCAACGCAATGAGTGTGTCGGGTTTTACGATGATGAGAATTATGCCGGTGAGGAACACCGCACCGATGAGAAATGCTTTTTTAATGAACTGAAAATCGGAAGCTTCCATGAAAATTCCGGCATAACGCAGCTGTTTACGGATTGCTTCAAGCGCCTTTGTTTTGTTGGCGTTTTTCTTTTTCGGAGCAAAGTGACCGAGCTTTTCGGAAACGGTTTTCACGCCTTTTGCTAGGAATCTGTCATAGAAGGAAAGCTGTAATTCCTGAAAAGCGGGTTGCCCGACGGAATTTTTGATTTTATCTATACGGCTTTGCTTTTTGTCCATTTTTTTGCCCAACGGAGAAGCAATCAGCACAAAAGCAATGAATGCGAGTAGCGAATAGGCAATAACGAGCAGTTTCAAAAAGCTCACCTCCGATCAGTATTCTATCGACACAACTTTTCTGATTGCAAGGAATCCGAGAATTTCCATCACGACGGAAACAATCAGCATTATGTTGCCTGCCGTTGTGGTGAAAAAGGTTGACATGTAATCGGGGTTTACCACCATAAGAATTGCCGCAATGCCGATGGGCAGTGCGCCGATTATCAGTCCCGATGTTCTTCCTTGCGCCGTTATTGAACTGATTTCACCTTTGATTTTGATTCTTTCACGGATTGTGTTTGAAATTGTCAGCAGTATTTCGGAAAGATTACCGCCCGTTGTGCGCTGGATGAGCACTGCGGAAACAACCAGCATAAGGTCGGGGCTTTTCACTCTGTCAACCATGTTGTTGAGCGCTTCTTCCAACGTGGCACCGTAGCGGATTTCGTTGCACACTCTGCCGAATTCCATCCCGATTGGTGCAGGCATATCGTTTGCAACGTTTTCCATTGCCTGTTGGAAAGAAAAACCCGAGCGCAGTCCGTTGCACATCATTATCAGCGTGTCGCCCAGCTGAGCTTCAAACGCCTTTTTTCTTTTGCCTTTTTTGATTTTTACAAAAATCACGGGCAGAACCGCACCGATTACCGCAAGTGTCACCGACGGCATCAGACCCAGCTGAAAAAGAGCCGCAAGCCCTGCGGGCACAAACGTCAGCACAATCCAGATGATGCTGAATTCTTCGGGTTTCATCATTATGTCCGCAAGAATAAGCTCGTTGAAGATTGTGTCCATAAGCTTTTTTCTCTTGACGGAATTTTTGCCGCCGTTCATGGCACGGCTGACAAGCGAGGACTTTCTGCTCTTCTTTTTTTCCTGAATCTGAAGGGTCAGTCCGCTTTTTTTACTTGAAATTTTATCAACGCGTTTTTCAACCTGCCGTTTGTTCTGAGTTGCGGCACCCATAATGCTGACCATCAGAAAAAAGCTGAACAATCCGAAGGTGACAGAAAGAATAACAATACTAATTTGTAAACCATTCATTATTGACCGTCACTCCGTTTCCTTTGATTTTTTCAAGGCAATTCGGTCTTACTCCTGTGGCCTGGAATTTGCCTACGAACTTGCCAGATGTGTCAACCGTGCCGTCGGTTTCGTAAACAAATATGTCCTGCATGCTTACTATGTCGCCCTCCATGCCGATGATTTCGGTTATGGAGGTTATTTTTCTTGTTCCGTCACGCAGACGGCTTTGCTGAACGATGATGTCGATTGCAGAGGAAATCTGATCCCTGATGGCTTTCAGTGGCAGCTCCATACCGCTCATGAGCACCATTGTTTCAAGTCTTGCGACGGTATCCCTGGGGGAGTTTGCGTGGGTTGTGGTCAGCGAGCCGTCGTGACCGGTGTTCATCGCCTGCAACATGTCGAGAGTTTCTTCTGAGCGGACCTCACCGACGATGATTCTGTCAGGTCGCATACGCAGGGCGTTCTTTACGAGGTTTCTGATTGTTACCGCACCCTTACCTTCAAGGTTTGCGGGCCTTGCTTCAAGAGTTATGACGTGCTCCTGTTTAAGCTGAACTTCCGCGGCGTCTTCAATTGTGACAATTCGTTCATCCTCGGGAATATATGAGGAAAGAACGTTGAGCAGTGTTGTTTTGCCGCTGCCCGTACCGCCTGCAACAACAATGTTGAGCTTGCCTTTTACGCACGCTTCAAGAAATTGGAGCATCTGCGGTGTGAGCGAGCCGAATTTCAGCAACTGTTGCGACGTAATCGGCTTTTTGCCGAATTTACGTATTGTCAGAACGGGTCCGACAAGCGAAAGGGGAGGGATGATTGCATTGACACGGGAGCCGTCTGCAAGTCTTGCGTCAACCATCGGGCTTGCCTCGTCAACGTGTCTGCCGACGTTTGAAACAATGCGGTTGATAATGTTCATCAGGTGTTCTTCATCCCTGAATTTAAGTTCTGTGAGCTTTAACTTGCCTTTGTCTTCAATGTAAATTTTATCGGGGCCGTTTACCATTATTTCGCTGATGGAAGGGTCTTGCACAAGCTCCTCAATCGGGCCGTAGCCCATGATGTCGTTGAAAAGCTCTGTTGCCACCTTTTCACGGTCCATTCTGGGAATAAGGAACTCGTCTTCGTTGACCTTGTCATCAACGATTTTATACATTAATTCGCGGTCTGTTATTGTTTTGCCGCTTTTGTTCATTTCGTCAATTATTGCCGAATGAATGAGCCGCTTGACTTCAAGGTACGGGTCTTCAACCGGTTCTTCGGCAATTTTTGCCTCAACCCTTTCTTCTGTTTCAGAAACGGTTTCGGGCTTTTGATTCTGCAACTTTTTCTGACCGTCTATTCTGTCTAAAAGTCCCATAGCCGCACCTCTCAATGCTTACTTATTTTTCTTTGTTGCGGAGAAAAGTCTTTTTTTGGCAGGCTTGTCTTTAATCGGCTCAACGCCTGTGTGTATGCTGATGATTTTTTCTGCCATGTCGGCAATTCCCTTTGAAACGGGGGATTTGGGCTGGGCAACGTTTACTGCCTGACCTTTGTTGACACTCAGCAGCACCGACGGATAATCGGAGGGGATTTCCTCAAACACGGGCAGCATGAACATCTCTTCAAAATCAGCCGCTTTAACAAGACTTTTTTCGGTTTTGTTGAGAACAATTCTGATTTTTTCTCTTTGATGAAGCTGGTCGAGAATTGTGTAGCAGATTTTTGCGTTGTTGAGCGAAAGCATTTCGTTGTTATAAACAAGAAAAATTTCTTCGCAATTCTCGCAGGCGGTTATTGTTGTGTCATTGAATGATGAGGGTAAATCGATGATTATGTATTCGTAATACGGGCGCATGATATCGATGATTTTTTCAACGTGCGCCGCAGTCACAAACTCAGCATATTCCGAGCTTTTCGGTGCGCAGAGAACGCTCATTCCGGTGCTGTGTTCAACCGAAAAGTTGTTTATGTTTTCAATCGTTATGCCGCCCCTGTCCTGAACAAGGTCAACTATTGAGTTCTTTGTGTCAAGGTCAAGCGACATCAGCACGTCGCCGAATTGCAGGTCAAGGTCAAGCAGCATTACTCTTTTGCCGGCCCTTGCAAGCTGTGCGGCAACGCCGATGGCAAGTGTGGTTTTTCCCGTGCCGCCCTTGCCGCCGAAAAATCCGATTGCTTTGCAGCGCACTTTTTTGCCTTCATTTGTGTCAAGCACACGTTGCTGTTCGAGGGCAAAAACCGTTTTAATGTTGCCGGCAAATTCGTCGGCGCCGATGCCGTCAATCGGCAACACTTTTCTTATTCCGTACTGGGCGGCTTTATTGACAAGCTCAACCGTGATGCTGTCGCTGACAAGTATTGCGATTGTGCCCCTTGCAACGGTGAGAAGATCCTGAACGAAGCTGAAAACCGAGTCGGGCACGTTTCCTCTGACGGCGCAGAGAACGATTTCGGGGTATTTGTTGACTGTTTTCGTTTTGCCTTCTGCCGAAAATCCCGAATAACCGCTGATTGCAAAAGCTTCATCGGCTACAAGATTTTTTATTTCTATCCTTAAATCAAGGTCGTCGGACAAAACAAGCAGATTAATTTTTTCCATAGCCGTTTCATCTCCAATCAAATATTATCAGTTGCTTTCGGTTGTCGGGGGTGCGGCGGTTACTTCGCCCATTCCGAAATTCGTCTGCGGAACCTTGTTTCGGTCCTCGGGGATTGAAACTTTTTCAAGCTCATCGGCAATGCCGTGGCTTTCTGCGTGGGAAACAAGAACAATTCTGAAATTTTCGGGAGTTCCGCTTGAATCAGAGGGGTCAACTCCAATAAGCTTGGGAATCTGTTCCTTTGTCAGGGCAAGGGTTATAACCGTGTATGACGTTATTTCCGTGCCCGCTTCCTGCTGAATAAAGGCGTTATAATCGCTTATTCTGAGCACCTGCACGTTTTCAAGCAACGGTTCCTCGGCAGGCGACAGGGTGTCATATATATTAACAAAATCGTATTCTTTCAGAAAATAGGAAATTGCATTTTCTTCTTTGACGTAAATGGAATAACCGTACATTCCGTTTGACAGCTCGTATGATAACCTGTTCTGAGGCGCTCCGTTGCCGACTTCGGCAATTTTGCGTGCCATCAGCTGTTCACCCGCATAGATTTTTTCGGTTGTCATGTATCCGATGATGTCCTTTTTGTTGCTGACCGTTCCGAACGAAACGGCAGTCACGGGTAATTTTACGGCCTGAAACATATCTTCCGTGAGGATTGTGTTCTTTTCAATGTCACCAATCGCAACCAATACCGTTGCATCATCAACGCCGGTCACGACACTGCTGGTTTTCAGCTCGTTTGCAAAAAAGTAAGTTGCGACGCCTGCCGCCAGAGCGATAACAACCGCTATAAGGTATATTTTTTTCATAACAGACAGTCACCTTCCTATGATTCAACTTTCATAATAACCGTTGAGGTTATTGTTTTTTCTTTTCCCAGTATCGTGCTGAGCACGGGGGTAAAGAATGAAATGTCAGCTTCCAGACTGACGGTGATATCGCCCGAGGTCGGGTCTGCGGGTGCGGAATACGCAACCGTAATATCTATACCGTCATTTGCAAAAACAGTTGTTGTTGTGTTTTCAATGTGATTTATTATGGCTTGCGTATCGGCATTGTCTGCGGTATTAACAACAGCATATCTTGCACCTTCACGGCAGGCATTGTTGAGCGAAAGCTGATTGTAGAAGAGCCAGCCGAAATCAATTATTCCGCAGAGTATCAGCAGAAATATCGGAAGAATGAGTGCAAACTCGACCATCGATTGTCCGTCTTCTTTTCTGCATTTTCTTTTTAAGTGCCTTTTCATTTGTTGCCACCTCCGTACCGACACGGTAATTTTCTTCTTTAAACATTAATGGGTAAGCTCGCTCAACGGCGAGCGAACTTACCCATTTCGAGTTAATTATCAGTTATCTTTATTTGGAGAGATTGGAAGGAATTTTGTTTTTTGAAAAATGGGTGTTATGCTCCGCCACCGCCTGCGGCAGCATCAAGTTCTTCATTCACTTCATTGAACATGTCACGGATCTTCGGTCCGAGTGCGACAAGAGCAACGATTACGACGACTGCGATGAGTCCGATGATAAGACCGTATTCAACCATGCCCTGGCCTTCTTCATCTTTAAACCATTTTCTTAACATACTTAAACCTCCGTTCTTGATTTTTAATTTTGTGTTTAGTGTGTTTGCGTTTAAGCTTATGTTTTCTCTTTCCTTTGCCGGCCTTCATTTACTTTGCCGGTTTTTTCTTTCCCTCAGCCTGCTTCGTAATCAGGCACCGCCGCCGCCACCTGCGGCATCAAGCTGTTCATTTACTTCATTGAACATGTCACGGATCTTCGGTCCGAGTGCAACAAGAGCAACGATTACAACGACTGCGATGAGTCCGATGATAAGACCGTATTCAACCATGCCCTGGCCTTCTTCATCTTTGAACCATTTTCTTAACATAATTTTTGCCTCCTTTAAAAAATTTTTATTTTTTACCCTTTCATAGGGTATTGTTGCTAAAACATTGTTGAAAAAACTCTGTCTGAAAGTTCACCGAACACGGGATACAAGACGGTTACTATGACGCCGAGTGAAAGATAAGGTCCCATCGGCACGGCTGTTTTGAGTGAGCCTTTTTTTGTTGCCAGCAGGTAAATCAGATAAACGATAAGTCCTGCCGCCATGATGAGTGCCGCTTGAAGATACCCGAAAGCGCCAAGGCAATAACCGATTGCCGCGCTGTACTTGACGTCGCCCGTTCCTATCGGTATTCCGAAGAACATCGGCAGCTGATAAAGAATGAAGCCTGCCGCAAGACCGACGAGGGAGGGAAGAAGAACTTTCTGGAAGGGAACACCTGTTGCAAGTGCATATATTATTGAAACAGTTCTTATTATCAGCAGTGCAAGAACCGAAGAGTTGGGGATTTTTTTGATGTCCAGGTCAACCACGCCGATTGAAATTGCAACCGAAATGTAAGCGACAGCTTCAAGCCTTGTTGCCGTATCTTTGAAGATTGCAAATGCAGCCGCAAACAAGAGCCCCGAAAGAATTACCCAGGCGACAATCACCGCAGGGGTGCTGACTGCTTCTGCTTTGGCACTTTCATCGGTTCTGCGTTTAATCTGAAAAATCGCTATCCGGTTAAAAGCCAACGCCGCAAGTATGCCGAGCAGTCCGCCGTAAATAATCTCAATCATAAGCGCTCACCTCCGATTTTTTCTGAGGGGGTCTGCCGTTCCCTCTCTGCAACTTTATGGTACAGCAGCCGTTTGTAAAAGTCAAATCGATATTTTCCACATTGTGGAAAACTTTTGTGCAAATTGCACATACAAATTAAAGGGCTTTTTCGGCTGAAAAAGCCGATTTTTCCACTAGGGCGTATTTTACAAATTATTATAAGTATTACTATAAAGAAACCGAAAAAAACGCCTTTTTTCTTCTCTGTTTTGCACAAATTCCGACAGAAAAACCAAAAATGCAGGTTTTTTATGCAAGGTGTTTGTATATCCTTTTATATTTAAAAGAACGATGTATAAAATTGAAAACTTGTGAATAATTTTTCGGCGCAACCGTTGATTTTAGGTGTTTTTTCGAAAAAAAACGCTTGCAATTGGCGCACAAACGCTGTATACTACAAGTGTAGTTGTCGCAAGGACGAAGGATATTTTGCGCTTTGGAGGTAATTATGAATAAACTGACAGTACAGCAGACGGCGGAAAGATGGAATATTTCGGTCAGAAGGGTTCAGGATTATTGCAGACAGGGTAAAATTCCGGGTGCACAGCGCATCGGCACTAACTGGTTGATACCTGCGGATGCAATACGTCCGATGGACGGCAGGAAAAAAGCCGCAAGAGACGAGGCTGACAAGGATGTTCCGATGCCCAGAAAGTGTCCATTTCTCTATATGACGGATTTGTACCCTGAGGCAGGCTCTGCCGACAGGTGCATACTTTCCTTGTCCTCCAATCCCGAGGCTCAGGCTCTTTTCGCCGCAGGGATTGCATACAGCAGGGGTGAAATTGACAAGGTTTACAGATATGCAAAGTACTTTCTTGAAAAACATTCGAGTTTTTATGCCGTGCTTGCAGGCGGTATGCTGTTGGCACAGTGTGCTTTGTGGGCGGGCGACATAAATATGTGGCAGCTTGCAAGAAGGCACATCTGCGAGGCACGCGCAAGGGTGAATACAGACCGTGACATCATTGCGCTTTCGTTGGGCGTTATTGACAGTGCAATCCGTTCCACTCAGGATTTCCCGAAGTGGTTTAAAAGCGGATGCTTTGAGAATCTGCCGGTTGATGCACACTATGCCGCGAAGATATATTACATAAAACATCTTATAGTTTCTGCCCAGCAGCTTGCATCAGGTGAAGTCAAATATCCCGATTTAAGAGGACTGTCGCTGATGAGGTGCATACCTTACGTTGTTGAGCCGATGATTGCCGATGCCGTTGCTGACAAGGTTATTCTTGTTGAGATTTATCTCCGTCTGCTCTGTGCGATTGCCTGCCAGCAGGTCGGCAACACGGACAGAGCCGTATTTCACCTTGACAAAGCAATTGAGGATTGTCTTAAAGACCGACTTTACGGTCCTCTTGTGGAGCACCGCAGGCAGCTTGGCGGAATTCTTGACGAGCGCATTGCGGCAATTGACCCTCAGGCATTGAAAACCGTTAAAGAACTTTATAAACGAATGCAGACGGGTTGGACGATAATCCACAACGCCGTACTTGAAAGAACAGTTTCCGCTTCGCTGACAATCCGTGAAAGAGAAATTGCCCGCCTTGCCGTTTTCGGATTAACCGACAAACAGATAGCGAGCCGTTACAATATTAGTG
Organism: Acutalibacteraceae bacterium; assembly: GCA_045595825.1. Classification (GTDB taxonomy): domain Bacteria; phylum Bacillota; class Clostridia; order Oscillospirales; family Acutalibacteraceae; genus CAG-177. The sequence goes on from JAZOBD010000059.1 coordinate 27,562, forward strand.
AAGATGCGGTCAAAAATATCCTCGACTCGGCAATGGAGAAAACTGACGTCAGCAAAAGAGGCGACCTTGCCTTTTATATATAGTAATTAATAACATTAAGTGTCACTCCGGCTGACGGTGTAGCCTGAGCGGCGCATTGAAGAAAAAACCCGTAATGCTTTAAAGCACTACGGGGTTTCTTTTACGCTTGTTTTCATCCTCCTTGTGGCGGTTTGTCATTTTTGACATTAATTATTGAACGGTTAACGGTCTTTTTAAAAAAATCACTATTGAAACTGATATGCACCCCAAAAGTTAGACACTTTTGGAGGTGCATATCACGAAGCGGTGCCGTTTTTTGTTTTATAATATTAAATGTTAAAAATAATACACACGTTTTCGGTTTCGTATGAATGTGCACGGATTTTTGACAAAATTCAAAAAATTTTTTATTTTCTTAAAAACGGTTTTTTATATATTCTTGTTTTGATACTGCGTTAAGAATCAATAAAATAAAGATTTAAGCAAAAAAACGCCGTATAAAATCCACTATTTGTTCTGTACTGTGTTCTGTATTTAATTCTTGTTTTCTTTGTGCTAATATATGCGTATTATTTTTAGGAGGGAATTATAATGGATAGTAATACCATTCAAATTCTTGTTGCCATGATTGTTTACATGGCCGCCGTTATCGGCATCGGTATTGTTTTCGCCAAGAAAGCAAACCAGAACTCAGAAAACTATTTCCTTGGCGGCAGAAGCCTCGGCCCCTGGGTCACCGCAATGAGCGCAGAGGCATCTGATATGAGCGGCTGGCTTCTTATGGGTCTGCCCGGCGTCGCATATTGGTGCGGTCTTGCCGACGCAGCCTGGACGGCAATCGGTCTTGCAGTCGGTACATATTTTAACTGGCTCATCGTTTCAAAGCGCCTTCGCCGTTACAGCATCAGGGCAAACAACTCAATCACTCTGCCCGAGTTTTTCTCAAACAGATTCCGTGAAAAGAGTAAGCTTATCATGACTCTTGCGGCTCTGTTCATCATCATTTTCTTCACGGTTTATGCGGCAAGCTGCCTTAAAACCTGCGGCCAGCTTTTCTCAACCCTTTTCGGTACATCCTATGAAAGCATGCTCATTGTCGGCGCAGTTTTCGTTCTGCTTTACACAATCCTCGGCGGATTCCTTGCAGAAAGCGCATCTGACTTTATGCAGGCAATCGTTATGATTGTTGCTCTTACCGTTATCGTTGTTCTCAGCGTCATCAAGGCAGGCGGCTTCGGCGCCATCATTGAAAACGCACAGGCAATCCCCGGCTTTCTCGAATTCTTCGGTATGGGAAATCCCACAGTCGGTGCAGACGGTGCACAGCTTGTTGAGGCAGGCAAACCTGTTTTCGGTGAAGCAAAAGAATACGGTATTCTTTCCGTTTTCTCAATGCTTGCCTGGGGTCTCGGCTACTTCGGTATGCCTCAGGTTCTTCTTCGCTTCATGGCTATCCGCAAGGAAAGCGAGCTCAAGAGCTCAAGAAGAATTGCTATGATCTGGGTTATTATCTCCCTTGCTGTTGCTGTTTTCATCGGCATCGCCGGCAGAATGCTGTTCCCCGTTGAGCACCTTACCGCAGGCGACGCAGAAAGCATCTTCATCACACTTTCAAAGAGCTTCCTTCCTCCCATCCTTGCAGGCTTCATTATGGCAGGTATCCTTGCCGCCACAATCAGCTCTTCCGACTCTTATCTTCTTATTGCCGCTTCTGCGGTTTCAAAGAACGTGTTCCAGGGCATTTTCAAGAAGAATGCAACCGACAAGCAGGTTATGACTGTTTCAAGAATCACTCTTCTTGTTATCACAATCATCGCAACCGCCATTGCATTCAATAAGGACAGCACCATTTTCCAGGTTGTTTCCTTTGCGTGGGCAGGTTTCGGCGCAACCTTCGGTCCGCTGATTGTTTTCTCACTCTTCTGGAAGAGAGTCAACAGACCCGGCGCAGTTGCAGGTATGGTCGGCGGTGCTGCCATGGTATTTATCTGGAAGCTTGTCATTAAGCCCCTTGCCGCAACAACAGGTATTTCGGCACTCGGCATTTATGAGCTTCTTCCCGCATTCATTTTCTCAAGCCTTTGCATCGTTATTGTTTCACTCATTACTGCACCTCCCTCAAAGGAGATTCAGGAAGATTTCGAAGCTGTCAAGGCAGGTAAATAATTATTACGGCAAAATAAAAAAGCTGTCCGTGAGGACAGCTTTTTTTTAGTTAACCGATGTAGTTAGCGATTTTTTCAATTATGTCGAGTGCGGCTGAAAAAGCATCGCTGAAAGTTGTGCTGATTGCCGAGAAATCCTCGCCTGTGATGCTTTCAAGAAGTGTCTGCACATAAAGCGGAATGTCGCTGAGAATTGCAATGATTGCCATAAAAAACCTCCTTTATTGCTTTGTGATACAATAAAAGTACAATAAAATCGGATTTTTGTCAATGGCAGATATTTCTTGTGTCATTGCATTGAGGAAAACAATGGTGTATAATAAACATATATTTCTGAAAAGGTGATTGTATGAAAAAAATCGGCAGGCAGGTGCTTTTTCTTGCAACGGATGAGGGTAACCCCAGAAACGGCGAGGGCTCGTTTGTGAGGCTGAAAAACAATGCAATAATGTTCGGCTACACTGGGTTTTGCTCAGATGACTGGGAAGACGACGCGGCAGCGCGCATTTCGGCCGTTTTTTCTTATGATGAGGGTGAAACATGGCAGAATAAAAAAGTGCTTTTTGTGCCTCCTGAGGGCTCAAAAAACATAATGTGTCTTTCGTTTGTACGCCTCGGCAACGGCGATATCGGCGCATTTTACATTGTGAAAAATCCGGATTTGACCGACACGGTCGTGCTTGTGCGTTCTGCGGATGAGGGTGAAAGCTGGAGTGCGCCCGTCAGGTGTCTTGATTGCCTTGACGTTCAGGATTACTACGTTATTAACAACGACAGAGTGGCAAGACTCAGAAGCGGCAGGCTGATTCTTCCGCTTGCAAGGCACACCGTGCTCACCGAGCACAAAGAATTTATGCCGGGAGAAATCTGCTTTGTTGTTTCGGATGATGACGGAGCAAGCTGGTACAAAACGGAAGCCGAGCTCAAATGCCCGTTTGCAAAAAATCCCGACGGATATGAAGAACCGGGCATTTATGAAATGGCTGACGGCAGACTGTGGTGCTACATCAGAACAAGTCTCGGATTTCAGTATGAGGCTTTTTCTGAGGATGAAGGAATCACGTGGAGCACGCCTGAACCGAATCTGTTCTTTTCGTCGGCTTGCTCGCCGATGCTTATAAAAGACAGCGGTGAATTTACTCTTGCTGTTTTCAATCCTGTTCCGGCACACGCTTTAAGACCCGAAAGTGAGCCGTGGGGCAGAACGCCTTATGTGCTTGCTCTAAGCACCGACAGAGGAAAAACGTTTGACAAAGAAAATATGTTTTACATTGAAGATGACCTTACAAACGGCTACTGTTATCCTGCGGTTATCGGCGGCGACGGTTATTTTCTGCTGGCATATTACCACAGCAACAACACGGGCATCTGCCTTAACAGCACGAAGATTATCAAGGTCATGTACGATGAACTGAAAAAATAAAGAAACCCCGTCACTGCTTTTGAAACAGTGGCGGGATTTTTCAGCTTTATTCAAAATACATTGCGCCGCTTTGTGCATAAATGAAGGGCGGAATTTTCATTCCCTTTTGTGAGGGAATTTTTGAAGCGATGATTTTATCGTAACCGAACTCATAAATTTTTGAGGGCTGATATGTTATATGGGCGCAGAGAAAGCCTTTTTTGACGGGAATATCAAATGAGTAATCGCCCGATTTTTCTGCTTTGAAAGTGAGGCATTCGCCGTCAGCATCAAAAACGTGCAGAGTGTGATTCTTTTTCATCTTTTTAACGCTTACCTTTGCGGTCAGTGCGTCTGTCAGCCTGACAGTATCTCCGATAATGGCGTTACCGCAGGTTATGTTGATGAACGTTGTGCCGACGCAGTTTGTGATTGTTGTTCTGCCCTTTACGATTGCGTCAAGAATATCTTCCGTTGAGCAGGATTTTGCATAAACGTAGGTTGTGGGGCGGGGCAAAAGGTTCGTTACAACGTAATCCTCGTGGTAGTCACTGCCGCCCACGATGGGCAGTTTGATGCCGTTTCGCAGCTGTTCGTGCCACCATTCGGTGCAGACAAGGTTGTCATAGTGCATCGGCCCGTTCCAGACTTCAAGCACGTCAACCTCGCGCGCATCCTTTTCCCATCTCCACGGACATTGGCAGCAAAGCGGATGGTTCATGCAAATTACCGCACCCCTGCGCTTTGCTTCGTTTTTCACGGCAATCCATTCTTCGTAGGTTTCGCCGCTGTAATCGTCAACAACGTCTTTGACACCCCAGAAGTTTGAATGACCGCCGTGCTTTGTGTATTCTGCACCGTAAATGAGTGTAAGACCGTCAACTTCAGGGAATTCATTGCAGTTTACGTTGTGGTCGGTCATGATAAGGAAATCAAGCTTGTTTCTTTTTGCAATCTGTATGACCTTTTCAAGCGTAAGCTTTCCGTCAGAGGCGATTGTGTGGCAGTGGGGCACACCTGCATACCATTTATAAGCCATTTCGTCACGTCCTTTTATTCTTTGATTCCTATCTGTAATTCGTCAGCGTATTCTTTCATGGCCTCAATGCAGATTGATGCAACGTCCTTTACATCCATTCCAAGCATCTCGCAACCCTGTTTAATCAGTTCGCGGTTGCACTTTGCGGCGAATTTCTTATCCTTGAATTTCTTCATGAAGCTTGAAATTTCCATGTCGGTGATTCCTGCGGGGCGCATCCTTGCGGCGGCCTGAATGATGCCTGTCAGCTCATCGACGGCAAAAAGGGATTTTTCCATATTTGTCAGGGGTTCAACGTCGTTGCGCAGTGTGTAGCCGTGTGCAAGAATGGCGCGGATTTCTTCTTCTGAAACACCTGCCTGTCTGAGCGGCTCTGCGGTGTGGTCGAGGTGCTCGTCGGGATACTGCTCATAGTCATAGTCGTGAAGATAACCGACCGCCATCCACTGTTCTTTATTTTCACCGAAGTGCTCGGCGAGCGCACCCATTGCAACCATAATGTTTTTTGCGTGCAGAATAAGATGCGGCTCTGTCGTTGTTGAGGCAAGAAGCTCTTTTGCCTTTTCCAAAGTAAGCATTTGCTTTTCTCCTTTTTATTTTGTGATAATGCAATTATAAATCCGATAACCCCGCCGTGTCAATGAAAAATGCATTCTGACTATACAGAATTTACAAAAAGTACCGTTGGTTAAGCGAAAATTCATAAAAAACTTGCAAAATTGATAAATATAGTTTATAATAAAAATTAATAAAATACCGTTTTAACGGCGGTGTTAAATTCAGGAGGTAAGTTATGAAGAAAAGAATAGCAACCGTTCTCTCAATTATGCTTGTTCTCGCAATGCTTCTTTGCACAGCTTGCGGCGGCAACACAGACAAGCCCGAAACACCCGCAGGTGACCTTTCATCAATCACCATCTATGTCGGCACAGGCGGTTCAACAGGTACATACTACGGTTTCTGCAATGTTATTTCCTCACTTCTCAAGGAAAAAACCGGTGCAAACCTGATGATTCAGTCATCCGGCGCTTCCAAGGCAAACATCCTTGGTATTGATGACGGCGAAGTTGATATGGCTATCGTTCAGAACGACGTTATGGACTACGCTTACAACGGCACATCACTTTTTTCTGATGTCGGCGCAATCACAAGCTTCTCAACTCTCGGCGCAGCATACGCAGAGGTTTGCCAGATCGTTGCAAGAGCTGATTCAGGCATCAAGACAGTTGCTGACCTTAAAGGCAAGAAAGTTTCCGTCGGAGACAGCGGCAGCGGTGTTGAGTTCAACGCTCAGCAGATTCTCGGTGCTTACGACATCGCTTTCGAAGACATCGACAAGCAGAACCTCAGCTTCCAGGCTTCCGCTGATGCACTTAAAGACGGCAAAATCGATGCTTTCTTCTGCACAGCAGGTGCTCCCACAGTTGCAATCACCGACCTTTCCACAACAACAGGTATTGTTCTTGTAGAAATCGATGACGAGCATCTTGCAAAGCTTCAGGCTGACTACGGCTTCTATGCTGAATACGTTGTTCCTGCCGGCACATACAACGGTATTGATGCAGACGCAAAGACAGTCGCTGTTAAGGCAACATTCATCGTCAGCAATGACCTTGACGAAGAAACAGTTTACCAGCTTACAAAGGCTATTTACGAAAACAAGGATGAGTATTCACACGAAAAGGCTGCTGAAATGAGCCTTGAATACGCAGTTTCCAGCATTTCCGTTCCCTTCCATCCCGGTGCAGAAAGATACTTTAAAGAGGTTGGCGCTATCAGCTGATGAGCTGTAAGTTTCCGGCTAACTTCAGAAAAAGGTTAATCGCAGCAGCCGTTTTAATGATGTTCATTACAGCGGCTGCTTTCCTTATAAACGCACTTTCGGCAAAATATCTTGTTATTTACAATTCTGATACCGGGGCAAGGTACATAACCGAAAAAGCGGAAAACGGTCTTATGTTTTCCGTTGAGTTTGTTCATTCGGTTAACCGCACCCCTGTAAAAGATACCTACATAATCGAAAACTGTGAAATCCGTGCATATTCCACAACCTACCGTTCATTCGGCGCAGGTGTTCAGACCGCGCTTGAGGGTGACCAGGTGATGACCTATGACGATGAGGGGAATATGGTAATTACAGGCTTCGATGTGACCTATGACCCATTGAGATATATAGTCGGTACGGTTTCCGACCATATTCTCACCCTCGGCGGCAAAGAAATCAGCCTGCGTGACCTGTGCGGCAGGAACGCAAGGATTGTTTTTGAGGTTGCTACACTTTTTGAAATTCTGACGAAAGGAATGTGATTATGTCAGATGTAAACACAAAACCCGTCGGTTTGCAGGCAGACGAGGAAGAGATTGACGTTGAAAAACTCATGGCGGAGTTTGACAAAGAATCCAACACGCGTCATTTCAAAGGAATTTTTGATAAAATCATTAAAGCGGCAATGGTGCTGTTTTCTGTTTATGTAATGTTTGACGGCTGGACCGGCACAATGGAAGAAAGACAGAAAATGGCTTGGTTTATAGGCGTAATTGTTTTTATGGCCTTTATAATCTATCCTGTAAGCAAGAAAGAAAAGAAAAGGCTCAACCGTGTGCCTTTTTATGATTATATTTTTGCGGTTGTCGGTGCAGGCTCGTTTTTCTACTATGCGATTTTCTGCGATGAAATCGTCGGAAGAGCTTCCCGAATCAATGAGGTTGATATCGCAATCGCAATTGTCGGCTCGTTGCTTTTGTTTGAAGCGTGCCGCAGAGTTGTCGGCTTGCCGATAGTCTGTGTTTCGGCTGCTTTCATCATTTATGCATTTATCGTTGTTGACCGCAACCCGCTGAGAGTTATTATGTACAAACTCTTCTACACAACCGAGGGTATTGCGGGCACACCGCTTAACGTTTGTGCATCTTTCATCGTTTTGTTCATTATTTTCGCTTCTTTCCTTGAACAGTCGGGAATCGGCGCCTTCTTTGTTGACCTTGCAAACTCAATCGCAGGCAAGGCAACGGGCGGACCTGCAAAGGTTGCCGTTATTTCCAGCGCCATGGAGGGTATGTATTCAGGCTCATCCGTTGCCAACACTGTCGGTAGCGGCTCTGTCACAATCCCCACAATGAAGCGTTGCGGCTACAAGCCCGAGTTTGCCGCCGCCGTTGAAGCGGCAGCATCGACAGGCGGTCAGATAATGCCCCCCATTATGGGTGCGGCGGCTTTCCTGATGACCGAGTACACGGGTATGCCTTATTCACAGATTGCCATTGCGGCAATACTGCCTGCCGTGCTTTATTTCACCGGCATCTTTATGATGATTCACTTTGAGGCCAAAAAGCTTGGTCTTAAAGGTCTTCCCAAAGAGTCTATCCCCAATTTCTTCAAGCTTATTCTTTCAAAGGGCTATCTTCTTCTTCCCGTTGTTGCCCTTGTTGTTGCAATGAATCATTTTTCTCCTGCAAAGTCCGCAATTACGGCTATTTTCGTTGCAATCGGAGTAAAGCTGATTGAGGGCGTTGTAAAGTCAATCGCTCACAAAAAATTTGACTTTGAGTTTGAGATTTACTTCAAATCCCTTGCCAACGGCACAAAGAACGCAATCGGTGTTGCCCTTGCGTGCGCAGTTGCGGGTTGTATCTCTGCAATGGTACAGCAGACAGGTCTTGCAAACGTTCTTTCATCGCTTGTTCAGGCCGCTTCACAGATTCACCCCGTTTTTGCTCTTGCGCTGACAATGCTTATGTGCATCGTTCTGGGCATGGGTGTTCCCACAACGGCAAACTACGTTATTATGGCATCAATGGTTGCTCCCATTCTTATGAGAAGCCTTAGCATTCCCGTTCTTGCCGCCCACATGTTTGTTTTCTATTTCGGCATTGTTGCCGACATCACTCCGCCCGTTGCACTTGCGGCTTACGCAGGCTCGGCAATCGCAAAATCCAATCCGCTTAAAACGGGTGTCACGGCAACAAGACTTGCCATCACGGCATTCATTGTTCCCTACATTTTTGCGTTCAGCCCCGAAATGCTCATCATCGGCTCTGACAAGCCCTGGTATGAAATCGTTCTTCTTGTCGTCACGGCACTTTGCGGTATTTATATGGTTTCCGCAGGTATGGAAGGATATATGATTAAACGTATGTCGTGGATTGAAAGAATTGCGGCAATCGCAGGCGGTCTTTGCATGGTTATCCCCGGTCTTGTTACTGACGCAATCGGCGTTGCGATAATTGTTATTCTTGTTATCATTCAGTCGATCAGCCAAAAGAAAGACAAACAAAAAGCGACGGCACAGACAGCATAACATCCTGCAAATAAAAGAATAAGCCCACTGAGAATTAATCTCGGTGGGCTTTGTGTTTATGGGGTTATTTTTTAAATCCGCCGTTGACGGTGATTGTGTTGTTGAGCACAACGGATGTTGTTTCAACGTTGGAGCCTCCGACCTTGTAGTCGTTGAGCAGAATTTCAACCGTGTAATTCCATGTGCCGCAGATGATTTTGCCGTCACGGCCTATAATTACTTTAACGGTGGGGTTTGTGTAGCGGATTGTTGTGTTTTCGGCTGAAATTTCAATAGGCAGGCCGAGGTCGTTGAGCTGTGCAGTAACAACGCCGATGTCGCCGACTGTGGAAATGGCGTGGCCGACAGGTCCGCTTTTGGAGTCGCTTTGTGCACCGTCAGTCTGCTCGCGCAGGGTCATTTCAATTGCTGTGTTGTTGCCGACTTTGTAGGATTTTATCTGTGCAACATCCGACTCAACAAGATTCTGATAACCGCCGGTGATTCCGTCGGTTTCGGTTGAGTTGTTGGCAAGAAGCTTTGACATTATCGGCTTTACAATCTTTAAAGCACTTTCGTATTTGCCGTTGTTTATCGAAATGTCAACAAGGGTGATAACCTGCTCGGATTTTGCGGTGCCGTTTGATTTTGCTGCCGCTTTTTTATACATTTCAATCATATGAGCTGCGGAAGATGTCTGCGGTGCAACAACTGCCGTTGACTGCACGCTTTCATCGGTTGCGCCACTGTCAGAAACGGATGTGGTTGCGGCATTGGGTGAAACGTCCTCACTTGTCAGAGTTGAATCGGAAACAGTATGAGTTTGCGACTGTTGCGATAAAAGTCCGTCTGTTGTGTCTGCTTCGTGTGTTGAGGTGTTTGCGGTTGTTGAGGTGGTTACGGTTGTTTTCTGAGTCGGTGCTTCGTCGGTGCTTTCTTTGTTGCAGGCAACCGCCGTTGCAAGCATAATCAGGCAAAGAACAACCGCCGACATTCTTTTAAATGACATAACTGACAGCCTCCCAATCAGAAAAGACCTGAGATTTTGCCGTTTTCGTCAATGTCGATTCTTTCTGCGGCAGGAACCTTGGGCAGACCGGGCATTGTCATAATGTCGCCGGTGTAAACAACGACAAAGCCTGCTCCTGCTGAAACTTTCACGTTCTTGACGCTGACAGTGAAGCCTTCGGGTGCGCCGAGCAGTGTGGGCTTGTCGGAGAAGCTGTACTGTGTTTTTGCAACGCAGATGGGCAGGTTGCCGTAGCCGAGCTGTTCAAGCTCTGCAACCGCTTTGACAGCCGCAGTTTCAAGCTTTACGCCGACGCCGCCGTAAACCTTCTGAACAACTGCCTCGATTTTCTTTTCAATGGGCAAATCAAGCTCATAAGAGAAGGTGAAATCGTTGGATTCTTCGCAAAGGCGTACGACCTCCTGTGCAAGCTCTGTTGCACCGTTGCCGCCCTCTGCCCAGACGTTTGAAAGAACGGTGTTAACGCCAAGCTCGCGGCACTTTTCAATGATATAATTGATTTCATTTTCTGTATCGGTGGGGAAACGGTTGACAGCAACAACGCAGGGAAGCTTGTAAACGTTTTTGATGTTGGAAACGTGGCGAAGAAGGTTGGGAATACCTTTGCCGAGAGCTTCGAGGTCTTCGTTTGCAAGTTCGGTCTTGGCAAGACCGCCGTGCATTTTGAGAGCTCTGATTGTTGCAACAACAACTACCGCAGAGGGGGTAAGACCTGCGTAGCGGCACTTGATGTCAAGGAATTTCTCTGCGCCGAGGTCAGCACCGAAACCTGCTTCCGTAACAGCATAATCGCTGAGCTTCATCGCCATTCTTGTGGCAATGACGGAGTTACAGCCGTGTGCAATATTTGCAAATGGACCGCCGTGTACAAAGGCGGGTGTGCCTTCAAGTGTCTGAACAAGGTTGGGTTTAAGTGCATCTTTGAGCAGTGCGGTCATTGCACCCTGAGCTTTAAGGTCGGCGGCGGTGACGGGCTTGCCCTCGTAATTGTAGCCGACGATAATTCTTGAAATGCGCTCTTTAAGGTCTGAAATGGAGCTTGCAAGGCAAAGGACTGCCATAATTTCACTTGCGACGGTGATATCGTAGCCGTCTTCACGGGGTACACCGTTTACTTTGCCGCCGAGTCCGTCAACAACGTTGCGCAGCTGTCTGTCATTCATATCGACGCAGCGCTTCCAGGTGATTCTGCGTGTGTCAATGCCGAGGGAGTTGCCCTGGTGAATGTGGTTGTCAAGCATTGCGGCAAGAAGGTTGTTTGCCGCACCGATTGCGTGGAAGTCGCCGGTGAAATGCAGGTTGATGTCTTCCATAGGCACAACCTGAGCGTATCCGCCGCCTGCCGCACCGCCTTTAACACCGAAAACGGGACCGAGTGAGGGCTCTCTCAAAGCGGCCATGGAGTTTTTACCTATTTTTCTCAGACCGTCAGTGAGGCCGATTGTTGTTGTTGTTTTTCCTTCGCCTGCGGGGGTGGGGGTGATGGCGGTGACAAGAATAAGCTTGCCGTCGGGGGTTGTATCTTCTTTAAGAAGCGAAAGGTCAACCTTTGCTTTATATTTGCCGTACTGTTCAAGATATTTCTCGTCAATACCTGCTGTTTTTGCAATTTCGTTAATCGGGCGCATCACTGCACTCTGGGCAATTTCAATATCTGTCATTTCAGAATCCTCGCTTTCAACAAAACTATAAAATATGATACCATAAATAATAAAAAATGGCAACTGTATTTGAATGATTTAAGGGCGTAAAAAGGTGCAAAAAATACAGAAAACTGTTGAATTACAAAAAAACCCGTGTTATAATTCCAGTTATGGAAAAGAAAACAAACAAACAAATTCTCGAACAGATCAAAGGCGGACTCATCGTTTCCTGCCAAGCCCTGTCAACAGAGCCGTTGTATGACAGCTATATTATGAGCAAAATGGCTTATGCCGCATCCCTCGGCGGTGCCGTGGGAATAAGGGCAAATACTGTTGTTGACATTCTGGCTATCAGGGAAAGAGTTGACCTTCCGATCATTGGCATCATCAAGGAAGTTTATCCCGACAGCGACGTTTATATCACGCCGACTATGAAAGAGGTTGACGCCCTTGCCGAAATCGGTTGCGACATTATTGCAATTGATGCAACCAACCGTGTAAGACCGAACGGAGTTACATTTGAAGAGTTCTTCAAAGAGGTGCGTGCAAAATATCCCGACCAGCTTTTCATGGCAGATACATCCTGCTTTGAAGAGGGCAAAAAGGCACTTGAACTCGGTTTTGACCTTCTCGGCACAACAATGAGCGGCTACACACCCTACACCAAGGGAACACCGCTGCCCGACGTTACCCTTATGCGCAGATATAAGGAAGAACTCGGTGCAACCGTTATTGCCGAGGGCGGAATCTGGGTACCCGAGCAGCTTGTTGCGGCGTTTGAAAACGGTGCTTATGCGGCAGTTGTCGGCACAGCCATAACAAGACCTATGGATATTACAAAACGCTTTGTCGCGGCTTTGGAGAACAGCAAATGAGAATTCTTGCATTTGACATCGGGGGCACCGAAATAAAATATGCCCTTTTTGATGAAAAATTCAATATGACCGAAAGCAAAAGTATTCCCACAAATGCTCACGAGGGAGGAAAAAGGATTGTTGAACGCCTTGTTGAAATTGTCAGAAGCTATGACGGTATTGACAGAGTGGGAATTTCAACCGCAGGTCAGATAAACAGCAAGACGGGCACGGTTATTTTTGCAACCGACAGTCTGCCCGGTTATACGGGTATGCCCATAAGAGAGATTATTGAAACGCAGACGGGTATTCCCACAGCTGTTGAAAACGACGTCAACTCTGCCGCAATCGGCGAGGCGTTTTTCGGCGCCGCAAAGGGTGAAGAAAGCTTTATCTGCCTCACTTACGGTACGGGTGTCGGCGGTGCGATTTTCCTTGACGGAAAGCTGTTTACGGGCGCATCTTTTTCTGCGGGTGAATTCGGTCACATTGTCACTCACGCAGGCGGAAGAAAATGCGGCTGCGGCGGTGAAGGCTGCTATGAGGCTTATGCTTCGACAAGTGTGCTTGTAAAAGCTGTCAGCGCAAAGCTCGGCAAAGAGATAAACGGCAGAGAAATTTTTGCAAATTTCGATAACCCCGTAATCAGACTTGCCGTTGACGAATGGGTTGAGGAAATTGCAGTGGGTCTTAAAAGCCTGATTTATATTTTCAATCCTCCGCTGATTGTGCTTGGCGGCGGCATTATGAATGAAAGCTACATAACAGAAAAAATCAATTCCGTTTTGCAAAGCAAGCTTATGCCCAGTTACCGCAACGTAAAAACCGTCAAAGCTCTGCTTGGTAACGATGCCAACAAATTCGGTGCGGCTTATCTGGCAAGCAGAATATGAAAGAAAAAGCAGTTTGAGCATTTTGCCCAAACTGCATTTTTTATATCTCGGTGAAGGTTTCGCCGTCGGCTGACACCTTCATTTTTATTTCTCTGCCGCCCTCAAAGGTCAGGCGGATTTCGTCACGGTTGCCCATAAAAGGTGCAATGCGTTTTTTCAGCCGTTTGTCGGAAAAGCTGTTTGTGACAATCCAGCAACCTTTTCCGTCTTTGATTTCACGGTAGCCTGAGCCGCTTTTTCTGATACTTTCGGGCACATAACGCTCGTGGGTGACAACCGTTAGTCCGTTTTCTCTGACAAGCTTTGCAACGTCCGTGAGCGTTTCGGCGCTTATGTGAACACCGCACAAAAATGCGAGTTTCAGCGAGCTGAGCGACTTTGCCGTTACTCTGTCGTCAAATACCGCAAGTGAATTCATTGTGACAAACGAGCGGTGCGGTTTGAGTGAGGCGGGGGTAATTCTGTTCCAGGTGAATGATGATTTTTGAGTCTGGCCGAAGGTGAGAGTGTTGATAACCTTAATCCACTCTTTACATTCCTTTTTCGGGCGGACTTTTTTGTTGCCGAAAAGACCCCTTGCCCAGAAAAGATTCTGTCCCCAGTAGGTGTCGTCATAGCGGATAATGCCGATTTCGGGGCGGTAATCCGAAACGTCGTAATCTCTTTCTTTGTCTTTGTATCTGCCTGTAAATTCAACAAAAGCTTCGCCGATATCGTTGAGCGCTGTGCAGTTTACCATTGCGGCGCCCGATTCAACGTAAACACGGTTTACACCCGAAAGGTAGGCAAAAACAAGGTTATGATAAAGCTCCTTTGCGCTGTGCCCCGGATGTGTCAGCTTGTGCCACATATCCACGCAGTTCCACAGCGGCGTTCCGTATTGCAGGGCGGCGCCTGCGGCAATGGCAAATTGCAGGTTGGAATAGCTTTCTTTTTGCGATTTGAAATTCGGAATAATTCCGTTTCGTGCAAAGGTGTGGTAAAGAACAGGGAAAACGTGCTCGCCCGAAAAAACGGGGGCGCCCATTGCCTTGATGCCGTCGGCATATTCCCTGACCTGAGCGGAAAGAACCTCACCCTGAGTGACGATGTCTTTTGTGTCAGGCTGGCTGAATACGGGCTTGTCAACCTTTGTTTTGGTTTCCATCCAGACGGAAATGTTGCGGTTGACAATTGTGTGCTCAAATTCGTCATACATTATGCCGATAAGATTGCCGTTTGAGGCAAGTGCTTTTACAAATGCTTCGGGCAGGTTAAGACGGTGTGAGCCGTCGGGCAGACCGATCCAGTTATGACCGTCCTTTGAAACGCAACTGACGGCTGTGTTCTGAAACTCAAAATTTGCAATGAAATCAAGCTTTCTGTCACTGAAAATGTCGGCAAGGCGTTTTGCCTTTTCGCTTTCGTTTTCAATTGAGTCTGTGTGAGGGTCGGTGTGACAAAGTACGTAGTCAACCCCGTTTTTCAGCGGCAGTTCAAAATGAGGCTTGCCGTTAAAAACGTCGTTATCAAAAGTATTAAAGCCGATTTTCAGCTTTTTGTCCATAACTCAGCCTGCCTTTCACTGTGATGATTCAATACTACTTGTTTTTTTCGTTTTTGTCAATGTATGCTGTTAATCTGGAAAAATGAGCACATCATAATCACGGTGATGTAAAAATGAAATCTTTGTGGAATCAGACGGTAAAGCTGTCACGTTTCCCGACACTTGAAAAAGATATTAAAACCGATGTCCTGATTATCGGCGGAGGTCTTGCGGGGCTTTTGTGCGCTCACCGTCTTAAAGAAGCGGGCGCGGAGTGCGTGCTTGTTGAGGCGAATGAAATCTTCGGGTGCGTCAGTGGCAACACAACGGCGAAAATCACCTCACAGCACGGGTTGATTTACGGCAAGCTTGTCAAAACCTACGGCGTGAAAAAAGCAAGAAAATATTACCTTGCAAACGAAAAAGCAATCGGGAAATATCGTACTCTTTGCAAAAATATTGACTGCGATTTTGAGGAAAAAGACAACTTTGTTTACAGCATCGGTGACCGTAAAAAGCTTGCCGCGGAGCTTGCGGCAATTCAGAAAATCGGTGTCAAGGCGGATTTTGTTGCTAATGCGCCTCTGCCGTTTGACGTTGCGGGGGCGGTGCGCTTTTCGGGGCAGGCACAGTTTCACCCGAAAAAATTTGCCCGTGCGGTCGCCGAAGGACTTAATATTTATGAGCACACCCGCATTTGCTCATTTGACGGTAAGAATTTTTGCACTTACCGTAATAAAATTACGGCAAAAAAGACGGTTGTTGCAACGCATTTTCCGATTTTCAATAAGCACGGAATGTTTTTTATGAAGCTTTATCAGCACCGCTCTTACGTGCTTGCGCTCGAAAATGCACAGAATGTAAACGGAATGTACGTTGACGAAAGTGACACGGGGCTTTCTTTCAGAAATTACGGCCATCTGCTTTTGCTGGGCGGCGGCTCACACCACACCGGCAAAAGCGGTGGCGGCTTTGCAGAGCTTGAAAAGGCGGCGGCAAAGTTTTATCCCGATGCAACAGTGAAATACCGTTGGGCAACGCAGGACTGTATGACACTTGACAGTGTGCCGTACATCGGCAGATACAGTGAAAATACGCCCGATTTGTTTGTCGCAACAGGTTTTAACAAGTGGGGGATGACATCTTCAATGGTGGCGGCAGATATTCTTTGCGACCTTGTGCGCTCGCAAAACAATGAATTTGCCGAGGTGTTTTCACCGTCACGCACGGTGATGCATCCCAGGCTTTTTGTCAATGCGTTTCACTCTGCTTCGGGTCTTCTTACGCCCACCGTGCCGCGCTGTCCGCACATGGGTTGCGCACTTAAATGGAATAAGCAGGAGTACACGTGGGACTGCCCTTGCCACGGCTCACGTTTCACCGCCGACGGCAAGCTGATTGACAATCCTGCAACGGGGAATATGAAGAAATAAACAACAGCTCCGAGAAATCGGAGCTGCAAGTTTTATTATCTGCACTTTTTAATTACGGGCACAGCCTCGCCGGCATTGACCATGTGACCGATGAGAATTTTCTTCAACTCTTCACGCAACTGTTCAAATTGCGGGTCGGCAATAAGGTTGATTTTCTCGTAGGGGTCTGTCTGCAAATCGTAGAGGCAGTCCTCAAAATATTCGTCTGAGTTTGGCTTGTCGGCATTTTTTGTTGATACACTGTATTTGTATCGGTCTGTTCTTATTGCACGTCCTATCTGGCTTTCCGAAATCTGCATAAACACGCTTTCGTGTCCCTTTTTGTCGCAAAGACTCTTTCCGGAAAAATGCTCGGGGACGCTGACACCTGCAATATCAAGCACGGTTGCGGGCAGGTCGATGAGCGAAACAAGGTCGTTTATTCTGCCGCCTTTTGAAAATGCGCCGCCCGAAATGACAAGGGGAACATGTATGCTGTTTTCGTGGCAGGAACGCATGTATTCGGCATTGCGTGTTCTGAAATGACAGCCGTGGTCGGAGGTGTAAATGATGACGGTGTTTTCATAAATGCCCTTATCCTTGAGTGCCTGAATCAGCTTGCCGAAATTTTCGTCAACGCGGTTACAGCAGGCAAGGTATGACGGCATCTGTAACCGCCAGTCACCGAGCGTGCCTTTGAGGTCGCCCGGAACTTCGTAATCTTTGAATTTCTTTTTGAGTCCTTTCGGCGATTCAAAACGCAGACGGTCGTTCTGGTGGTGCGGCTCAAGCTGTGAAACAAAAAGGAAAAACGGATTTTCACCGTTGTGATTGTTTATAAAATCGACAGCAAAGCCGTTAATTGCATCTGCACGGTAGCCTTTGAAATCAATTCTTTCGTTGTTGTCGCCGTAAACATATCCGTTGTAGCCGTGTGAGGTGAATTCAAGAATGTCGGCGGCGCGCCAGTAATCCTTGTAACCGCCCCTGCGCTCAACGGGCACGGGCTTTGTGTGCAGATTGCAGCCTTTGCCCGAGGCAAGGTGCCATTTGCCGACGTATGCTGTGTCATAGCCTGCATCGTTGAGATAAGATGCAACCGTTTTTGTATCAAGGGGCAGAGCAATATCGTTTCTGTAACAGCCGTTTTGCGTGGCGTAAACGCCGCTTTGCAGGCAGGCTCTTGCCGGACCGCAAACGGGCTGACAGGTGAAAGCGTTTTCAAAAAGAGTGCCCTCCTGTGCAAGTGCATCAAGATTCGGCGTTACGGGCAGTCGCTGACCGTAGCAGCCTGCCGAGTCGGCACGTTGCTGGTCAGAAAAATAAAAAACAATATTTGGCTTTTTCATATTCGGATACCTCGCAAAATTAACCGTATATTAGTGCATCCGCAGTGAAAAATAATAAAAAACGAACGGACGGATGCAATGAAAAAACTGAAAGAATACTCACTTGTGACGGGGATAGGGGCGGTAATATACTCGCTTGTGGAGATTATTTTCCGCGGTTATACTCACTGGACAATGACCGTAACGGGCGGCGTAACGTTCCTGGCACTTTATTTTATGAACCTCAGAATGAAAACAAAAAGTCTTTTTCTGCGTTGTGTGGCAGGCAGCCTGATTATAACGGTAATTGAGTTTGTTGTGGGGTGTCTTGTCAATCTCAGGCTTAAATGGAATGTCTGGGATTACTCATCGCGCGCACACAACCTTCTGGGGCAGATATGCCCTCTTTTTACGGTGTTGTGGTTTTTGCTTTGCATACCTGCCACCCTGCTGTGCGCTTATTTAAAGCACAGACTTACGGGTGAGAGAATGAAAATCAGTCTGAAATTCAATTGGCTTTGATGTAATTTTTGATGCCTTCAAGTGTTGCTGCGGCAAGCTTGTCACGGTTTGCGGAATCTTGCAACACCGCACACTCCTTCATGTTGGAAACAAAGCCGTATTCAATAAGTATTGCGGGACACTCTTCAACGCGTGTGACCTTGAACGGATAGAAACTTGTCTTGCGGTCAACCTTGCTCAGCACGGAGCTTGACTGACCTGCATAGATGTCTGTCTTGTAGCATTTTACAATGCTGTTGTGAAGCTCTTTTGCAAGGTTATATGAGTATGCGTTGTAGTAGTATGCCGAGGTGCCCATCGGCGCTGAACCCGTGCTTGAATCGCAGTGCATGGCGATGAACATGTCGGGATGTTTTTCGCGGCACATATCGACTCGCGGATCGAGGTCAATAAAGGTGTCGGTAGTTCTTGTCATAAGTACGGTTGCGCCCTCAGCTTCAAGCAGTGCTTTGAGCTTTGTGGCAAGGGAGAAATTAATCTGCTTTTCGTACTTCATGCTCGGGTTTGAGGTGATGCAGCAAAGTGCACCGGGGTCGTTGCCGCCGTGACCGGGGTCAAGCATTATTGTGTATCCCTTCAGGGTCTGTGAGGGCTTATTGCGGAAAGTGATGACAAGTCTGCCGTATGAGTCGTACTCAATGTGATAACCGTAGAACTTGCCGCTGTTTTTAAACGTGAATTTCAGCTTGGCGGTTGAGCCTTCGGATGACCAGTCAGCTTTTGAAATAACGGAGCCGTTTGTTGAAATACTGCCGCTGGCGGAATCAGTGTTGTAGAAAGTGAACGTGATGGCGTTTGCGGTGAAGGTTTCAACAACGTGCGGTCTTGCGTTGCCGTTGATGTTGATTGTGCCGTATTTCTGCCCGTCAAGCACGGCATTTACGGGCACTCGCCAGTTCATATCAAGAACGATTTTAAGTTCGGATGCGGTTACGCTGCTGGATGCAACACGGATGTTGTTGTCGGGCACACGGTAAGCTGAGGCAAGATACGTTACGTCTGACTGATAGACTTTTGAGCCTGAGGCCAGAATGTAATAATTTGCGCTTGCATTCATTGTGCCCGTGACGTAGTCACACATGCCTGCCGGTCTTGCAATATAGAAAGGATTGGAAAGGTCGGCAGTGATGTTTGCCGGGAAACACTCTGCATAACCTTCGGTTACATAGCATATTTTGGCTTTGCCCAAACCGTAGTCCTTCTTGAATGAGAATTTTTCAAGCAGGTCGTTTGAGGACGAAGTGGTTGACTGTGTTGTCGGCTCAGTGGTGTCGGGAACTGTTGTGCCGGGTTCGGTTGTGCCGGAACCTGTTGTATTTGTTACGGTTGTGTCGGAGCCCGTTGTATCCGTTACGGAGGTTTCGGTGTCAGCCGCAGTTGATGACGTTGTTTGCGTATGCTGTGTTTCGGTCAGGGTTGTTGTAGGTTTTACCGTGGTGGGTTTTGCAGTGGTCGGCTTTGTGGTGGTGACAACAGGCTCAGGCTCTTTTGCACTGACTGACAGTGATGCGCCTGTCATTGATTCCGAAAGTGAGCCGTAGGTTGCCGTTACCGTAATTTTACCGAGTTTCTGAATTTTGTCGGTTTCTTTGGGCAGGGTGTAGTTGCCGTAAAATGCCGCAAAGTCTGAGGTTTCGTCAATCAGCTCTTCGTCGTCGCCGTAGCTTATGTCACTGCTTTGTCTGAGTGTGACTTTTTTGCCGTTGACGGTTGCAACAACAGCGGCACCTTTAAGCGCAACGGCAGAAATGCTCACCTGCATTCCGCCCGGAGCGGAAAGTGTGCCCGTGGGTGTGATGGATTTGAGCAACTGTACTTTGTATGTAACGGTGTAGGTGTACTGTTTTCCCTTGTGCTCAAAAACAAATCTGTTTTCGCCTTTTTTAAGTTCGAATTCAGTCGAAAAATCACCGGATTCGGTGCGCTGAATGTCTTTTGAGTTGCAGGTGAGGGGATAAACGGGGCTGCTCTGACCCGTAAACGTTATTTTGGATTCCTCAACGGTGATGCTGTTTTTTGACAGATTTGTGATTTTAAAATTCTTGTCAATGAGTGAGGTGTCCTGCTCGTTGATATAATCAGTCAACAGCTCAACTCCGCCGCCTTTTGATGACAGAATGTCTGAATAAGAGTCAAATACGGTTGCCTGACAAACGTGAGAGCCGAAAGATGCTTCAATTGTCGGGATGATGCTTGCCATATCGGCAGCCGACATTGCACCGATTCCGTCAAGCGAATGTGCAAACCACACGGTTGCGCCGTGCTGACCCCACTTGTTGATTGAATTAAGGAAAATTGAAGAGTAACTGCTCTGCTTAACGTAAATGAAATTGACGGTTGCACTGATGACAAGTGAGTCGAGTGCCGATGACGGGGCAACGCTGTCGGGCATTGAAAATCCGAGAAGAATTTCGGGGTCGGTTTCACAAATTCCTGAACTTACGGCTTTGATGCTGTCAAAAAATCCGTCATCCTCGGTGTTGAATCCGTCAAGAACGATGAAATCAAAATTGTAGTTTTCTGCAAGTGCGGCGGCATCTTCCTTGCCGATAAGTGCACCTGAGAAAACACGGCTCTGCGATGAAAAATCAAGATATTCTTTAATCAGGGCTTCGTCGTAATTGCCGTGCGTCAGGTCGATGACAACAGTGTTACAGCCGTAGGCATAAACGTTTTCAACAAAGGTACGTACCCCGTTTTCCGCTGCAAAATCGTCGGGCGTGCAGACAACGGCAATTGCTTTTTCGGGCATCGGTGTTTTTTCCCTGCCCGTGTCTGCTGCCTGGGTTGACTGGTTTGAAATATCGGTGTCTGACGTGCTTTCGGTTGTCGGGGTTTGTTCGACAAACTGACTGCGCAGGTCATCGATTTTTCCCGTTGCAAACATAAAGCCGACAAAGCCGACCATCAGCGCAAGCACGGCGACAATTGTTATTATAATTGCTTTTGTTGTTTTATTCATAAAGTAATACCTATCCACAATATAAATATTTATGTTATTATATCATACCTCAACGGTACATTTCATTACTTTTTTTGTAAATTTTGAAAAATTTTTGTGAACATCAGCAAATATCTTCGTATGAAAACAGAACATAGCCGCAATAGCTTTCTTTACTCTGTATCATTTCAATCTGTCGGCGTACAACGTCGGCGTTGTTGACCCATTCGTTGACACCTTCACCTGCGTAAACGTCCTCTTTTCCGCTTTTGTAGACTGCAATTCCTGCGGCAAGCCTGACGTTTTCTCCTTTGAGCGATGCCCATTCGTCAGCGGTTTTTGCAAAGGGCAAAGATGAGTGCTCAAAGCCGTAGTAAAGCTGAGGTATAATCAGGTCTGCATAGCAGTCGTCGGCAAGCCAGCTTTCAACGTCGGCATAAAGCTTTTCGGCGTTGTTTGTTATGTTGCCTGAGGGACTGATGCTGAAAACAAGCTCGGCGTCAGAGCTTTTGACTGCCGAATAAAGCGCACACACAAAGGCGTTGATGCTGTCCCTGCGCCATTGACTAAGCGGCATTTCTCCGCCGCTTTTGCAGTATTTGTCATAGTCTGCGCAGTCAATGCTTTCGTCGGTTGACGGGTAAAAATAATCGTCAATGTGCACCCCGTCAACGTCATGATTTTCAAGGAATTCAAGAACTCCGTCAACTATCAGTGCGTGTACGTCGGGACAGGCGGGATTATAATAAATGCCGTTTTCAAGCACGCACACTGCGCCGCCGGCATTGCCCGAGTCAAGAATTTTTCTTGCGGGATTGTCGGGTGAAAGCTTTTGCGTGTCTGTGTGTGTCGCAATACGGAAAGGATTAATCCACGCATGAAAGGCAATGTCGTGTTTTTTTGCACTGTCAATCAGAATTGCAGTCGGATCGTAGGCGAGCTTTGCCCCCTGCGCACCTGCAATATATGCGGAAGAAGGAAAAATCTGCGAGGGGTAAAACGCATCTGAAAAAGCACGGATGTGTACAAATGCCGTGTTAAGTCCCGCTTGGCGGATGTTTTGAAAAATTTCGTCTGCCTTTCTGCGGTATTCGCTTTTGCTGACACCGACGGTTGACGGTATTTCGGCATAAGACAGCCATACACCGCGAAGCTTTTCATCCCGAGGTGTTTCTTTTTTTGCTTGACAGCCGCAGGAAAACAACAGTATAATTACGGTAACAAATGCAATGAATCTTTTCATTTCGGCTCCTTTTGAATTATTTACATTGCATTTTATTCTGCTTTTCGGGAGGGTATTCTGTGGAGTTTTTTACATCGCCTGTTTTTTGGATATATTTTGCCGCAGTTTCCGTCGTGGCGGTTGTCATGACCGTTGCAGACAAGTATTTTGCAAAAAAGAACAAGTGGCGCATTGCCGAAAAAACATTGGTGCTTGCGGCACTTGCCGGCGGTGCGTTGCCGATGCTTGTGACAATGAAGATTATCCGCCATAAAACAAAGCACAAAAAGTTTATGATCGGTCTGCCTGCAATAATTTTGCTGCACGTTGCGGCAATTGTTGCAATAATATGCATTTTTTAGAAATAAAGTATTGAAAACGCAGTTTTTTAAGCTATAATTTAATTATCAAACACTAAGGAGGATTTTTTATGCGCAAATATCTTGCAGAAGCTCTCGGCACATTTGTACTTGTTTTCTTCGGCTGCGGCACGGCAGTTGTCTGCGGCGGTGCGGCAGGCGGAGTTGTCAGCGGCTACCTCGGCGTTGTTGCAATTGCCCTTGCTTTCGGTCTTGCCATTGTTGCGGCGGCTTATGCAATCGGTCACGTTTCGGGTTGCCACGTAAACCCCGCCGTTTCACTTGCAATGCTCATCAGCGGAAAACTCGGCTTTAAGGATTTCATCGGCTACGTTGTCGGCCAGCTTGTCGGCGCATTTGCCGCTTGCGGTGCCCTTGGCACAATCTATAAGTGCAGTGATATGGCACTTCCCTCACACGGCCTTGGCACAAACGGATTTGATGCTGCCAGTGCGCACGCCCTGACAATGTGGGGTGCACTGCTTGTTGAGGTTATTCTCACTTTTGTTTTTGTAATGACAATTCTCGGTGTAACGTCAAGCGAAAAAACCTCAAACATTGCAGGCATCATTATCGGTCTTACTCTTACCTTTGTACATATCATCGGCATTCCGCTTACCGGCACATCCGTAAACCCCGCAAGAAGCCTTGCACCTGCGGTTTTCGCCTCAATCACAGACGGCGGTTTCGCTCTTTCGCAGGTCTGGGTATTCATTGTCGGCCCATTTGTCGGCGCAGCCCTTGCTGCTTTGATTTTCAAAGTGCTCTTTGCCCCCAAAGCTGAGAAATAATCAAAGTGAAAATAAGAAAGCCTTGCAACGGATTTTCCGTTGCAAGGCTTTTGCTTTTATAAAGTGCTCAGGTCGTAGGGCGTACGCTGATATACGAAATAGTTGAGCCAGTTTGTGAAAATGATGTTGCCTGCACTGCGCCAGTTTTTCATCGGACGTTTGTCGGGGTTGTCATCGGGGAAATAATTGTAAGGCACGTCAATGTCAAGACCCCGGTCGATGTCTCTGAAATATTCCTTTGCAAGCGTGTCACGGTCATATTCTGAATGTCCCGTTGAGAAGAATTTGCGGCACTCCATGTCGGAAATAAGGTGCACACCTGCCATATCGGAGTAAGAGATGATTTGCAGGTCTTTTACCTTGGCGATGTCTTCAATGCGTGTTTCCGTGTGACGTGAATGGGGAACGAAGAATTCATCGTCAAGACCGCGCATGAGCGGATGGAATTTATCAAGCGAGCGGTGGGGGAATGAGCCGAACATTTTCTCTTTGAGCGGATGCTTGGGAATTCCGTAGTGATAATAAAGCGCCGCCTGAGCGCCCCAACAAATGTGGAACGTTGAGTAAACGTTCTTTTTGCTCCACTCAAAAATTGTGCACAGTTCTTCCCAGTAGTCAACCTGCTCAAATTCAAGCAGCTCAACAGGTGCGCCCGTTACAATAAAGCCGTCGTAGCGGTTGTCCTTGATTTCGTCAAACGTGTGGTAGAATTTGAGCATATGCTCTGCCGAAACGTTTTTTGACTTGTGCGACTTTACCTGCAACAGGTCAATGTCAATCTGTAACGGAGAGTTGCTCAACAGGCGCAGCAGCTGAGTTTCCGTTTCAATTTTTGTGGGCATCAGGTTAAGAATCAGAATTTTTAGCGGACGTATATCCTGCGTTATTGCGCGTTCCTCTGTCATTATGAAAATATTTTCCGATTCAAGCAGTTTACGGGCGGGCAGTTGGTTGTCAATTTTAATCGGCAAAGGAACACACCTCCTGAATTTTTAATGATTTTTTATGACAAACGTTTTGTGACTGTGAGTAATGCCTTGGAAACGGCGGTTGAAACAACAAAGCAAACCGCAATTTCAATAAGACCGTTGAGGGCGACAAACCAAGAGATAAAAGCAATTATGTTTTCTGCGCCCGAGGCGGTGTAGAGCTCTGAAAAATAGTTGCTGTTTGAGTAAAGCAGAATAAAGCTGCCCACGAAAAAAACGGTGTTGAGTACGGGACAGAGAATGCTTGAAACAGCGCAGGGTAAAGAGTTGTTTTTTGTCTTGCTGCTGAGGGCCTTAAAAACAAGACCGGTCAGCAGACCTTCAAGCAGACGGGGGATAACGCAGACAATGAAAGCAAAAACGGGGTTAGCGTTAAAAATCGCTACGCCGAAAGCGCTTGTGCCCAGGCACTGCCAGAAGCTTGTCAGACCGAAAACGGTTCCGAGGACGGCACCTGCACCGGGGCCGAGAACAATGGCACCGATGGCGACGGGGATTACGTTCATTGTGATTTCGATTGCACCGACTTTGATGTAACCGATGCTTGTGAAGCCGAAAATCAGCAACAAAGCAACAAGAACAGAAAGCTGTGTAAGATTGAGAATCTTACGGAAATTTGCGTTTTTTGACATTTTTTATTCCTCCTTGCTGTTGCTCCCTTGCGGGATGCAGCGCAAAATTAAACGGGTTAATGTCAGGCTTTGTTTTTTTGATTTTTTTCGAAAATAACCTTCAATCCGTGAAGAATGAGTTCGCCGTTATAGATGATGTCACGCTTGCAGCTTTTGATGATGTCCTTTGAAAGTCCTCCCGTTGCAACGGTGGAGGCTACGGGCACACCAAGCTCTTCTTCAAGCTTTGCGCACATTCCGTCAATCATGGCGGCGGCGCCGAAAACAACGCCTGACTGCATTGAGTCAATTGTATTTTTGCCAATAACCTTTGAAGGGGTTTTAAGGCTGATTGCGGGCAACTGAGAAGTTCTTGCCGACAGCGCTTCAAGCGAAATGCCGATGCCGGGTGCAATTGTACAACCGCAGAAAGCGCCGTTTGCATCCACAACGCTGATTTTTGTGGCAGTGCCGAGGTCAACGACGAGGCAGGGCAAAGGATAAAGGTCGCTTGCCGCAACTGCGCCCGCCACAAGGTCGGCACCCACCTGCGAGGGGTTGTCAATGAGAATGTTGACACCCGTTTTTACGCCGGGACCGAGCAAAATCGGTGTTTTTGCGGTGACCGCCTCAATCGCCTGACAGATAATGTTGGAAAGTTCGGGCACAACACTGCTGACCGCGGCGCCCGAAAATGTTGTCACGGCAATTCCGTAAAGGTCAAAAATGTTGTTGAACTCAACCGCATACTGGTCACTGGTGCGTGCTCTTTCTGTTGCAAGGCGTGCAACAAAAAGCAGGTCATTGTCACGGTAAACACCAAGCGTAATGTTGGTGTTGCCAATATCAACGGTCAACAGCATAGCGGTTTCCTCCTCAGTATAAATCATACGCACCTATTATACAACATAAATAAAAATAATGCAAACACTTGTTGCGGTTGATTTATATAAAGTTAAGAGGTATAATGTAAAAAAATCTATGCAAAGGGGTAAAAAAATGAACTGCAATCAGTGTCCGCGCCGTTGCGGCACCGACAGAAGTATCAATTCGGGATTCTGCGGTGCGGGTGACGGTTTCAGAATTGCGCGTGCCGCCCTGCACGAATGGGAAGAGCCTTGTATAAGCGCAGGCAAAGGCTCGGGCACGGTGTTTTTTTCGGGTTGCTCACTTGGCTGTGTTTTTTGCCAGAATTACGATGTAAGTCACCGTGTAAAAGGTGCGGATGTTTCAAAAATACAGCTTATGAGAATTTTTGACAGCCTGATTGAACAGGGTGCGGCAAATATAAATCTTGTTACCCCCACGCATTTTACTCACCTTCTCGCCGGTGTGCTTTCCGAATACAAAAGCCCCGTGCCTGTTGTGTGGAACAGCGGCGGCTACGAAAGCGTTGAAAGCCTCAGACGCCTTGAAGGCCTTGTGGATATTTATTTGCCTGATATTAAATATTTTGACTCGTCCGTCGCAGAAAAATATTCGAAAGTTCCCGATTATTTTTCTTATGCCTCAAAGGCGGTGCTTGAAATGTACCGTCAGGTCGGCAATCTTGAACTGGACGAAAACTCGGTCGCAAAAAAAGGCCTGCTGATACGTCACCTTGTTTTACCTGGCAACGTGTCGCAGACCTACAAAATTTTTGAGTGGATTTCACAAAATCTGCCGTCCGAAACGGCGGTCAGCCTGATGCGGCAATATACTCCTTACGGAAAGGCAAAGCAGATGCCGCCGCTTGACAGAAAACTCGGCAACAGGGAGTATTCCCTTGCAAAAGACAGGGTGCTGTCGCTCGGCTTTGAAAATTGCTTTTTCCAGAAAGCATCTTCTGCAACGGAAAACTTTATTCCCGAATTTTCGGGTGATATTCTCAGATAATTATTGACTTGATTAAAATATTGTATATAATTGAATTATAAAAAATTGAAAGGAAGTTTTTGGTTATGAAAAAATCCGGAATTATTGCAGAGTTCAAAAAATTTGTTATGAGAGGCAACGTTATTGACCTTGCAGTCGGCGTTATCATCGGTGCCGCTTTCCAGGCAATCGTAAATTCTCTTGTAAATGACGTTGTTATGCCCGTTATCAGCCTTGCAACCGGCGGCATTGACTTCAAAAACTGGTTCATTGCACTTGATGGCAACACCTACGAAACAATCGAAGCCGCTGTTGAGGCAGGCGCAGCAACCGTAAATTACGGCAACTTCATCAGCGCAATTTTCAATTTCTTCATTATGGCAATTGTTATCTTCTGCATTGTCAAGGTTATCAATACTGTTTCCGAAAAGACAAAGAACGAAGAAGTGGCAGAGCCCGCTGCTCCCACAACGAAGAAATGCCCCTACTGCAAGAGCGAAATCGATATCGAAGCAACAAAGTGCCCCAACTGCACATCCGACGTCGAATAAGAGGATTTTTCAATGAAACTCGGATTCATCGGCACGGGCAACCTTGCCACTGCCGTTATTAAAGGCGTTTTGTCTGTCGGCACTGCTGACAGCAAAGACGTTTATATTTATGATATCAACACCGAAAAAACCGCCGCAATGTCGGCGGATTTCGGTGTAAATGTGCTCCCGACGGCAAAAGCGGTTGCCGCCGCCTGCGATGTTGTCACCGTTGCGGTAAAGCCCAAGGATATTGCTGCGCTTTTCGGTGAAATCAGTGAAGAGCTTGTTGCAAACGACCCTCTTGTCATTTCAACTGCGGCAGGTACAACCCTTGATTATATGTCATCGCTTTTGCCCGTTGAGCCGCGCCTTGTGCGCATTATGCCGAATATCAACGCCGCCGTCGGTCAGGCAATGACGGCGTACTGTGCAACGAAAAGGGTCGGCAAAAACGACCTTGATTTTGTTGACAGATTCTGCTCATCCTTCGGTAAAGCTATGCCGCTTGATGAAAAGCTTTTCTCTGTTTTCACGGCGGAGGCAGGCAGTGCACCCGCATTTGTTTACCTTTTTATTGATGCGCTTGCAAAAGCATCAGAGCGTCACGGTCTTACCCGTGAGCAGGCGCTGCAAATTGCCGTGCAGACGGTTTACGGCAGTGCGATGATGATTGACAAAAGCGGCGAAGACCCCGGTGCGCTTGCGGTTAAAGTGTGTTCACCCGGCGGCACAACGATTGAGGGTGTTGCGGCGCTTAAAGAGCACAACCTTGATGAAATGCTGATTGATGCCGTTGACAGAACGGCTCAAAAAGATAAAAAACTTCAGAAGTGAGTGATGATTGTGGAAAAAATGCTTATCAGCTCTCTTGTAAAAGTTTTTTCAGATGAAAAGCCCGTGTGTAATCCGCTCGGGCATTTTTTGGTTCTGAAAAATGAAAAATACTCGTTCCAGCTTGCTGTTTGTCCCGAAAAAGACATTCAGGCAAAGGTGAAGGTTGACGGAATTGCACTTGAGCTTGTCAGCACATTCCTTGTCAGGGAAATTCCGTCGGAGCTTCCTTGCTACGACGACAGCGACGATTATTTCCTGCGCCGTGAAAAAGGTCTTTTCCCCGACCTGCTTTCACCCGTCGGTGACACGGTGAGCCTTGAAAAAGACAAGTGGCAAAGCCTCTGGTTTGAAGTTTCAATACCTGCCGGTTTTAAAGCAGGCGGATACAATCTTACCGTCACGGTTTCTTATGACGGCGGTGAGGTCAGCGAAAGCGTTGCAATGGAGGTTGTGAATGCCGTTTTGCCCCGACAGACGCTTGTAAATACAAACTGGTATCACTCCGATTGCCTTTGCAATTACTACGGTGTCGAGGCAATGAGCGAGGAATACTGGCGCATCAACGAGAATTTCATCCGTACTGCCGTTGACCACGGAATAAACTGCATACTCACACCGCTTTTCACACCCCCGCTCGATACCCGTGTCGGCGGTGAAAGACGCACGGTGCAGCTTGTCGGTGTGCACAAAAGCGGCGGAGGTTACCGTTTTGATTTGAGGAATCTCAAACGCTGGATTGAAATGTGCAAGCGCTGCGGTGTTGAATATTTTGAAATGTCACACCTTTTCACACAGTGGGGCGCAAAGCACGCGCCGAAGATTGTGGCAACAGACCGAAAAGGAAGAGAAAAGAAGATTTTCGGTTGGTTTACACGCACAAAAAGCCGCAAATACGACAAATTCCTGCGTGAGTTTGCAAAGGTGCTGATGAAATTTATCGAGGAAAACGGATTGACGGAAAACTGTTATTTCCACGTTTCCGATGAGCCTTCAATGTCGCACCTTAAAACATACAGACGCCGTGCCGCATTTATAAGAGAAATTTTCCCCGGTATGAAAGTCATTGACGCGCTTTCGGATTTCGAGTTTTACAAGCTTGGCGTAATTGAAAATCCCGTGCCTGCAACTGATCACATTGACGCATTTCTCGGCAATGTTGAGGGGCTGTGGACATACTACTGTTGCGGCCAGCACAGACACTATGTTTCAAACCGCTTTTTTGCAATGCCGTCAGAGCGTACCCGTATCATCGGTTATCAGCTTTATAAATTCAACATCTGCGGATTTTTGCAGTGGGGTTACAATTTCTATAACTTGCAGTATTCGGTTAAAGCGATTGACCCTTATGAAATTACTGCCGCGGGCGGAGCTTTCCCCTCGGGCGACTCCTTTGTGGTTTACCCTGCAAAAGACGGCACAGCCCTGCCGTCTCTCAGACTCAAGGTTTTCCACGGCGCTTTGCAGGATATGAGGGCGTTGCAGCTGCTGGAAAGTCTTGTCGGCCGCGAAAAAGCGCTTGCCGTGCTTGAGGAAGGGCTTGAAACTCCGCTAACCTTCCGCGAGTATCCTCACAGCGCAGACTGGTTGCTTGAAACACGCAACAGAATAAATGAAGCAATCAAAAATAACATTTAAAAGGTGATAATATGTCAATTATCTTCAATGAAGAAAAACAGATTTTTAAGCTTGACACAAATAAATCTACCTATATAATTCAGATTTTTGAACAGGGATATCTTTCCCATCTTTATTATGGCGCAAAAATCCCCGATGACAATGTTGAGTCTTTGCGTTTCCGCGGCGGATTCGCATCTTTTTCGCCCAACAACGCAAAGGTGTGCGACCCCTCTTTTTCACCCGACCTTTCACCCCTTGAGTATTCCTGCAACGGCACGGGAGATTTCAGAATTTCCGCCTTTGCGGTAAAAAATGCCGACGGCAACACCGCAACGGATGTGCGTTATGTTTCACACAGAATCTATGACGGCAAGCCTGCACTTGAAGGTCTGCCCTCACTTTACTGTGAAGACAGTGAAGCACAGACACTTGAAATCGTGACTCAGGACAGCGTAACGGGTGTGCGTGCAACCCTCATTTATACCGTTTTCAATGCCTGCCCCGTAATCACAAGAAGTGTTATTGTCGAAAATACGTCTGACAAAGCCGTTGAAATTGAGCGTGTTTACAGCACCTGCGTTGATTATCATACTGCCGATTTTGAAATGCTTCACCTTTACGGCAGATGGAGCAAGGAACGTTCTTTGGAACGCCGTGCACTTGCACACGGCAGACAGTCAATCGCCAGCAAAAGAGGCTCGTCAAGCCATTATCACAACCCCTTTGCCGCACTTGTTTCAAAGGGTGCAACCGAGGATTACGGCGAAGCTTACGGCTTCAATCTGGTTTACAGCGGCAACTTTGACTGCTCTGTTGAGGTTGACTCCGTTTCAAGCACAAGACTGATTATGGGTATCAACCCCGAAGGCTTCGGCTGGAAGCTTGAGGGCGGCGAAAAATTTGTCGCACCCGAGGCTGTAATGGTTTACTCAAACGAAGGCATCGGCGAAATGAGCCGTGTTTATCACCGCCTTTATTCAAAGCACCTTGTCCGCGGCAAATGGCGTGACGTCAAGCGCCCGCTTCTTATCAACAGCTGGGAAGCCGCTTTCTTTGATTTTGATGATGACAAGCTGGTTTCGTTTGCCGAGCGTGCCAAGGAGCTGGGCATTGAAATGCTTGTTATGGATGACGGTTGGTTCAGCCGCAGAAGCGATGACCGCAGTTCACTCGGCGACTGGTGGGTCAATGAAGAAAAGCTCAAAGGCGGTCTCGGCAGTCTGATTGAAAGAATCAATGCTCTCGGTCTTAAATTCGGAATCTGGTATGAGCCCGAAATGATTTCTCCCGACAGTGACATTTACCGTGCCCACCCCGATTGGTGTATTCATTGCCCCGGCAGAGAAAGGTCAATCGCAAGACATCAGTATGTCATTGACATGAGCCGCAAGGATGTACGTGACTGCATTTTTGAACAGATGTATTCCGTGCTTTCAAAGAATAAGATTGACTATCTCAAATGGGATTTCAACCGCAATATCACCGAGGCAGGCTCTGCAATGCTTGCAAACGACAAGCAGAAAGAGCTTTTCCACAGATTCGTTCTCGGCACGTATGAGCTTATGGACAGACTGACAAAGGCTTTCCCCGATATGCTTATTGAAAACTGCTCGGGCGGCGGCGGACGCTTTGACCCCGGTATGCTTTATTATTCGCCGCAGATCTGGACAAGTGACAATACCGACCCCATTGAGCGTCTTACAATTCAGTTCGGCACATCGCTTTGCTATCCTGCTTCCACAATGGGTGCGCACGTTTCCGCCTGCGGACGTACCGACCTTGAAACCCGTGCAAACGTTGCGCTGTGGGGCACTTTCGGCTATGAGCTTGACCCGAACAAGCTTTCCGACAGTGACAGAGTACAGGTCAGAGGTCAGGTGCGTGAATATCATAAATATTACGACCTCATCCATTACGGCGACCTTTACCGCCTTATTACTCCGTTTGAAAACGATTATCGCTGTGCCTGGGAATTTGTTTCACCCGACAAAACCGAGGCGATGGCAACAACCGTTGTGATGCGCAGACCCGAAAATCCCGTTTATATTCTTCGTCTGAAGGGTCTTGACCCTGATAAAATTTATGTTGACGATGACACCGATGAAGAATATTCGGGCGCATTGCTGATGAATGCGGGCATAAATCTCACGGGTCACAGTGCGGCAGACGGTACAAGCTTTATCAAATATTTCACTGCAAAATAAAATCACGGGGCATATCCGAAACGGATATGCCCCGTGTTACTTTTATGTATCAGAATTTAACCGTTACAGTGTGTTTGCCGGGTGCGGTTTTGATTTTAAGTGTTGCTGAGTAAGCGCCCTCGGTGCAGACGTTGTTTGTGATTTCGTATTCGCCGTCTGTGGTAATCTCAACGGGCGCCTTGTGCAGATAAATCTCGGTCGGCAGTGAATATTCTTTATCCTGCGTAAAATTCAGGGTGAACACCTGATTTTCTCTGTCAAGACCGTAGCTGTCAATTGTGCCGCAAACGCTGATGGGGGCGGGGCGCAGAAGGCTTAACATAATCGGGTCGCTGAACATCTGCTCGCCGTAATATGCCCAATATGTCTGACCCCAGTGGTATGAGTCGAATTTGTCAAGCAGGTAGTTGATGTGGCGTAACCAGTCAGTGCCCTCGGAAGCGCCGCCCCATTCGCCGACAAGCAGAGGCACGCCGAGACGGTTCTGTGTGTTTCTGTGCTCGTCAAAAATTGAGCCTACACGTGTATCGCTTGCGTATTTGTATGCGGGGGTGTCAACCATAAGGTCATAGGCGTGCGGTGCAAAGCAAAGCTGCTCTTCACGCTTGCCGTCGTAGTTGACAGCGGGGGTTGAGCAGGGGATACCGAGGTTTGAATAATAGCAGTTTTCCATAATGATAATGCCGTTATCCGTGATTTCCCTGATTGCTTTTGCGGTGCGGTTAATGAAGGGCGAGTATGCCTCGGTGTCAAACTTTCTGATAAGGTCATTGGCAACGCTTGTCACCTTTTTGAAAAGTGAAGGATCGCTGAAAGGTTCAAGCACGTTTATTACCGTGTCACTGTGAAGAAGCTGTTTTAACATCCAGCCTTTTTTACAGCGATTGTCGGTGAGTACCGTTTTTGCAACGCTGGCGATAAGCTTGCGGAAAACCTTGCCGCCGTCAGTGCCGGGGAAGGGTTCATTCATCACATCAAAGCCGAAAAGTGCGGGGCTGTCTTTGTAGCGTGCGGCAAGCATGCGCCAGGTGTCGCAGTACCAGTCCTGAATCGGTCTGCCCTTGCAGTGAGCGTTTTTCCAGAAATTATCAAAACAGCGGTGTACCGCCTTGCCCCAGAAATAACCCTCAGCCCAGACGATTTTCGTATCCTTGAATTTATATCCGTCACTCATGCAGGCCCAGTAGGGTGCACCGTCACCGGGTGAGTTGAGAAATGAACCGTAAAGATCCTGATGCATATCAAGGTAAAAATAGATTTCGTATTTTTCGCACAGTGCGACAACCTTGTCAATTTTTTTAAGGTTTTCTTCGCTGTACTGACCTGCCTCAGGCTCAACACAGTCCCAGGTGAAGCCCAGTCTGACAATATTACAGCCGACTTCTTTGAGCTTGATAAAAAGATTTTCGTCAAACGGGAAATCATAACGGCGTCTGCCGAGAGCAAGGTCGGCAACACCTTTTTCGCAAAGATTGTAGCCGTTGAAAAGGCGCTGCCTGCCTTCGCTGTCAACAAAAATCATTTCTTTTGTAAAAATTCTTTGCATAAGTTTTACCTCTCGGAAACTGTTTTTTCAAGTTTAATAAAATAATTATATCATTGCTGCCGTTTTTAGGCAAGCATTTATTTGATAAATCAATGTTTTTATCGGTCATTTACTTGAAAAAATATTTATTTATGTTATTATATAAGATGACATATTATACTTGGGAGAAATTATATGAAAGTCAAAAAGTTTTTAGCGGACAATAAATTTGCGTTTCTTTTCTTTGCCGCACTTCTCGGCTGCGGTCTGGCAACGGTTAACTGGAAAGATTTCAATGACGGTCTTTCTCGGGCGACTTATGCATTTTATCTTGCCGATTTCAGCCTCGGATTCTGTTCAAAGCATTTTGTCGGTGCGCTGGTCGGCTTGTTTAAACACACCTTTACCGACGTTTGGCTCAAGGGTCTGGTTTATACGGTTGTCGTGCTCACCTGCGCAGTGACTGCCTTTATGTTTGCAAAGGTGTTCAAAGGCCTTGACGGAAAAAATCAGAAACATCTCATTTTTGCCGCTGCCGCTTTTGCCGCCCTGCCTTACTGCTTTTCAATCTTTTTCAAGTACCTCGGTTTCTTTGACAACTACTGGTATCTGCTGACACTCGTTGCAATCGCATGTGTCAACAACAAGTTTGCAAAGTGGTTGATTCCCGTCGTTTGTTTCCTCGGTCTCGGCGTTCACTACATTTACGCTGCAACATTCTTCCCGCTCATTTTTATTCTGCTTGTTTATAACATCGCCAACGGTGAAAACAAGCGTTCAGACATTTCCCTGCTTGCTGTCACCCTTGCAGTCACGTTTGTTGCAACCGCCTACTTTTTGTTCTTTGCAAACTACACCGCAACAATGCCTGCCGACGATGCTTTTGAATACATGGGCAGTCGCTTCAATCTGCCGCTTGACCGCACCTATTACGACTTTAACCTTTACGGCGTTTATGAGGGTGAACAGATTTCAACACTCTCACACGCAATTTATATGTACGTAACCGTTAACCTCAGAGATAACCTTAACTACAATAATCTCGGTAAAACCGCAATTTACATTATTGTTCTTTTTTCCGCTTTCAACTACATCTGGGTCAGTGCAATCAGACACGGCAAGACAAAGGCTGACAAGCTTGTTTTCACACTTTGTCTGCTGCTTTCGTTCCTGCTGTTGCCGCTCCTTCTGCTTTCAACAGACTATGACCGTTGGACAAGTCTGATGGCAATAATCGAATTTATGGCGGTCGGTTATTTCCTTTACCGCAAAGATGCAACCGTTACCCCGATTTTTGAAAAAACCTGCTCTGCACTGCTTTCACAGCCGTTGGTGCTTGCCGCTGCCGCGCTGATAATTCTGATTTAAGGAGGTATGACCGTGAAAGTTTTTGACATTTTTAAAAAATATAAAGCTGAAATAATGGTTTTTGCCATCCTTATGCTCAGAATGCTGTACAACAAAAAGAGCATGCTTTATCAACCTGAGGAATATGCGGCGTTTGCCGTGATGTATTTGTTCATTGCTTTTATTGCCGGCCGTTTTGTCAGCTGGTTTGATAAAGAAAGCAAAACTGCCGCCGAGCTGTTTGCGGCTTTGGCGTCGCTTGCCTACTGTGTAACCTTCGAGGTTGCGGGATACCGTCAGTTCACAATCGGTCAGACGGGTACGGAAGTTGATATGGGCCTGCACTTTGCAACAATTCTGTTCTATGCAAGCCTTGCATGCCTTTGTGTTTCGAAGCTTGCCTGGCTTTCCGTTGCGCTTTCGGCGGGTGCAATGGTGATTGACCTTGGTTTTGCCGCAATGTATATGCCCGCTCTTGTTGCCGCCGCTTACATTTCCTGCAATAACGAGGGAATTGACCTGAGAGCAGGAAACAAGGGCTATGAAAAAAAGAATCAGAGAAAGTCTGTTGACAGATTTGTGGCGTGGGCACTTCTGGCCGAGCTTGTGATAGTTGCAATTTATTATTTTGCAATTGATATTGATGTCAACGCATCAAACTACTGGTATGACAAGTTCTTCCTCGGCGATCAGGAGAAAATTTTTGATGACACATACGTCAAATCCAACTACGCTCTTTTCTTTATTCCTGCCGCATTCGTCGGAATTCTTCTTCCTGCCTGGTGGACAAAGCTTAAAGAAAAAAGCGGCCGTTTCAATGCGGTTGTCGGCTTTGTTGCGTTCTTTATCACTTGCTTTAATGCCTATCTGTTTGACTTTTATGCAACACACGCGGCTTATTACACAACTGCCGCAGTTATGGGTGCATTCCTTACGGTCATGATTGCAGTTATAAGAAAAGACGGCGATTTCAAAAAAGCCGTTACTCATTTCTTCTCAAAGTACGGCGCTTATTTTGTCGGTGCGGCAACGGTTGTGTTGTTCGTGCTCAGCTTAATCAATTACAGGGATCTCGGAGGCAAATAAATGTACATTGTTGTCGGTGGAAGCGGTTTTTTAGGCTCTTACATCATAAAAAAACTGCTTTCGGCAAAAACTGAAAAGATTATTGCCGTCAGCCGCAGGGGTCTTTGCGCCTTTGATGACCCGTGTGTTGAAACACTGGCACTTGATGTCTGCGATTTTGACGGCGTAAAACGCCTTGCTCAAAGAGTTGATGTTGCAAAAACAAAGATTTTTTATCTCGCGGCAAGCCACAATGTGGATTTTGTTGAATCAAACCCCGATGAGGCGGCAAAAACAAACATTGCCGCACTTAAAAATTTTCTTGAATGTTTTTCCGGATTTGAACGTTTTCTTTTCTCTTCCAGTGACACCGTTTACGGTGAGGGCGGCGATGAAAAGCCGTTTGCCGAGAATGACCCGCTCTGCCCGATAAACGTTTACGGGCAGCAAAAGGCGGAGGGTGAAAAGCTTGTTGTTGAGGCAGGCGGAACGGTGTTGCGCTATTCGCTGATGTTTGGCGGCAGTCTGAGCACTTATTCGCACAATTTCTGTGATGAGCTCAAAAGAATGTTCAGAAACGGCAAGAGTGCCGAGATGTACACCGACTTTGTGCGCAGTGCGCTCGACTATGACACTGCGGCACAACTCACGGTTGATCTTGCGGATTTTTCAGGCAGATTACCCGAAATTATCAACCTTTGCGGCGACGAGGTGTTGTCAAAATACGACCTTGCCGTAAAGCTTGCCGAAAGTATCGGTGCCGACAGGTTACTGGTAATTGCGGCAAAGGGAGCAGGCGGCTTCAAAGCACCGCGTGCTGAATTCATTGCAATGGATAACACACTTGTCAAGAATTTGCTTGGCCTTGAAAAAATATTTACCGACAGTAAAAAAATGTGACTTTGCCGCATTTTGCGGCAAATTATTGTGAAAGGTGCGTGCGGTTATGAGTAATATTCTTATCACGGGCGGTGCCGGTTATATCGGCTCTGTTCTTGTGCCGATGCTTCTTGCCCGCGGTGATAGGGTTACCGTGCTTGACAGCTTTTATTATGAGCAGAATTCGCTTCTTGACTGCTGTGGTAACAAGAATTTTACCGTTGTGCGCGGCGATGCCAGAGATGCCGAAACAGTGAAAAAGGTGCTTGACGGCAAAGATTATATCATTCCGCTTGCCGCCCTTGTCGGTTTTCCCATTTGCGACAAAGATAAAATTGCCGCCACCACAACGAACCTTGATGCTGTTAAAATGATACTTTCCGAGCGTGCGCCTGAGCAGAGGGTTATTTTTCCCTGCACCAACAGCGGCTACGGTCTCGGCGAGGGTGAAAAGTTCTGTACGGAAAATTCACCCATCAACCCCGTTTCGCTTTACGGCAGAACAAAAATGGCGGCAGAAACCGCCGTGCTTGAAAGCGGCAATTCACTCACTTTCCGCTTTGCAACGCTTTTCGGTGCTTCACCGAGAATGAGAACAGACCTGCTTGTCAACGATTTTGTTTACAGGGCTGTTTTTGACAGAGCGGTTGTTATTTTTGAAGGTGCATTCAAGCGCAACTACCTTCACGTGCGTGATGCGGCGGGTGCTTTTATTTTTGCAATGGATAACTTTGAAAAAATGCAGGGCAGACAGTATAACTGCGGTCTTTCCGACGCAAACCTTTCAAAGCTTGAGCTGTGCGCAAAAATCAAGGAGCACATTCCTGCTTTCACTTATATCGAGGCTCCCGTAGGCACCGACCCGGACAAGAGAAACTACATTGTTTCAAACGAGCGTATTGAGTCCTGCGGCTGGCGCCCCTCGTTTACTCTTGATGACGGTATTGAAGAACTCATCAAGGTTTACACAATTATCAAAAACAATAAGTATTCAAATATATAGGTGCGTTTAATGATTAAAATACTCAAACCCGATTTTGTTTTTAACGATGACCGAGGAATGCTTTGCCAGCTTGTGCACGAGGGCTACAAGCAGGTGAACGTTGTGCGCTCCGTTGCGGGTGCTGCCCGCGGCGGTCATTACCACGCCCTTAATAACGAGGCTTTTTACATTCTGAAAGGCAAGGTGACTGTCGTTGCCGTGTCTGAAAGTGAAAAAGAAGAATATACTTTCACAAGCGGAGATATGTTTGAAATCGCCCGCGGAGTTGTTCATTATTTTGATTTTCTTGAAGAGACTTTTCTTGTCAGCTTTTACGACGTCGGCGTTGAACTGCCTGACGGAACAAAAGACATAATTCCCGCTTAGGGAGGAACATAAATCTATGGAAGCAATTATTCTTGCAGGCGGACTCGGTACCAGGCTTTCTTCTGCCGTGCCCGATTTGCCAAAAGCACTGGCACCCGTCAACGGCGTGCCTTTTCTTGATTATGTGCTGACTTTACTCATAAAAAACGGTATTGACCACTTTGTGCTTGCCGTGGGCAACAAGGCTCAGCTGATAATTTCACACTACGGTTTTGAATATAAAGGCATAAAAATCGATTACGCCTTTGAAAATGAGCCCCTCGGCACGGGCGGCGCAATAAAAAATGCCCTGGCTTACTGTGAGCAGGATAGGGTTTTTGTCATCAACGGTGACACATTTATGGATGTCAATTTTGCCGCGATGTACGCTTTCCACGCTGAGCAGGGACGACCTATAACGCTTTGCGCAAAACCGATGCGTGACTTTGACCGTTACGGCAGTCTTGAAATCAGAAATTTCAGAGTAAACCGTTTCATTGAAAAAAAGCCGACAAAAATCGGCAGAATAAATGCAGGCATTTATCTTGTTGAAAAATCTGTTTTTGAGCAGATTCCCGAAACCGTATTTTCGTTTGAAAAGCATGTGCTTGAAAATGAAAAATTCCACGTTTCCGCATTTGAAAGTGACGGATATTTTATTGATATCGGTATTGCCGAGGACCTTGAGCGTGCGCAGACGGAGCTTAGCCTGCCCGTCAGGGCAAAGGCGGCTTTTGTTGACCGTGACGGCACGCTGAATATCGAGGTCAGTTGCCTTAACGGTGCAGACAAATTCAACTTCATTTTCGGTGCGGAAAAGGCTGTTGAAACTCTGCATAAGCTTGGCTATATTGTTATTGTTGTAACGAATCAGGCGGGTGTTGCAAAGGGATACTTCCCCGAAAGTGCCGTCAGAAAAATTCACGCACACATTGACAAAAAGCTCAGAAAGTGCGGCACTTACATTGATGCATATTACTATTGTCCGCATCATCCTGCGGCTGTCAATGACCAATACCGTGTTGACTGCGACTGCCGCAAGCCGAAAACGGGAATGATTGAAAAAGCACTTGCCGATTTCAGAGAAAAAAATATTGAAATTTCTCTTGCGGATTCAGTCTTTATCGGCGATACCGATGAGGATATGCTCACCGCAGTCAATGCAAAAATCGGCAAAAGAATTCTTGTGCGCACGGGTCACGGCGCAAGTGCGGACAGTGCCGCCGCAGATTTTGTAATTGATTCAATTGCAAACATCGAGCAGATAAAAGGATTATAAAAAATAAAGCTGTCGGCGGCTTAGAGACAACACTGCTGTCAGATGTTTTGATGTGATGAAGAATAAATCCCCGAAAGGAGAATTCCATGAATAAGGTTTCATTCGGCAGAAAGGTGGGCTACGGCGTCGGCGCCATCGGTCTTGACCTGAGCTACGGTATGTTTTACTCATACCTTTCAATTTATCTCACAAATGCTCTTGGTATCAGCCCCGTTTTCCTTCTGATTCTTGCACCGCTTGCAAGAATCTGGGACGGCGTCAATGATCCTATGATGGGCATGGTTGTTGACAAAACAAAGACAAAAATGGGCAGATACCGTCCGTGGATTCTCATCGGTGCAATGCTCAATGCCGTTGTTCTCTGTCTGCTGTTCAACAATCTCGGTTTTGCACCAGGCTCAGTGTGGCTTTACGTTTATGCCGCTGTTCTTTACGTCTTCTGGGGTATGACGAATACCCTTGCCGACATTCCGTTCTGGTCAATGGTTCCTTCTTTTGCAAGCGAAGAAAAGGACAGAAACCTTGTTTCCACGATTGCAAGAGCTTTTTCGGGTCTCGGTCAGGGAATCATCTCTATTTTCACCCCTATGGCGGTTGCTTATTTCGGCGGC
Organism: Acutalibacteraceae bacterium; assembly: GCA_045595825.1. Taxonomy (GTDB): domain Bacteria; phylum Bacillota; class Clostridia; order Oscillospirales; family Acutalibacteraceae; genus CAG-177. The sequence goes on from JAZOBD010000059.1 coordinate 67,682, forward strand.
GTTGCAGGCAGCAAGCTTGACGTAATGACCTCTGATACCCTCAGCAAGGGCTTTGGCAAATGGTCGGTTGTCACCGCTGTCGGACTGATTCTTTTTGCCCTTATATGCGTGCTTTCAACAAAAGAAAAGAACGTTGTTGCCAATCCCGAAAAATTCTCGTTCAAGGCGGCAATCAACGTTATCAGGAGCAACGACCAGCTTCTTGTTTTCATGCTTTTTGCCATGATTTCCAACGCAGGCTTCTATATGACGTCGGGCATCAGCAGTTATTACTTTACCTCTGTTCTCGGTGACCTCACTCTTCAGTCAAAATTCAATCTGATGGGCACCGTCGGCTCGGTTCTTGCCATTCTTGTTGTTCCCGTCTGCACAAACTTTATGAACAACCGTTCGATTTACAAGCTTTCGCTCAGCATGGCAATTGTCGGCTATGTGGGAATGGCAGTTATGGGCTACTGCTTCAGCGGTAACGTAACCGCCCTGGGTGCTTGTTATATTCTTACATCTCTCGGTACGGGCAGTATGTTTGTCAATCAGACGGTTATGCTTGCTGATTGTGTCGACTACGGTGAATACAAAACAGGCAACCGTAACCAGAGCCTCACTTTTTCAATGAAGGGCTTCCTTCAGAAAATGGCATATACCGTTCAGGCAATCATTATGTATGCTGCATTCAGCGTGACGGGCTATGACGGTCAGGCGGCGGTTCAGACTTCCGCTGCAAAGAGCGCGATCTCGTTCCTTATGTTCATCGTTCCGCCCGTGATGATGATTGTTTCTCTGATTATATTCTCGAAGAAATACAAAATCCACGGTCAATTCAAACAGGAAGTTCTCAGCGCTGTAAGCAAAAAACAGTAAAAGACGGCTTGGACCGTTGAGATACGGACAGAAAAACAGAAATCCCGCAATACTCGTTGTATTGCGGGATTTTTTATGTTGCTTATTTTTCTCAGCCTTTCTGAGGAACCTTGAAACCGTTGTCGGTGAGAATCTTGTTGATTCTGTCAACGGGGTCAAGCAGCTTACTGACTGACATATCGTGGTTGAGTGTGTCGATGATGTAAGCGCAATATTTTGAAAGGTCAACCTCGGTGTACCACTCTCTCGAAAGGAGCTCGGGAGTTCTGTAAATAAGGTTTGTTGTGAAAACTCTGTCAATAAGACCGTTTTTGTAAGCTTTGTCAAACTCTTCAAGTCCGTTGCAGAAAAGACCGAAAGCGGTGCAGACGAAAATTCTGTTTGCCTTTAATTCTTTAAGCTTTGTTGCAACCTCAATCATTGAGTCGCCCGAAGAAATCATATCGTCAACAATGATAACGTCCTTGCCCTCAACGTTTGAACCGAGGAATTCGTGGGCAATGATGGGGTTGCGGCCCTTGACGATTTTTGAATAGTCACGTCTTTTGTAGAACATGCCGACATCAAGACCGAGAACTGTTGAGTAGTAAATGCAACGGCTCATACCGCCCTCGTCGGGGGAGATAACCATAAGCTTTTCCTTGTCGATGTTGATATCCTTGACGTTGCGGATGAGAGCCTTGATCATCTGATAAACAGGCTGAACGTTTTCGAAACCGTGCAGGGGGATTGCGTTCTGAACTCTTGCGTCGTGTGCATCAAAGGTGATGATGTTGTCAACGCCCATGTAGTTGCAAAGTTCCTGCAACATGATTGCGCAGTCAAGAGATTCTCTGCTGGAACGCTTGTGCTGTCTGCCCTCGTAAAGCATGGGCATGATGACGGTGATTCTTCTTGCCTTGCCGCCGATGGCGCTGATGATTCTTTTAAGGTTTGCGTAATGCTCGTCGGGCCCCATCATGACTTCCTGACCGAACATTTCGTATTTGCTGCCATAGTTGAACATATCGCAGACAATAAAAATATCAAAACCGCGTACGCTTTCGGGAATAACGATTTTACCTTCGCCTGAGCCGAATCTGGGAGCGTTGGGCTTGATGATGTAAGAATCTCTCTGATAGCCTGCAAAGTGCAGGGTTTCTTTATGTTCGCTCTCTCTTTCTTCTCTCCACTTTACGAGATAGCGGTCGATTTTTTCGGCAAGTTCTTCACAGCCGGGCAGGGGAATGAGACCGAGGCGGCCTACAGGTATTGTTGAAAAATCTTCATATTCGGGCATGGCGGTTCCCTCCTGATATTTTATTCAACTTTATTTTACAATATTTTTGACCCTTTGAAAAGATATTTTACAAGAAAATTTAATACAATATGTGGTGTATTATTTGGTGATTTTGCTAAAAAATGAAACCTGCCGTCAAAATGTTGCGGTGTGCGAAAAAAGATTATATGTAACTGGTTTCAACTGTGATAACCGTGAAATATGTCGGGTCAATTTTCTGCAGCTCCGACGTAATCATTTCTGTCAGTTTTTCGGGCTTGATTTTGTATTCGCAAGGAGTGACAACGTCAAAAATGAAGTTGGTGTGCGTTGGTCCTTTTACAACTCGGAAATCGTGCATTGTCAGCACGCTGTCAATGTCGGAAACAATTTTCTGAACAATGGATTTGTGCTCGTTTGTGAATTCGTCGTCAACAACAATCGGGTCAAGGTGAATGGTCAGCTCAATGCCCGTTTTTGCTTTGACGTCACGCTCAATCAGGTCAATTGTGTCGTGGCTGATAAGAATGTCAACGTTGGCAGGTACCTCAGCGTGCAGACTGCCGATGATGCGTGAATGACCGTAGCTGTGCAGTACGGCGTCGTGAATACCTACAACGCCGTCATAGGACATAACAAGTGCTTCAAGTTCCTCAATAATTTCAGGCTTCGGCGGCTCGCCGAGCAGGGGACCCATTGTGTCTTTGATAACGCCGTAGCCTGCGTAGCAGATAAGCAGGGCAACAAGAATACCCATCACTGCATCGACGGGCAGGTCTGTATAGCGTGATGCAACAAGTGCAATCAGCGAAGCTGTTGTTGCCGCAATGTCGCCGATGCTGTCTTTTGCGACCGCCTTGATAGCGACCGAGTCAATCTTTTTACCGATTGCAGAATTAAAAACAGCCAGCCAGATTTTTGCAAAAATCGAAAGCACAAGCACAACGACGGCAGGCACGCTGAAAATGACAGCTTCACCGCCCGAGAGTTTTCCGACAGAGGTTTTGATAAGCTCAAATCCCATCAGCAGAATGAGAAATGCAAGCGAAAGGGCTGAAATGTATTCGACTCTGCCGTGACCGAAGGGGTGGTCCTTGTCGGCGGCTTTGCCTGCAATGCGGAAACCGACAAGGTTGATGATTGACGAGCCTGCGTCAAAGAAGTTGTTTGCACCGTCAGCGGTGACGGAAACGGATTTTGTCAGAATACCGAAGACAATTTTAAAAACGGACAAAATGATGTTGAGCACAATGCCGACAACACCGCTTAAAACGCCGTATTTCAGGCGCACCTGCGGATTTTGCGTGTTTTTATGATCCTTTATAAAAAGTCGGATGAGAAGTTCAGTCATTTTTCTGCTCCTTGATGTGAACGTCAATCTGATTGTAGGGGATTGAGATGCCTTCTCTGTCAAAGGCAAGCTTTACAGCTTCCTGCATGTAATAATAAACAGTCCAGTAGTTTGAATTGTCGCACCAGATGTAGCAGGCAATGTTTACACTGCTTGCACCGTGCTCTTTTACGGCAATAATGGGTGCAGGCTCTTTGCAGACAAGGTCGTTGCTTTCAACAATGCGGTTGAGAACGCCTTTTGCTTTTGCAATGTCAGCGTCGTAAGAAATGCTGTAAACAAGGTCAACGCGGCGGAAATTCTCTGTGCTGTAATTTGTGATGTTGCTGCTTGTAACGGTTGAATTGGGGATGACGACCCTTTTGTTGTCAATGGTGATGAGTACGGTGTGCATCATTTTGATTTCGTAAACTTTGCCGCTTGTTGTGCCGATTTCTACAAAATCGCCGCTTTTGAACTGCTTGTTAATGAGCAGAGTCAATCCGCTTGCAAACTGGCTGATAACGTTCTGAAAGCCGAGACCTGCTGTGATGCCTGCGGCACCGATTGCGGCAACGAAAGAGTTGATGTTGATGCCGAGGGTTGAAAGTGCGGAAAGCACGAAAATTACCATAATGACAAAGAATATCATTGTTCTGATAAAGCCGTGAACAGAGGAATCAAGACCCTTTGCCGCCATTGCTTTAACGGCAAGCGCACCGATGAGCTTTGCAACGACAACGCCTGCAACAATGATGACGACTGCGCCGATTATAGCGGGAAGTTTTGAAAGAATCAGATCAGGAAAATCTGCAAGGTTTTTTTCTGTGTCTAATTCTTCGACTGAAAGTGACTGAAAAAACATTTTGAAATTTGCCCCTTTTTAAAATAATTTTTTACCCATTTTATAACATTTTTACCGTAATGGCAATAGAAAAATTCACATTGTTTTGTACCGCTGTTTTGCTTTCAACGGAAAAAAGGTTGACAAACGCCAAGTTTTCTATTATAATAACTACGCTGGTTTTGTGAAAATCGGGAAGAGTTCGCTCTTACGGAAACCCGTTTTTTACACGATTCGCCGGTGTGGCGAAATCGGCAGACGCAAGGGACTTAAAATCCCTCGGTGGCAACACCGTACCGGTTCAAGTCCGGTCACCGGCACCATAATGCCCGCTTGCGTGGGGAAAACTCAGGTTTTCTCAATGGGCATTGATTAATGAATTATGAAAAGAGAGTAATTCAAAACGTTTTGCAAGAGCGCATTGTGACTCTCTGTTTCATAGGTTCATTTCTTAAATTAGCTATGTACGAAAGCCGCCCCGCCAACAGGCAGGACGGCTTTCGTATTTATTTTTGATTTTTTATCCTTTTGTCAGTCTGGGCTTGTTGGGGAAGCGTTGCTCATAAATGTCGCCCTTTTCGTTGTCAAGCCAGATGCGTGTTGTGAAATCCTTTTCGCCCTCTTTAAGGTCGATGATGCGCACACCCCTTGAAAAATCTTCCATTGAGTAAGCCTGATAGCCTGAAACTCTGCCGTAGCAAAGGCGGATTCCGTGCAGGGTGCCTTCAAAGTCATTGACGTGGTCGTGGCCGACAAAAACGCCGCGCATTGCACCCGAGCGTGCCATTGCCGCAAAAAGACCGTCGTTGTAGCGTGTGGGGGCAATTCTTTCGTGTGAGTTGCCCGAGCAGACCTCGTGGTCCCACACCTGAATATATTCGGGCAGGGGAATATGGAAAAATGAAAGCTCGCTGTGACCGGCAGGTAGGGCGGCACTTGTTGTGCGATACCAGTCAATCTGGGTGTGGTAAATGTCACCCTGATGTGTGTCAAGGCAGTAAAGTGCCCACAGGTTTTTACCCTCACCGACCGTTATAATGTAGTTGCCGTGACCTGCAACGCCGTCTTGCGAAAACTCAAAAAGGTTGAGCTCGCCGCCGCACAGGAGGGCGGCAAAGTCGGCGCGTGAAGAAATATCGCAGTCGTTTGCCTGACCGTCGTGGTTGCCGAGAACGGGTGCAAAGAAAACGTTGATGTCGGCAAAAACTTTTTTGAAATCTTCAAGTGCGTTTGTGACGTTTTTACCCCAGGCAATGTCACCTGTTATAATAAAAAGGTCGGGATTAAGCTCTTTTGCCGCACGTTTTATGAGTGCAAAAGTCCTTGCCTTGTCTTCCGGGTCTTCACCCCACTCGAAATGAAGGTCGGTAAGCTGGCAGATTCTGAAACCGGCATCGGGTCTGAATTTGAAATTTTTCATATCCGCACCTCTTTGAATAATTTTTTTTTAATTATATCACTTAACAAACAACTAAACAACACCGTCTGTTGAAAAAGATTAAAGAAATATTAATATTTATTTTTCGATTTTTGTGTTATAATAAGTCAAACAAACTCTAATTCAAGGCTGTTATTATGAAAGAAAGAAACGATTTTGATTACAGAAATGAAACAGAATATGTGAATTTCCTTGTCAGGCGTTATTCAAAAATGCTGTTCCGCATCTGCTTTGTTATCCTCGGAAATGAGGCTGACGCAGAAGATGCCGTGCAGGAAACCTTTTTGCGTTTTCTTACAAAATCGCCCGATTTCACTGACGCTGAGCACGAAAAAGCGTGGTTTATCAGGGTTGCGACAAACATCAGTAAAAATATGATTCGTTTTCGCATCAATCACGATTTTGTTGATATTGATGAAATGCGCAACGTCGGTATTCCCGACAGTGACCTCGGATTATTTGAGTCTATTATGCGTCTGCCCGTCAAGAATAAAATCGCAATGGACCTTTATTACATTGAAGGTTACCGCATCAAGGAAATTTCAAACATTGTCGGTGCCACGCCCGAGGCGGTGCGCAAGCGCCTGCAAAAGGGCAGAACAATGCTGAAAAATCAGATTGAAGACAGCGGCGATTTCAGAGAATAAAAATTGCATATGATTGAATATAATTCCGTAACGTCTTGTTGCGGGATTTTTTGATTATATTATAAAAATATAACACTTGCTTTAAATCGGAAAAACATATATAATGTTATTGGTATGTTTAAAAATTTATTTAAGGAAGGTAAAGCTATGTCTTGCAACTGCAAAAAATGCGACCTCAGCCTGCTTGACGGCGTTCTTGCCGAATACGCCGCCGTCGAGGGCAGCCTTATCACAATTCTGCAAAAAGCGCAGGAAATCTACGGTTATCTCTCACCCGACGTCATTTCGCTGATTTCCGAAAAAACGGGCATCCCCGCCGCAAAGGTGATGGGTGTTGCAACGTTTTACACACAGTTCAGGTTTGAGCCTGTCGGCAAGTATCTCATAATGCTTTGTCAGGGTACTGCCTGTCACGTCAACGGTTCAAAGCGTATTGAACAGGCGATTATTGATGAGCTGGGTATTACCGACGGTCAGACGACGCCCGACGGACTTTTTACCCTTAAAAACGTTGCGTGCCTTGGTTGTTGCAGTCTGTCGCCCGTTATGATGATTAACGCCGACACATACGGCAACCTTACCCCTGAGAAAACAAAACAGATTCTTAAAGAGTTAAAGGAGGCGGCACAGTGAAAATCAAAGTTGGACAGGGCAGCTGCGGAATTGCGGCAGGTGCCGCCGCAATTTACGATATATTAAGCGATTACATTGAAAATAACGACTGCAACGCCGAGCTTTCCATAACGGGCTGTATCGGCATGTGTTTCCTTGAGCCGATTGTTGACGTTTATCTTGACAGCGGCGAGCTTAAAAGACTTGTCAGGGTCAATGCAGATGGTGCGCAGAAAATTATTGAGTTTATAAAAAGCGGCGACGTTTCCTGCATTGAGCCGCTTGTTGTCAGCGACGATGATGCGCAGTTTCTTGAAAAACAGACAAGAATCGCTCTGCGCCGTTGCGGTGTCATAAACCCCGAAAGCCTCAGTGATTACCTTGAAACGCAGGGTTATCAGGCTCTTAAAAAGGTGCTTACCGAAATGACACCCGAGTCGTTGATTGAAGAAATCAAAGTTTCCGGTCTTGCCGGCAGAGGCGGCGCAGGTTTCCCCACGTGGTTTAAGTGGGATGCGGCACGCCGCAGTGCAGGCGAAAAGAAATATCTTATCTGTAACGCCGATGAGGGTGACCCCGGCGCATTTATGGACAGAGCGGTTATTGAAAGTGACCCGCACAACCTTATTGAAGGTATGCTTATTGCCGCTTATGCAATCGGTGCAAGTGAAGCAGTGGTTTACGTGCGTGCCGAATATCCGCTTGCAATCACCCGTCTGACAAAGGCAATTGCTCAGGCGAAGGCGGCAGGCTATCTCGGACAGAATATTATGGGCACGTCTTTCTCCTGCGAAATGCGAATAAAGGCAGGTGCAGGTGCATTTGTCTGCGGTGAAGAAACTGCCCTTATCGAATCGCTTGAAGGTCAGCGCGGTATGCCCCGTCTCAAACCGCCTTTCCCCGCACAGTCGGGCTACTGGCACAAGCCTTCAAACATCAACAACGTTGAAACTTTTGCAAACGTTTCGTGGATTATTGTAAACGGCGGCAACGCCTTTGCCGCAATGGGCACTGAAAACAGCAAGGGCACCAAGGTCTTTGCCCTCACGGGTAAGGTTAAGCGCGGCGGTCTTGTCGAAATTCCGATGGGTAAAACTCTGCGCGATGTTGTTTATGACATCGGCGGCGGTCTGCGCGGTGACAAGCCTCTCAAAGCTGTGCAGATGGGCGGTCCCTCGGGCGGCTGTATCCCTGCGGATATGATTGATACTGTTATCGATTACAAAGCACTCGGTGCAACGGGCGCAATCATGGGCTCGGGCGGTATGGTCGTTATGGATGAAGAAACCTGCATGGTCGGCATGGCGAAATTCTTCCTTGATTTCACCGCCAAGGAATCCTGCGGCAAGTGCGTGCACTGCAGAATCGGCACAAAGCGTCTGCTTGAAATCCTTGACCGAATCACCAAGAAAGAGGGTAAAGAGGGCGACATTGAACTTCTTGAAGAGCTTTGTGTTGCAATCAAGGACGGCGCTCTATGCGGCCTCGGTCAGACTGCTCCCAACCCCGTGCTGACAACAATCAAATATTTCAGAAATGAATACGAGGCTCACATAAACGATAAAAAATGTCCTGCCCACGAGTGTGCGGAAATGCTTACATATACCGTCGATGCCGAAAAGTGCCGCGGTTGTACGCTTTGTAAGCGTAACTGCCCCGTCAATGCAATTTCGGGCGAGGTTAAGCAGGCACACGTTATTGACGACAGCATCTGTATCAAGTGCGGCAAATGTATGAGTGTCTGCCGCTTCGACGCAATAGTAAAGGAGTGATGAAAATGTCTGAAAAAATCAAGCTTACCATTAACGGCAAGAGCATAGAAACTCAGGCCGGCACAACAATTTTAAAGGCGGCTGAGGAAAACGGCATTTACATACCTTCGCTTTGCTTTGACGACTGCGTTGAGGTTTACGGCGCATGCGGCGTCTGCGTTGTTGAGGCTGAGGGTATCCCCAAGCTTCTTCGTGCCTGCGCAACAAAGGCAACGGACGGAATGGTTATCAATACCGAGGCTCCACGTGCCGTCAGCGCACGCAAGGTTGCCCTTGAATTGCTTTTGTCAAACCACATCGGTGACTGTAAAGCACCGTGCACACTCAACTGTCCTGCCGACACCGATTGTCAGGGCTACGTCGGTCTTATTGCAAACGGCGAATACGAGCAGGCGATAAAGCTTATCAAAGAAAAAGTTCCGCTGCCTGCTTCAATCGGCAGAATCTGTCCGCATCCCTGTGAAAAGAATTGCCGCAGAAGCCTTGTGGAAGAGCCTGTTGCAATCGCTTCACTTAAAAGCTTTGCCGCAGACATCGACCTTGAAAAAGCGCAGAGCTATCTGCCCGAAGTTATGGCTGATACGGGCAAAACGGTTGCCGTTATCGGCGGCGGCCCCGGCGGACTTTCGGCAGCTTACTATTTAAAAATTATGGGCCACGCCGTAAAAGTTTACGATATGATGCCCAAAATGGGCGGCATGCTCCGTTACGGAATTCCTCAGTACCGTCTGCCCAAGGAAATTCTTGACAAAGAAATCGCACTTATCGAAAAACTCGGCGTTGAGTTAATCAACAACGTAAAAATCGGTAAGGATATTACTTTTGATGACATCAGAAATCAGAACGACGCTGTTGTTGTCGCCATCGGTGCATGGAAAAGCAGCAGTATGCGTGTTGAGGGCGAAAACCTTGACGGCGTGCTCGGCGGTATTGATTTTCTGCGTGATGTCGCCCTTGGTAATGCTCCCGACGTGGGCAAGCGCGTTGCGGTTTGCGGCGGCGGCAACACGGCAATGGATGCCTGCCGCACAGCCGTAAGACTCGGTGCAGAGGAAGTTTATGTAATTTATCGCCGCACCCGTGCCGAAATGCCTGCGGAAGAAATCGAAATTGAAGAAGCTCTCGAAGAGGGTGTAATTTTCAAATATCTGACAAATCCCGTTGAAATCAAAGGCGAAAACGGCAAAGTCAAGAGCGTTAAGCTTCAAATTATGGAGCTTGGCGAGCCCGATGCGGGCGGCAGACGCTCACCCGTGCCGGTAGAGGGCGCATTTGAGGAAATTGAGCTTGATACCGTTATTATGGCAATCGGTCAGAAAACGGCGGCAGAGGGCTTTGAGAGCCTCGAAAAGACAAGGTGGGGCACAATCCTTGCCGACGAAAACGGCTTCTTCACAAGCGTTGAGGGCGTTTTTGCCGCAGGTGATGCCACAAACAGCGGTGCCGACATTGCAATCTCTGCAATAGGTGAGGCTAAAAAGACCGCTGAGGCGGTTGATGCATACCTCAACGGCAAACAGTATTTTTACAGAAAGCCTTTCTTTGTTGAAAGAAAGATTACCGCTGAGGACCTTGCAGGCAAGGAAAAATGCGCGCGTGCAAAGCTCACCGTTATGAGCCCCGAAAAGAGAAGAACCAACTTTGATGAAATTGTAAAGGGCTTTTCCGAAGAGGCGGCAAAGGCTGAGGCAATGCGTTGTCTTGAATGCGGATGCCTTGATTATTTCCAATGTAAACTCATCAACACCGCAAACAGATACAGCATCAATCCTCTGCGCTTTGCAGGTGAAAATCCCAAGCGTTATGACGGCAACAGTAACGAATACATTGTGCGCAACCCCGACAAATGTATTCTTTGCGGCCTTTGCGTGCGTTCCTGCGAGCAGGTGCTTGACATTACCGCACTCGGATTAATCGGCAGAGGCTTCACAACAGTGGTGAGTCCCGAATTCAACCTGCCGCTTGACAGCACAAAGTGCAACGCCTGCGGCCTTTGCGTAAAACTTTGCCCCACGGGCGCACTGATGGAGCGCTCAATGCTCACAAAGCAGGTGCCGCTTGCACTGGACAGTGTTGATGAAACCTGTACGCTGTGCGAAAAGAAGTGCACGGTGACCAAGCTTATGCGTGGCGACAGAATTGTTGACATTATGCCCGCCGACAAGGGCAGCCGTGAGTGCCACCTCGGCAGAAAAGAACTCAATGCACAGTTGCTTTCTGCTTTTACAAAATAATAAAACCGAATGAAAATCGCCGCTGCGGAATTCTCCGCAGCGGCGATAGTTTTTTATTCTTCTGTTTTTTCAGCTTCGTCGGAAGCGTCCGTTTCTTCGGGTTCTTCCTCTGCTGCTTCTTCATCGGCGCTGCCGTTGGCTGATTGTACCGCTTTTTCGGCTGTGTCAGCCTCTGCCTGCACCGTTTCTTTTGCCTCATTGGCGCCCGAAACAATTTCGACGGGATTTTCAATCACCTTTTCAATGAAGGGGTCGTCATCGTCAATGCTGTCTGCAATGGCAAGGAAGGCTTCGTCAACATAAAGCGAAGGTGACTGCTCATCTTCGGAAAGCGGGTGAACGGTGAACGGAGTATCTGACAGTGCGTTCTCAGCCTCAGCTTCAGCTTTGTTTTTTTCGCGGCGTTTTCTTCTGACTGTGAAGAAAATTATTGCGGCAATCAGAACAAGCACCGTGCCGCCTGAAATTGCAAAGCCGAGGAAAAGTCCGTCGGGCAGATATGAAAACTCAACAGTGTGTTCACCTGCGCCAAGCTTTACCGCAAGCAGAGAATCGGCAAGAATGACAATGTCGTCCTCGCTGACCTTTTTGCCGTCAACGGTAACGGTCCAACCGGTGTCATAGGGGATAGAGGTGTACAGCAGGCAATCTTCCTTTGCCGTTACGCTGCCCTTTATATAAGTTTCTTCAAATGTTTCAACGTCGAGTGCGCCTGCCTTGAGAATGTCGTAGGCCTCAAGGAAAGCCTCATCGTTAAGTCCGTAGGCGTAAACGTTGAGGTAGCAGTAATCCTTGTCTGAATCCATGGGTACAGTTACAAGCACCGTGTCGTCGGGGCTGCATATGCCGATGTCGAGAATGTAACACTCGTCAATATCCTGAGTGACTGTTTTTTCGTCCCTTGTGACGTAAATTGTGTCTGTCGCACTTGTGTCAACGTAGAGGTAACAGTGCTGTTCTTCATCGGGGAAAATTTCAAAAGTGACTTCCGCATCTTCACCTGCGTTTGTTTTGCTCAGGTAGAATTCGCCCGTGTCAAAGCCCTGTTCAAGCTCGTCAACGTTGTAATAGGCTGAATCGACAATGTTGATGAAGTCGAAAACATCCATAACGCCGGTTGAATATTCAAGCCAGTCGCCCTGAACGGTGAAGGGATTGTCAATGTCGGTGTACCATTCCTTGACATCGCTGTTGACAAGGAAGCCGATGGGAAGCTGATACTTGTTTTCATAGGCGGTGAAAACGCCGTTTGAGGACTCGCCGACATACTCAAAATAATCCTCCTGAACGTCAACCTCATCATTATTGTCAAGGACGTAATCAAGCGCAAACATCATATTGTAAATCGGTGTCTGCAAGTAATAGGTGTAAGAGTTGATATAGTTGCCGTAAATGCCAAGGTCGCTTTGCAGGTTTGCAAGGTCTTCATAAGCCATTGAGGTGAAGGTGGAAACGCCGTTGTAGCCGTACCAGGCGGGGGACATTCTTGCGCGGTTAAAGGTTGTATCCATTCTGAAAAATTCGCCGTTTTCGCGCTCTTCAAGTTCCGCCTGTAAATCCTTGAATTCCTGATAGTCACCTGCGTAGTTTGCTTTTTGCTGATCCATGCTGTAACGGTCGGTGTTTGCACAGGCAATTTCACCGATAACGCAGCAAAGCAACAGCACCGCAACGGCGGCAGAGGGATATTTCTGATTTTTGCTCAGTACGAAAACAAGGCAATAGGTGACAACGAAAATTACGCTGATTGCAAGTGACAAATCCTCAACGTTCTTTGAACCGATTTCCTGCACAAGAACAAGTGCAAAGGTGAGTGCCACACCTGTGCCGAGAATTGCGCGTCCGCTGAATTCTTTGAGTCTGACAAAAGCCTTGAAGGCAAGCAGAATCAGAATGAAGCAGTACATGAAAGAGAATCTGTACGGCAGGTCGTTGGGGTAGTGGAAGCCGTGCCAGATGTAATTGAGAATATTGAGATTAAAGCTTAGGAAAAGCACGCCGAGCAGTGCAACGTGTGCAATTTTTTCCTTGATTGAAATTGACTTTGTGAAAAGGTAAAGAGGCACAAGCATCAGCGTTGCAATGCCGCAGTAAACGTTGGGCAGAACGTCATCGCCGCTGCTGCGGATTGTGGGCACAACGCTTGCAATATGGTTTGCGAGGAAATCAAAAGCCGAGAAATAGGTTTTCCAGTCTTCGGGGAATGTGCCCGAGGTTGCCGAGCAATTCTGCAAAATAAAATAAACGGGAATAAGTGCAAATGCGACAAGACCTGCCGCGGCAATGCTTGAAAAAGCAAAGGTGAATCCGCTTTTAAGAAGTACGGAATGTTTGACTTTATCAAAGAAAGATGGTTGATTCAGGCTGTCGTCGGGGTTTACGGGAATGTCGTGTGAGCTTAATTCATAAATTGAGAAATAGTAAACAATGAAATAAAGAACGGAGAAAATGCAGACCATGTAGCCCATGTAGTAGCTTGTGATAAGCGTTGCGGAAAGGGCGAAAATATAGGTGAGCGGTTTGCGTGAATTGATGATTTTTTCAATGCCCAGAATCACGAGCGGGAAGAAAACCATTGCGTCAATCCACATGACGTTCCAGTAGTAGGCGACAAACCATCCGCACATTGAGTAAAGAACACCGAAAGCGGCAGATGTGAAATCGTGTCTGTTTTGCGATTTTTTCAGGAAATAAGTGAAAGTAAATGCGGAGCAGGCGGCTTTTGCAAGAATCATTCCTGCGATTGCCTCAGGCACGTTTTCGTGACCGAGCAAAAGCACAATGAGCGCAGAGGGGCTTGAAAGGTAGTTCAGAAAATTGCCGAGGAAGGGTGAACCCAGACCCGTCTGCCACGAGTAAAGGAAACTCTGCATATTCACAACCCTGTCGTAAAGCTCTGCAAAAAGCGGTCCGTACTGGTGGTACATATCCATTCTCAGAATTGTTACCGTGCCGAAAGGATACAGACCGTAGCAGAAGAAAACAAGCATCATCAGACCTGCCGTGCATAATGCGGCGGTCCAGCAATAGCCGTTATTTGCAAAAATTCTTTTAAGTAAAGGTGCTTTTTTCCCGACAGCGGCACCTGAATCAAGTCTTGACATATATACCTCCACGATAACTGAATTAATATACATATACAAATATATCACATTATACCGCCGTTTTCAAGTAAATAAACTGTAAACGATTGGTACAAAAAAGTTCTATCTGCGGACAAGGCGTCATAGATTTTAGCAAAGGATGTGCGAACAATGAAAAACGGACAATTTGAAACAGCGGCAGGCGTGACGGGTGACAGAATTAAAAATCTGTTGTGTGCGCTGCCTGATTCAATAAAATCTCAGATACGTGAAATCCGTCTGAGGTGCAACAAGCCGCTCGTGCTCACCTGTGCAGGCGTACCGCAGTTCCTTTATTCGCCTGCAAGGCTCAGTCCCGTGTTTTCTTCAAATGCCGTCACCGTTAGCAAAAAAGAGCTTGATGAAATTTTTCTGCGGCTTTGTTCATTTTCCGTGCACAGCCATTCTAGGTCGCTGACGGAGGGTTGCATAACCCTTGACGGCGGTCACCGTGCAGGTGTTTTCGGCACGGCGGTGTGTGAAAACGGAAAGATTGTTGCCGTGCGTGATGTTGCGTGTATCAATATAAGGGTGTCGCATGAAATCTTTGGCGCGGCAGATGAAATTTACCGCAGTGTTTTCAGCAATTCTTTGCCCTCCGTCATTGTTGCAGGGCCTCCTGCGAGCGGAAAAACAACGCTTTTGCGTGACCTTGCACGCCAACTTTCGGGCAAAAGCAGGGGCAGATTTATAAGAACGGTGCTTTGTGATGAAAGAAACGAGCTTGCCGCAGTGCGCAATTCGGTTGCATTTAACGACGTCGGTGAAAACTGCGACGTGCTGACGGGTTACCCGAAAGCAGAGGGGATTTTGCTCGCCGTGCGTTCACTGTCACCGCAGGTGATAATCTGTGACGAGGTCGGTACAGATGAAGAAATCGCCGCAATGGAGGCAGGATTCAATTCGGGTGTTTCTTTTATTGTCAGCATCCACGCCTCAACACGGCGTGAGCTTTTGTCAAAGCCTCAGATGCATCGCCTTCTGTCAAGCGGAATTTTTGAAAAGGCCGTTCTTCTTTCGGATGAAAACCGCCCCTGCGAAATAAAAGATATATTTGAAGCGGAGGATTTGCTTTGTGAAATTTGCGGCACTGGTTATGATAGCGGCGGCGTGCGCACTTTCGGGCAGATATGCGGCAGTAACCGTGCGCAACGGCGTTACGGTGCTTGAAAGCATAGAGCTGATGATAACGCTTGTCAGGGCACGTCTTGAATATACGTTGGAGCCGGTTTCGGACCTTGCAGAAAATTTAAGCAAAAACAAAGAGCTGAAAAATCTGCCTTTTTTGCAGGAGTGTGCCGCGCTTTGCCGTGAGGGAGCGGATTTCCCGCTGGCGTGGAGCAAATCGGTTTCGCACCTCAGCCGTCTGACTTTTTCACGTCAGGTGTCGGAATATCTTGACGGCTTCGGCAAAGCACTCGGCTCAACCGACGTTTCGGGTCAGCTTTCGTGTTGCGATATGTACCTTGCACTGTTTTCGGCGTGCAGAAAAGAGCAGATAAAAAAGCAGGAAAAAGCGGCAAAGCTTTATCCGCCGTTGGGTTTTCTCGGCGGAATGGCGGCGCTGATATTTTTGATATGACAAGAGGTAAATATGGACATCAGCGTTGTGATAAAAATAGCGGCGGTCGGCATAATTGTTGCTGTGCTCAATCAGATTCTGTCAAAGTCGGGCAGGGATGACTATGCGATTATAACAACCCTTGCGGGGATTGTGGCGGTGCTTGCAATGCTTTTGCCCGAGTTTTCTTCGTTGATGTCGTCGGTTGCAAGCGTGTTTGATTTTTAGTTATGGATATTTTGAAAATTTCCGTTGCCGCAGTGATAAGCACGGTTTTATATGTGATTGTGCGCCAGAATCGCCCCGAATATGCGGCCTTAGTTGCAGTTGGCGGTTTGACAGCGGTGATTGTACCCTGCGTCAACCTGTTTTCTCAGGTTTTCGGCTGGGCGGATGCCGTGCTGGCTTTTGCAGGTATAAGCCGTGAATCGACGGCGGTGCTGTTCAAATCTCTCGGTGTGTGCATTGTTACGCAGACAGCGTCGGATATTTGTAACGATAACGGCAGCAAAACCCTTGCGGGAGCTGTTGAATTGGTCGGGAAAGCGGCTGTTCTTGTGATTGCAATGCCGCTTCTGGTATCGGTTGCCGAGCTTGCGGCAGGTCTTATCAACGGATGATGAAAGGATTTTTAATGAAAAGAATTGCAAAAACCGCCGTGGCGGCACTTGCCTTGTTTTTGCTCTGCTGTACAACGTGTTTTGCAGAGGATGACGGTACATATTCTCAGCAGTTTGAGGCAAGCGGGGCAGGGGAGCTTTATGACGCTTTGCCCGAAGAAACGCAGGGATATCTGGAACGCCTCGGCTTTGAAAACGTTGATTTTTATGAGATTTTTTCTGCTGATCCCCGTGCCGTAATAGATTTGCTTGCGGATATTGTTCGTGGCAAGCTTGCCGCCCCGATGAAAACACTCGCAAAGCTGATGGGGACTGTCATTCTTGCCGCCCTTGCGCAAAGCTTTTTTCCTGCCGATGAAAGGTCAAAAGAAACGGTTAATCTTGTTGTCGGCTGTCTTATGATTATTACAGTTTTTGCTTCACTTTTTTCGGCTGTGAAAGCGGCTGTGTCAGCGGTTTCGGTTTGCGGAGATTTTCAGAAAACGCTCATCCCCGTGCTTGCGGGTGTGGTGACTGCCGCAGGCAATCCGATGCTTGCCCTTTCCTATCAGTCTTTTGCGCTTGCTGCCGCAAATTCGGTGACTTCGCTTTCGGAAAACCTTGTTTTGCCCCTCGCTGCAATGTCGGCGGCAATGGGATGTGCAGGCTCTGTTGTGCCCTCGCTTAATTTGACTGCACTCAACGATTTTGTAAGAAAAACAAGCATAACCGTGCTCTCTGTTTCGGCAACGCTTTTTTCACTGCTTCTCACCGTCAAATGTACGCTTGCCAACTCTGCCGACACGCTTGCGGCAAAGGGGATAAAGTTGTTGATCGGCAGTTTTCTGCCCGTCGTCGGCGGTGCCGTCAGTCAGGCTTATTCCTCAATTCTCGGCAGTGTTTCGCTAATAAAAAGTGCTGTAGGTGTTTTCTCTGTTTCGGCGGCTTTGCTGACGGTTACACCCGTTGTGGTTGAACTTTTTTTGTGGACTTTTTCGCTTCGCCTTGCCGAGGTCGGTGCACAGATTACGGGGCAGCAGACTGCGGCGCAGATTCTGCGCACGGCGGCAGGGACAACTGTTGTTGTAAACGTCGTAACCCTTTATTCTGCGTTGGTTTCGGTTATTTCGTCAGGGCTTGTGATTGCGGTTAAGACCGGGGTGTAAATGCAATGGAAAATGTAAAACAGTGGGCACTCTGCGTAACTTTTTCGGCGCTTGCCGCCGGCGTTGTTTTTATGCTTTCTCCACGGGGAACAACAGAAAAAGCAATGCGTGCGACAGTGTCTGTTTTTCTGATTTTTTCAGTTACGGCTTCGCTGATTCCCGCACTTTCTTCGCTGTCGTTTCAATCTACGGTTGTTGCTCAGACAGTGACGGATACAGAGCTTACGCAGGTGATGAACAAACAGCTCATTGATGCCGCACAAACGGCGGTGAGACAGGCGATTCTGGATGAGGTTGAGGCAATGGGGATAACGCCGCGAAAAATTGAAATAACGGCGGATATTGATGAAAGCGGCGGCATATTTATTAAAGAAGCGGTGATTGTTTTTGATGGAACGGATTATGTTGATTTACAGTCGGTTGAAAGAAATATCAAAGGCACGCTGGGCGTCGATGCGGTCTGTCGCACCGAAGGGTGAGGCACGGAAATCACCGAAGAAAACCGACCCGAAGCTTGCGGTGATAATTCTGCTTGCGGTTGCCGGAGCTGCGGCTCTTGTTATCAGTGAAACACTGCCGGAAAAGAACGAAACGCCGACCGAAACGGTGTCGGTAAGCAAATTTGAAGAAAGCGATTATGCCGCTGAAATTGAGAGGAAACTTACCGAAATCATATCTTCGATAGAAGGGTCTGGGCAGACGAAGGTTATGGTGACACTTGAAAGCTCGGTTGAGCTGGTCTACGCAAAAGATACAAAAATCAAGTCTTCCGAGTCTGCCGATGCGGAAAGCTTTGATGAAGAAAACGAATACATAATCATTGAAGATGACGGTGCGGCACGCGGCATGACGGTCAAAACCGTTGACCCGAAAATCCGTGGTGTTGCCGTTGTATGCACGGGTGGCGATTCCGAGGTCGTAAGACAGCGGATTGTCGAAACCGTAACAGCGGTGCTTGACATAAGCGCGGCGTGTGTAAGTGTGGCAAAAATGGGCGGTTGACCCATTGAAATAAATCATCCAACGGAGGAAAAAATATGATAATCAAAAAAAGACAGATTTTGCTTGCAACGCTGATTGTGGCGCTGGGTGCGGCGGTTTTCGTGAATTGGTATTACACAAAGCCCGATGCGGTTTCCGCAAAAACTTCCGTGACAACCGTGACGGAAAAAACAACGCAGAAAGGTAAGGATACCGCAAATTTAGGCGATGCAAGATATGTCATTTCGTCAGACGTTTCGCTTTCAACGGTTTCGTCAGGCGATAAGACGGCAGATGAATTTTTTGCCGCCGCAAAGCTTCGCAGAAGCACCGCACATGCTGAGGCAAACGAGGCGCTCAATGATGTCATCAAGGATTCCGCATCTTCCGCCATTGCCGCCGAAGACGCAGGAAAAATGCTGGGTAAACTTGCCGAATCACTCACACTTGAAGCGGATATCGAAAACCTCATAACCGCCAAAACAGGTGCAAAAAATCTGGTGATTCTCAACAACGGCAAGGCAGAGGTCATTGTTGAAAAAGGTGCGCTCAATGACAACGCTATTCTGCAAATAAAGGAAATTGTTGTAAAACAGACGGGATATTCCGTTGAGAATATTACAATTATTGAGCTAAATGCTGAATAATTATAAAAATACAGTTGAGTATTTTTAAAAATAATGATATAATATACAGCTGACGGTACACGGTTGCCGTCGGCTGTTTTACTTTTTATGAAATTTTACGTGCATAATCGGAGGTTGAAATGACAAGACGTGAATCAAGAGAGCAGGCATTTGTACTGCTGTTTGAAAAATCCTTCCAGGCCGATGTGACTATGGAAGAAATCATAAGTGTCGGCGTGGAAAATGAGCTGATGGAAAACGATGAGTTTGCACAGCAGCTTGCTCTGACCGCGTGGAACAACCTTGAAAAAATCGACGGTGTGATTGAGGAATCGCTTGTCGGTTGGCGTATGAACAGAATTTCGAAGGTTGCCCTCGCCGTTTTGAGACTTGCGGTTTGTGAAATTCTTTATTTTGATGACGTGCCCGTAGGTGCTACCATTAACGAGGCGGTTGAACTCGGTA
The DNA here is from genome assembly GCA_045595825.1 of Acutalibacteraceae bacterium. Classification (GTDB taxonomy): domain Bacteria; phylum Bacillota; class Clostridia; order Oscillospirales; family Acutalibacteraceae; genus CAG-177. The sequence goes on from JAZOBD010000059.1 coordinate 87,198, forward strand.
AAAAATACGGCGGTCAGGACGACTTTTCGTTTGTCAACGGCATTCTCGGCACGGTTGCAAAGAAATACGCCGCTACCGAGGGTGAGCAGTAATGCGCACACTCGGCATTGATACCAGCAATTACACAACCTCTGTTGCGGTTTATGACAGCGAAAGCGGCACGGTTGTTCAACAAAAGCGCCTTTTGCCCGTTAAAGACGGTGAAAAGGGCCTGCGTCAGAGTGACGCTGTTTTTCACCATACGGCACAGCTTTATCCGCTGATGGAAGCTTTGGGTGACAACCTTTCGGCAATTGATGCCGTGGGTGTTTCAACCCGTCCGCGTGACGTTGAGGGGTCGTATATGCCCTGTTTTACCGTGGGTATAAATACCGCCAGGTGTGTCGGCGCGGCGCTTTCAAAGCCCGTTTATCCTTTTTCACACCAGTGCGGCCACATTGCCGCTGCTCTTTATTCGGCGGGCAGACTTGATTTGCTGAATGAGGAATTCATTGCCTTTCACGTTTCGGGCGGCACAACCGAAATGCTGCGTGTTTCACCCGACGGCGAAAACATTATGAAAGTTGAACTTGTCGGAAAAACACTTGACCTTAACGCAGGTCAGGCGGTTGACCGCACGGGTGTAATGCTGGGCATGAAATTTCCCTGCGGCAAAGAGCTTGACGCACTTGCAAGGCAAAGCACAAAGACGTTTAATCCGAAGGTGAGTGTTTCCGACGGAAACTGTTGCCTTTCGGGTGTTGAAAATCAGGTTAAAAAAATGATTGCAGACGGCGAAGAAAAATGTGACATCTGCCGTTACTGCATTGATTTCACGGCAAAAACACTTGAAAAAATGACAGAGCATGCGTTATCTGTCTGCGGCAATCTGCCGATAATATATGCGGGCGGCGTTATGTCAAACTCCATAGTCCGCGAGCGCTTTGAAAAACGCTTCGGCGCTTTGTTTGCCGCCCCCGATTTTTCCTGCGACAATGCCGCAGGCATTGCAATTCTGACTTATGAAAGGTGTGTGAGGATGTGAGCACGGGCGAGGTTTTGACCGTCAGTCAGCTTAACAGATATGTCAAGTATATCGTTGAGCAGGATGAGAATCTGAAAACGGTCTTTGTTGTCGGCGAAATCTCGAATTTTACCAACCATTACCGTACAGGTCACTACTATCTCACACTCAAAGATGAACAGTCGTCAATCAAGGCGGTTATGTTTAAAACCGCAAATTCCCGTCTGCGCTTTATGCCCGAAAACTCAATGAAGGTCATTGTGCGGGGCAGGGTAGCCGTTTTCGAGCGTGACGGAGTTTATCAGCTTTATATTGACGACATGCAGCCCGACGGCGCAGGTGCGCTGAGCATTGCGTTTGAGCAACTCAAAAGAAAGCTTGCTGCCAAGGGCCTTTTCGACGTTGAAAGAAAGAAGCCGATTCCGCAATTTCCGCAACGTGTCGGTGTTGTAACCTCTCCGACGGGTGCGGCAATTCAGGATATTATCAATATAATTTCACGCCGTTTTCCCTCGGTTGAACTTATACTTAATCCCGTTTCGGTGCAGGGCGAAAATGCC
>JAZOBD010000060.1:0-12707 GCA_045595825.1 Acutalibacteraceae bacterium
GTGTTGAAAGCCATGTCTCTTTGTTGGAGAATATAAACACAAAAACAACAAAGGAGTGTATAACATGGAAAAGAAAACTATGGGTTCATTCATGGCAGCACTGAGAAAAGCAAACGGATTAACTCAGCAACAAGTTGCAGATAGGTTAAATGTATCAAACAAAACTGTCAGCAAATGGGAACGTAATGAAGGTTATCCTGAAATATCTATGCTACCTGTGATTGCCGAATTATATTCAGTTTCTGTCGATGAACTTTTGCGTGGAGAAAAAATGGCAAAAGCATTCGATGAAGAAAAAACTGATATTAAAAGTGCTGAAAGAATTAAATTTTTAATTGAAAAGGCAATTGTTAAATTTACAAACAACTCTATTGTTTCAATTGTTCTTAGCGGTGCTGCGCTTATAATGGCTTATATAATTTGCGATATCATTTACAATTACAATGTGTTATGGTTTGGCTATGCAATCATATTAATTTTGTGTGCTGTTTCTATAGCAGTTACTCTGATTGCTTTTAATAATTTTATTTCCGGATTAAGCAGTGAACATATTTATGAAAATGAAACAGTAGAGAAAAACATACAGAAATGCATAAAGTATATTACCTGTATCGCTTTTTTGATAGCGGTAACATTAGAAGGTCTACTACTTAATATTATTATGGATGCTCCGTCCTTTCTTTTTGTGTCATTGCCGGCAACATCTGTTGTTGGTTGTTTAATTGCATATTTTGTTCGTTCGTTTTTATATAAAAAGTTTGACCTTACCGAAAAAGGGCTTTCTCCTGAACAAAAGTATTATCGCAAAAAACATATTAAAACTACTGCGATTATTCTCGTTATTGTTGTTTTAGTATCATTTCTTTTACCTTTTATTTTTGCTTGGCACGAAACTTCGACACACACAATTTATAGTTATCCCGACGGTGTAGGTTATCAGTACGACAGCGAAGAGGAAGCCGAAAGAGAATACTACAAATTAAAGGGTTACGTAACCGGAGAAAAAACCTTATATAAAATTACTTATGAGGATTATTCTGACGAAACTAAAGAATATATTTTATATGTTGTTCCGTCTGGAGAAAAATTCGAGTACGACAACGGTGTTTATAATCTAACTTCAACAGAACTTAAGGACGAAGAAGTCCTGTATTTTAAAACCGAAGAAGAAGCAGAGAAATTCAAAGATGAAAATATTCTTGATGACGAAAACGAATATAATGCTAGTCGAAGAAATTTACTTTTTGACGATGAAACGCTTTCGGTAAGTTATCAATTGCATAATGAAACAATCTTTAGCCGTGTTTGTGACACCCTCCCTGTATTCATAATAATCGCTTCGTGTGCTTTTATTATCGTATTAATTGTTTCTGTTGCTATTTATTTTAAAAAGAAGAAAAGTTTAAATTAACTTATATTTTGATACCTGCTCTCACATTTGTGGGGGCAGTTTTCACATATCAAAAACGCTCCCTAAAAACACCTATATAAAACTCAAATTTGTGATTTTCAAGCACTCAACTCCATAAAAACCACCCTGCATCCGTCAGCACACAGAAACAGGGTGGTAAATTTACTTATATCTTTTTCAAATCCTCAATTTGGGGCATTGATTCGACGGCACCCATCCGGCTGACGGCAAAGCTGCCCGCTTTGTTGCCCATATCACAGGCGGCGTAAATATCGCCGCTTCTGACAAATTCAAGTGCCATTGCCGCTGTAAAACAATCCCCTGCCGCAGTTGTGTCAACAACATTACTTTCATACGCAGGGCACAAAGTAAGATTTTCACCGTCCCAGACAGAGCAGCCTCTTTCACCCAGTTTAAGCACAATGAATTTTGCTTTGCTTCTTTCGACAAGGATTTTTGAGGCGTTGAGTATATCCTCCTGCGTTTCGGGATAAATACCCGTAAGTGCCTTTGTTTCGCTTTCATTCGGGCTGACAATAGTTGCTCCCTGCATTTTTTCAAGCGCAAAATTCTTGGCAGGGCCGCAGTCAACAACAGTAACTATCCCCTTTTCAACCGCACGGTTAACGCAGGCGGTAACAACATCTTCTTTTGTTTCAAACTGAACAAGCAGAAGGTCAATGGTTTCATCAATTTCGCCTGCCGCTTCTACAGCATTTATTTCGGCGTTTGCACCCTCATAAACAACAATACGGTTTCTTCCCTCGCCGTCAAGCAGAATTGCCGCAAGACCCGTCCGGGAGCCGTTAAACGACACCGCACTTGTATCAATGCCGTTGTCGGCAAGATTTGCAACAAGCTTTCTGCCGTTTTCATCGTCGGCAACCTTGCCGATCATTTTTGTCTGTGCGCCAAGGCGTGCAAGACCCGTTGCCTGATTTGCACCCTTGCCGCCGAAAGCGTAGCCGTAACCCGTACCCGTGACGTTTTCGCCGACATCGGGCACACGGTTCATTTTAAGGATAATATCCATATTTATGCTGCCTGCAACGGCGGCACGAATATTGCTGTACATCGCTGTTCCTCCAAAATCACAAAGCGCTTCTGAAATCAGTCGCCGCTTGCTTTAAATTCTTATCTTTCATAAACAAGCCGCTCGTTCCCAGAACAAAAATATCTGCGCCGCATTTACTGAGTCGGGCACCGCTTTCGGGGCTGATGCTGCCGTCAACCTCAATGGGAATACCGCGGCAACCCCATTTGTCAAGCAAATCCCTGGTACGCTTTGTTTTAAGCTCAGCACCTGCAAAAAGCTTCTGACCCGCATAACCTGGACTGACGGTCATAATCAGCACCATGTCAACGTAATCGGTAAGGAATTCAAGGCCTTCAAGCGGTGTTTGCGGATTAAAGGCAAGACCTGATTTAATTCCTGTGTTTTTTATCTGTTCAAGCGTTCTGTGAATATGTACATCCGTTTCGTAATGCACACAAAGAATATCGTTTTCATCAAGGTTCATTCTGTCAATGAAACGTGCCGGCTCATTTACCATCATGTGCACGTCAAGCGGAACGTTGCTGACGGATTTGACGGCATTTACAAGGTCGTAGCCAAGTGTTATATTCGGCACAAAACTGCCGTCCATTATATCAAGGTGAAGATAGTCAACACCTGCATTTTCAAGATCTCTGACCGACTTTTCAAGATTGAGAAGGTCGGCACACATAAGCGATGCGGAAATTTTTTTGTTCATTGTAATCTCTCCGATAATTCTGATTTATTTTGCGTAAAGCAGACCGACAATGCGGTTTCTGACACCGCACGGAAAAACCTTGCAAAGCACGCTGAGCACCTTGTAACCCAGGCCGATTGCATAAATCGGTTTTGTGCGTTTTTTCAAAGCAATTTTTGCAATGTATCTGCCTGCAAATTCGGGGCTCATTCCCTTCATTTCGTCTTTTTCCATACCTGCGACACTGCGAGAAATTCTGCCGTTATAGACATCGTCGCCGTCAAAGGATTTCTTTCGCGCCTGCGTGAAATCCGTGCAGATATCACCGGGTTCAACGGCGGTCGCGGAAATGCCGAAAGCACTCAGTTCATTGTCAAGCGCACAGGTGTAAGACTCGATTGCCGCTTTTGACGCAGAGTAAAACGTCTGAAACGGAATGTGTGCAACAGCGGCAACGGAGCTGACAGCCACTATCCGACCACCGCCGTTTTCACGCATAAAAGGAATTGCCGCACGGTTGACATTGACCATACCGAAAAAATTGACGTCGAACTGCGCCTTTGCATCCTCAGCGGCAGTAAACTCAACCGCACCCGAAATGCCGAAGCCTGCACAGTTGACAACAATATCAATCCTGCCCTCTTGCGAAACGACCTGAGCAACAGAGGTATTTACGTTTTCTTCATCAGTAACGTCGGTTCTGATGTGAAAAACATTTTCAAGCGGAATGTTCCTGCGGCTGAAATCATAAACAGTGCAGCCTGCGTCACGCAGTGCCGCCGCCGTGTATCTGCCGATTCCCGAGCTGGCGCCTGTTACAATTGCAACTTTTTTCATAAATTATCACCGCTCTAATTTTATTATATAAATCCCGTCGTGTCAATTCATTTTGAAGTCTGCGGCATTTTAATTGACAAGTTTTTTTGGGTATGATAGAATTTTTTCAAGGAGTGATTTTTATGAAAAAAGAATTCTGCAAGGCAGGCGCACACGAGCGCTCGCCGTCAAAAAGCGAGTATTTTTCCTGGATTAACAATACAAACGAAGGCTCAACCGAGGCTCAGACACTGACTAATTTTGAATATTTTGCAATGCTCAGGCGCAGATTCGGAATGGCGCTTGACATTTATGCGTGGGATGCAGGCAATCTTGACGGAGCAAGACAAACCTACCAGACCCTTGACTCGCCAAAAATCAAGGCACAGTATCCCAACGGCTATGCACCCATAGCGAAAGCTGCCGAAAAGCTCGATATGCGACTTGGCGTGTGGGGCGGTCCCGACGGTTTCGGCAACTCGCCCGAAAGTGCGGAAAAACGGCTTGAACAGATGATTAGCCTTGCAAGGGATTACCGCTTTGCGCTTTTTAAATTTGACGGTGTATGCGGCACTCTTGCACCCGAAAACAGAAAATATTTCATCGAAATGATGCACACCTGCCGTCAGTATCAGCCCGATTTCATTCTGTTAAACCACCGACTTGATTTCGGTGAGGAAGGTATGAAATATGCAACCACTTCACTGTGGGAAGGTGTCGAAACCTACGTTGACGTACACATCGGCAATGACCGCTGTGCGCCGCACCACAGAGCTTTTATTATGTCGCGCGGCAACACACCCGGTCTCACCCGTCTGACCGAGGACCACGGTGTCTGCATATCCTCACAAAATGAATATTTTGAAGATGACCTGATTATTCAGGCTTTTGGCAGAAATCTTATTCTTGCGCCGGAAATTTACGGCAATCCGTGGCTTCTGCGTGACTTTGAGCAAGCGCACCTTGCACGGATTTTCAACCTGCACCGCCGCCACAACTCTATTCTTGTTGACGGAATGATTCTTTCAGGTGACAGCTATCCCGAACACACTGTTGCAAGAGGTGACGCAAAGCGCCGTTTCATTGCCACGGGTAATATGACCTGGGAAGAAAAACTGATGAAAATCCGCCTCGACACCTCAATCGGTCTTGAACGGTGCGGTCAGGTTGCGGTACAGATTCATCACCCGTACGAAAAATTTATAGGCACATTCGCTTACGGAGAAACTGTTGAGCTGACGCTTGAAGCTTTCAGAGCATGCCTTGTTGAAATCTGTGACGCTGAAATTGCGGACACAGTACTTGTAAACTGCGAATACGAAATTCTGCACGAAACCGCTGACGGCAAGCCCGACAAGGTTAAAATTGTTGCCGCAACGGGCGATATTACTCTTTCGGACGGCACGGAAATTTGCAATACAAACACTTTCGACAACACCCTGCGCACCCCCGTTTTGTTGGGTGAAACAGCTTCCGATTCACTCTGCGAAATTCCCGACGACGGTGTTTGCAGACTTGAAACCGCTCTGTTTGCACAAAGCCACGACACGCTTGAATCGCAAGCCTTACACAAAGCAGGCGAAACGGAAATTCCCGAAGTCAAAGCGGCAAGAGATGCATTTTTCGCACAGAAAACTTATCTTCTGCGCGGTCCCGAAAGCCGTTTTGCTTTTGACGGAAATGACACTACGTTCTTTGACGGCAACTCAAAGCTGCACTACGGCGGCTACCGTATTGAGGGCGGTTGCATCCGTGTCGATTTCGGTGATGTTTTTGATGCCGACACGGTTATTTTTGAATATTTTGACCCCGATGAGCAAACCGACAAAAAAGGTGTTGTTTACAAGCAAGACCCGACCGAAAACTGCACGTATTCGTCAGATTTGCTCAACTGGTGCAACACCTCTGTCAGAAACGTTGAGCTCATCAGAGACGAAAGCAAGGAGCTGCTTGTGCAGGACGTTCACAACACTGTTTTTGTCGCAGGTAAACGCAAGGTTGTAAGCTACCCGATAAACGGCAGAATCAGATATTTTCGTATGCCCTGCCCGCTCGACAACATTCACAAAATTGCACTTCTGAAAGACGGCAAAGAAATCGCCCTTAAAAATCCGCACGTCAACAATCTTATTCCCGACGGCAGAAACGTGACTTACGCAAAGGAATTAACAGTAACCGTACCTCACGAATTATGGAAAAAGGGCTGTTACCTCAGCGTGTGCCTTGACGGAAAACACGGCAGAGAGGGAGCATACGCTGTTATCGAAACCGACGGCAGATATATTACCGCACCCGACCGTGCGCCGAGTTACATGGCAAACGGCTGGGAATGTCCGCCATTTATTTCATATAAGCGTGACCACCATTACACCTATTATTTCCCCGTCACCGAGGATCTTTGCGGCAAACCGCTGACGGTGAGCGTGATGGGAATTTACAAAGAATTTTCAGATTACCCCGTCAAGGTTTACCTGTGTGACGAAAACGCTGAGCTTGACGGAATTGAACTTGATATTTAACGAAAAAGCCCCGTAATACGCATGTATTACGGGGCATATTTTTACAGAGTGAATTCTTTTGTCAGACGGTTGTCAGATTCGCTTTTCCAGAAGCCTCTTGCAACAACCTCGGCAACATAAGTACCGGGGGCAACATCTTTGATTTCTGCTGTGACGGTTTCGGGCATGTTATAAACGTAATAGCTCGACCAGACCGACACCTGTTTATAAATGCTGCCTTTTTCATTTCTGAGTCGGATAATGTAGTCATTGACCCTCTCATTCTCGGCACACGCCTGAGAGAAGGTGACCTTAACGCCGCTTTCGGTTTTTTCAACCGATACCTTTGCGTTTTCGGGGAAATGCGGCTGTTTTTCTTCAATGACTCTTTTGTTTGTATATTTGAAAGTTGACGGGTCAGAGGGTACGTCAATTTCCCACGGAGCGCGGAAGAAATTTTCGGTAAGAATGTCAACGGGATAGATGCGTACTCTGTTTTGATCATCGGCCTCAACAATAAGATACTGAGCACACTGCTCGTGATCGTGAGGCACGGTGCCGCCGATTCTGCCGAATTCATCAAGCTCAAAATAACTCAGAGAGCCTGTGCCGAGTGATGTGAAAAATTCCTGATGAATACTTCTGGGGTCATTGATAGGTGCGTGCGAGTGACCCGAAAAATTAATAATCTGCGGATAGTTTACAAGAATTTCACAAAGTTCATCCTCACCCCAGTAAATGCTGCCGTAAACGGTGTCGGTAACATGGGGATGCTGGAAGAAGAAAATCGGCTTTTCAAGTGAATCGGCCGCCGCTTCTTTGAGTGCGGCAGAGGCAAATTCCTGCTGAGGCTCGTCAAAATGACATCCGCGGGTTGATGAAACGGCAATCAGGTGAAAACCGTTGATAACCTTGTGGGAATCGTAATGCATACCGAAGATTCTTTTAAGTTTTTCTTTGGCGGCGTCTTCATCCTCGCCGTGATATTCGTGGCTTGCCATTACAAGGATTTTTTCTGTTTCGCTTTTGAGTTTTTCGTCAAGCACCTCTTTGAAATTGATAAACTCCTGCTCTGCACCGCTGTTTGCAAAATCGCCGACGGCAACAAATGCATCGATTTTATTGTATTCACAGCCTTCTGCATATCTGTAAGCAAAATCAAGACCCTTACGAAGCCTTGCAAGCTCTTTGCAATCTTTTTCTGATTTGACGTGAATATCACTCATAACAACAAGTCGGATTTTCGGAACAAAATTATTCATCTGCATTTTTCCTTTCGTGTAAACTTTACATTTCAAGTTTAGCACAAGGAAATCATTTTTTCAACCTGAAAGTGTGTATTCGGCGACAATCAAATTACAGTTTTCTTATTGAAAAAAGTCAACTGTATGCAAAGCATAAAATGTGATAATTATTCTTTATTTTTCGCACTGTTTTACTTGTATTTTTCTGCGATTGGTGTATAATTAAATATTGTAATTTATTAAAAGGGGTAATAGGTTTGCAAATTGATGTCAAAGGAATATCCGCCAACTACGTCAAAAGCGGCACCGGCGACGCCGTGCTGATTCTGCCCGGTTGGGGTGCAGTTTCCTCCGTTTACAATATGCTCATTCAGCAGTTATCTGAAAATTACTGCGTTTATGCACTTGACCTGCCGGGTTTCGGCATTACACCCGAACCCGCTCAACCTTGGTGTGTTGACGATTACGCCGACTTTGTCACCGCTTTCATTGAGGCTGTCGAAATAAAAAAAGTAATGCTTGTCGGTCACTCTTACGGCGGCAGAATTATTATAAAACTCTGCAACAGACAGCTCAACTTTGAAATCAGCGAAATTCTGTTTATTGACAGCGCAGGTATCAGAAGGCAGGCTACCGAAAAGCAATCGGCAAAACAAAAACGATACAAGACCCTTAAAAAGTTTTTCAGTTCAAAACCTATGAGCAGCCTTTTCCCCGATGCAATCGAAAAATTGCAGAAAAAATACGGCTCGGCTGACTATGCCGCCGCTTCACCCGTTATGCGCCAGACCCTTGTAAAATCAATTTCAGAGGATCTGACACCGCTTCTTTCAAACATAAAAGTCAAGTCAACCCTTGTGTGGGGACGTGACGATACCGCTACCCCCTATTCCGACGCACTGGCATTCAACAAAGAAATTAAAAATTCAAAGCTTTTTGTAATTGATAACGCAGGTCATTTCCCCTTTATTGACCAGCCCTTTGATTTCAGAAAAATCATTGCTTCACAGTACAATTTATCACTCTGATCCGGAGATTTGACTTATGGAATTTGTTTTGTTTATCACCGGCATTGTTTTATTTGCCGCAACTTACATTTTACGCACAATTTATTATACCCATATGTTTCAGCTCAACTCCTATAAACCGCCGCAGCAGCTTAAATGGCTTGGCAAAAATAAAAAGAGTTATCTGCTCGCCTGCCTGCCGTTGGTTGCCTGCGCTCTGCCCGCTTTCATTACGGACAATTTGCTTGTAATCGGCATTGCAGCAAACGTTCTGTTCGCAGTTGCGCTGATTCTCAGTCTGCCGAAAAAAGCGAAAAAACCGCTTGTTTACACAAAAAGAGTGTGGCGTCTGCTTACAACCTGCTTTGTTTTGCTTGCGGCAATTACGGCAATCATTGTTTTTGCCGTGCCCGATAGATTCGCCTTCACGGCTGCGGCAGTTGTGGCAATTCTCACCCCGTTCACCCTTTTGCTTTGCAACCTTATCAATCAGCCCGTTGAAAAAGCAATCAACCGCCATTTCATAAACGACGCCAAAAAGATTATCAGAAACCACAAATCTTTAATCACCGTCGGCGTTACGGGCAGCTACGGCAAAACAAGTGTCAAGTTTATGCTCGGCACTCTGCTTGAAGCAAAATACAACGTGCTCATCACCCCCGAAAGTTATAACACAACCCTTGGCGTTACAAGAGTTATCCGTGAATCACTGCGTGCAACCCACGACATTTTTGTGTGCGAAATGGGCGCAAAGCAGGGCGGCGACATAAAAGAAATCTGTGACATTGCCCTGCCGACGCACGGTGTTATAACCTCAATCGGTCCTCAGCACCTTGAAACGTTCAAATCACTCGATAACGTTAAAAAGACAAAGTTTGAACTTGCTGACTCTTTACCTGCACACGGCAAGCTTTTCCTTAACGGCGAAGATAAAAACATTGCCGACTATAACCGCAACAAAGATGCCGTAACCTACGGTCTGACCCCTGATTGTGATTATTTTGCGAATAACCTCACCGTCACTGCTGACGGCACGGTTTTCACGGTTGAGCACAACGGCGAAAGCGTCAGCTTCACAACATCTTTAATCGGCAGACATAATGTTATTAATCTTGTCGGCGCAATCGCGGTCAGCTGTGAGCTTGGTGTTGAACTTAACCGTCTGCCCCCTTACGTAAGAAAAGTCAAAGCGGTTGAGCACAGATTACAGCTCACCAAACGCGGCACAACGACGGTTATTGACGATGCATACAATTCCAATCCCTCGGGCGCAAAAGCCGCCCTTGACGCACTGGCGCTGTTTGACGGCTATAAAGTCATTGTCACCCCCGGAATGATTGAGCTTGGCGCTGTTCAGGATGAGGAAAACTTGAAATTCGGCGCAAACATTGCCGATGTGTGCGACTTTGCCGTACTTGTCGGCAAAAAGCAGACAGAAAGCATTTACAAAGGTCTTGTCAGCAAAGGCTTTGATAAAGAAAAAATCTACGTTGCCGACAATCTTAACGATGCGGCAAAGAAAGCCTTTGAATTACAGGTTGGCAACAGACAGAAGATTGTTTTATTTGAAAACGACCTGCCCGACAATTATTAATAAGCACTTGAAAGGATTTTACAGATGAAAATTCAGTTGATGGTTATCTTCGGCGGCAAGAGTGTTGAACACGAAATTTCGGTTATTTCCGCAATTCAGGCTATCAAGCACATCAACCGCGACAAATACAACGTCATCCCCGTTTACATGACCCGCTCACAGGAGCTTTACGCAGGTAAAAATATCGATGTAATTGAGGCATATCAGGACATTGCAAAGCTCACAAAAGAGGCTGACCGCGTTGCGCTTGTCAAAGACGGCGACAAGGTATATCTCGTTGACCACCCCTCTGTCAGGAAATTCCGCAAGCAGAAAACCGAAATTGACGTTGCTTTCCCCATTGTCCACGGCTACAACGTTGAAGACGGCACCTTGCAGGGCTTCCTCAAAACTCTCGGCGTACCTTTCGTAGGCTGTGACGTAATTTCATCTGCCGTCGGCATGGATAAACACGTTATGAAGGCTGTGCTCAAAGATGTTGGCATCCCCGTGCTTGACTGCGTTGTTTACAACAAATTCGAATATGAAGCAGACAGAGAAATGATTGTGTCGGTCTGCGAAGAAAAATTCGGCTATCCCGTTATTGTAAAGCCTGCAACACTCGGCTCAAGCATCGGCATCACAAAAGCCGCCGACAAAGCTGAATTTGCAGAGGCACTTGAAACCGCATTTTCATTTGCAACAAAAGTTCTTATTGAGCCTGCAATTGTAAATCTGCGTGAAATCAACTGCTCCGTAATCGGCGACATTGAGGATGCCGACGCTTCCGAATGTGAAGAGCCGCTTAATGCAACAAATATTCTCAGCTACGAGGATAAATACATCGGCAACGCTTCAAAGGGCGCAAAGAACAGCGATTCTCAGGGTATGGCAAGCCTTGCAAGACAGATTCCCGCAAACATTTCACCCGAAATGCGAAAGGAAATCAGAGATTTATCCGTCAAGGCATTCAAGGCACTCGGTTGCAACGGTGTTTCGAGAATTGACTATCTCATTGACACGGACACAAACAAAATTTACATCAACGAAATCAACACAATCCCCGGCTCGCTTTCTTTCTATCTGTGGGAGCCGCTCGGTATCAGCTATGAAAAAATGATTGACCGACTTGTTCAGCTTGCTCTCAAGAGAACCCGTGATGAAAAAGGTCTGCTTGACACCTTTGAAACAAACGTGCTTTCCCTTTGTTCAAGCAATTCTCTCGGCGGCGGAAAAGGTAAGCTTAAGGTATAATTTAAGCCGTTTTACGGTGGATTTATATTAGAAGGGAGCAAAAATGGCGGTGTTAAACAGAATCTGCGCACTTTTTATGTCAATAATTATGGGTCTGTTTTCTTTTTTCGGCATCTCTCTGCCCGAAACAGAGGTTTCAACCGAAAGCTGGAACACTAACTACACTTACGTTTTTGTGCACGGCTTAATGGGTTGGGGTTCATATGACGTTGCAAACTATTTAATGCCCTATTGGGGCATGTTTGGCGGCGACCTGATGAGCTTTCTCAACAACAGCGGGTTCGACTGTAAAGCTGCTTCTGTTGCTCCCACTTCAAGTGCTTGGGACAGAGCCTGCGAGCTTTATGCTCAGCTGACGGGCACCGTAACAGATTACGGCAAAGCTCACAGCGAGAAATACGGTCACGACAGATACGGCGAGGATTTCACGGGCAGAGCGCTTGTTGACAAATGGAGTGCAACTGATAAAATCAATATTCTCGGGCACTCATTCGGCGGTGCAACGGTAAGAACGCTGGCACACCTTATGGCAAACGGCGATGCAGAAGAAATTGCCGCAACGCCCGCCAATGAGCTGTCTCCCCTTTTCTCGGGCGGTAAGGCGGACTGGATTTATTCGCTCACCTCACTTGCCGCACCGCACAACGGCACATCGTCCTACGGCACAAGCTGCGCAGCGCAGCCTGACACCGCCGCTTACGATATGTTCATTGACAACGCACTTGCACTCAACAACAAACTGAAAATCAGCGACAGCACCTACTATTTTTCCTTCACCTGCTCTATGACCGAAGAAAATGATGACGGTACACATTCACCCATTAAGAGTAAAATGGAATTCATTTATTCGGGCAGCAGCGAAGAGCTCGGCAAACTCACGGGTGTTACTGACGGTGGCTTTGTCATTGACGAAAGCTGGCTTGAAAATGACGGACTTGTCAACACTGTTTCTGCCGCATATCCCTTCGGTGCACCTCACACGGATTACGCTGAGGGTCAGGTCAGAAAAGGTATCTGGAATGTAATGCCGAAATATCACGGCGACCACATGTCACTGCAAGGCGGAATGACCGTCACAAACAATGTAAAACCGTTATACATTGCACATCTTTCAATGATAAATTCACTTTAAAAAGCGCAGAGGTAATACGGATAATCCGCATTACCTCTG
>JAZOBD010000061.1:0-37444 GCA_045595825.1 Acutalibacteraceae bacterium
AAACGATAAATACCATTCATACAAAGGTGAAGTTGGTAAGATAGCAGATAATCTGTTGAAAAGAAATTTCTATGCTTCAAAACCGTTCGAAAAGCTGACAACAGATGTTACGCAATTCAAGGTTTGTGATGAAAAGGTATACTTATCACCTGTTATGGATTTATTCAACAGGGAAATTGTTTCATATTCCATATCAACAAGTCCAAATTTACACCAAATACGAGAAATGTTAGACGGATTATTCGCAAAACTTCCCGCCGATGCAACACCTTTATTCCACTCGGACCAAGGTTGGCAATATCAGCATGCCGAATATCAACGGTTGTTATCTGAACACAATATTACGCAAAGTATGTCCAGAAAGGGCAACTGTATGGATAACGGTGCTATGGAAAACTTTTTCGGCAGACTTAAGGTTGAAATGTTCTATGGTGAAAAATTTGAAAGTGTTGACACTTTCATTGATGAATTAAAGAAATATATCCATTACTACAACAACGAAAGAGTTTCAATAAAACTAAAAGGAATGAGCCCGGTACAATACCGAACTCATTCTCTATCAATTTAATATTTTGTCTTGTCTAAACTTTTGGGTTCACCTCACAGATGGGTGGTGTTTTTTTATGTACACTATCCTGCCGCTTCCTGCTTTTTAATGCCGAAAAGCAACATCAGCAAACCGCGCAGCGCTTTGGGACTGCGCACCACAACAATTTTCATAAAGTTTTTGCCCCTTTTAATAGTATCGGCACAGACTCAGCCCCAGCAGAATCACAACGGCGGCAATTATCACAATCATCAGTGTGTAGGGAAAGCACGATGCCGCAATCAGCCCCAGCGCAAATGCCACGCACAAGCCGCCCGTCCTGTTGCAACGCATAAAAAATCACCGCCCGTAAAACTGTCTGAATCAATGCTCATTACAGTATATACAAGCGGTTGTAAATCGGTGATTATTTAAGCTGCCAATCTTTGATGTCCTTGACCTCGTTGTACATCATCACGTAGCTTGCGTGTCGCGACGGGTCAATTATGCCGTTTTCAACAGCCTCAATGATTTTGCAGCCTTTGTCTTTTGTGTGGGCGCAGGTGGAAAATTTGCACTGTCCGAGGTATTCCTCAAACTCTGCAAATGCAAACTGCAGGTCATCTTTGAGAATACGTACGCCGTCCTCGCCGTCAAGCGAAGAAAATCCGGGCGTGTCTGCAACATAGCCGCCGTCAACCTTGATAAGCTCACTCTGGCGTGTGGTGTGTCTGCCTCTGCCGAGCTTGTCACTGATTTCGCCCGTTTTGAGCAGTAACGACGGAAATACGGCATTTAAAACCGAGGACTTACCAACACCGGTATTGCCTGAAAAAGCGCTTATGCGGCCGTTGAGAGCTTCCTTCATGCGGTCAACACCCTCACCCGTCACGCAGGACACGGCAAAAGCCTCAATTCCCGCCTTTTTGTAAATTTCAAGATACTCAGTCGGGTCACCCAAGTCGCACTTTGTGAAAACAACAACAGGCTCAATGCCGTTGATGTGGGCAAGTGCAGTCATTTTATCAATGATGTAAAGACTGGGATTAGGCTCACGCACTGCCGCCATTATGAAAAGGCGTTCAATGTTTGCAACAGGCGGACGGGTAAGCTCACTTTTGCGCGGCATAATCTCGTCAATTGTGTTTTCGGCATTTTCATTGATGCTGATTATGACTCTGTCGCCTGCAAGCGGCTTTTTTCCCTCTTTCCTGAAAATACCGCGCGCCTTGCACTCATATACTGCATCGGCAGCTTCAACATAATAGAAGCCGCCGATACCTTTAAGAATTATTCCTTCAAGTCTGTTCATCAATTACCTCAAAAAGAATATCTCTGACCGACAACGATTGTGATGGGAGCATCCGCAGAGAGATAATTCTGCTCAGTGGAAGGGATGCCCATAATGACAGAGTTTGAAACAAATGCCGGCTCCGACTGTGACAGCACAACGCCGACATCGGCAGGGTTGGTAACCGTTTCGTAGGTGACGGTCACATTGGTAAATGCGGAAAGTGCCGCCCTTGCGTCTGCCTCAGTTTTGCCGACAACGTCGGGTACGGGAATTTCATCAACCTGAGTTTCGTTCTGTACGTAATTGACGTCGGTAATTGTTGCAGGATTTGTGGTGAAGTTGATTGCGCAGGAATAGAACGGTGAGCCGTCAAGAAGAATGTTGACAATATTGTTCTCGCCTGAGCCTTCAATATCAATTGAGGTTGTGCCGCCGTTGAGAAGCACGGACTTGCTTGTGTAGTAGTCGTTGTTTACGTAAACAGCGATTGAACCTGAACTGTAACCCGAGTCAGGCAGTGTGATGACAACCTCCGCTGAGGTTGCGGCAACCTTGCCCGAGCTTACCTTGACCTTAACCTTTGTGCCGGGAATAACCTTCTGACCTGCGGCAGGTTCCTGCTCAACAATGTCGTTTTCAGGCTCGTCACTGTCAACAACTTCAAAGCTTTCGTCAAGCGCAAGGTTCATTGAAGCAAGAATATCCCTTGCGGTGTCAACATCCCACGGAGTGATGTCGGGCACCTCAACAAGCTCTTCGTCACTTGCATAATAAATGGTAATCTTGCTGCCCTCTGTGATTTCAGTGTTTGCCTCGGGATTTGTGCGGATAACCTTGCCGAACTCAACAAGTGTACTAAGCTGAGGCAGCATATCAACAACAAAGCCCGCCTGCTCAAGGGTATCCTTGGCAACGTCGTAATCAAGACCCGTAACGTCGGGAACAGGCACGTTCTTGATTGTTTTTACAACGTAAAGAGTAACCTCAACCTTGCCCTCGGCATTTGTGCCAACCTTCTGACCCGCAACGGGATTCTGACGGCAGACAACGCCGTCTTCATAGGTGCTGTTGGCTGTGTATTCGACAGTGAAGAAATACTCGTCGGCATATTCTTCATTGTCTTTGATTTCAAGCTCGTAGTTTTTGCTGATGAAGCTTTCAACCGTCACCTTTGTGCCGATGTTGACACCGGGGATGATTGAATTGATGTTGATGACATCGGTGAGCATCAGTATGCCCACAAAAATGCCAAGCACAACGACAAGACCTGCAATTGCACCTGCGATGATTGCAACAAGCTTTCTGTTCTTTGCAGAAGAATCGTCATCGTCGTAATCATCTTCATAATCGGGCTCGGGGGGCAACGGTGCGGGCACAGTGTTGACGCGCGGCACCGTGGGTGCGGGGCCTGACACGGGAGGCACTGCGGCAACTTCACCGGCAGTGGGTTTTGCAATGTGCTTTGTCGGGTCACTGTCAATAAAATAATTGTAGGCAAATTTAATTGAGGGGTTGCGTTTGAATTCTTCAATATCAAGCAGCATTGCCGCAGCAGACTGGTATCTGTCAGCCGCATTTTTACGCATTGCGTGCATTGTTATCTGTTCAAGGCCCACGGGGATTGTTGAGTTGAGCTCACGGGGACTTCTGGGCTCATCTTTAACCTGCATAAGTGCAACAGAAACACTGTTGTCTGCCTGGAAGGGCACCTGACCTGTAAGCATTTCGTACATGACAACGCCGACCGCATAAATATCGGTTTTGTCGTCGGTCATATCTCCCCTTGCCTGCTCGGGGCTGATGTAATGCACTGAGCCGATTGCACCGTCGGTCATTGTGCGTGTTTCGGATGAGCTGAAACGGGCAATGCCGAAATCCGCAACCTTGATGTTGCCGTTTGAGAGCAGCATTATATTCTGGGGCTTGATGTCACGGTGAACAATACCCTTGTCGTGTGCGTGTTGAAGCGCACGCAGAATCTGCATTGAAAAATGAACGGCCTCTTTGATGGCAAGTCTGCCCTGCTGCTGAATATACTCTTTGAGTGTGATGCCCTCAACGTACTCCATTACTATGTATTGCAGTCTGTCGCCGTAGCTGACGTCATAAACCTTCACAATGTTGGGGTGTGAAAGCACGGCAATTGCCTTTGATTCGTTTTTGAATCTGCGGCGGAATTCCTCATTTGCAAGATACTCTTCCTTGAGAATTTTTACCGCAACTGTTCTGTCATCAATGTTGTCGTATGCCTTGTAAACAACAGCCATACCGCCGACACCGATAATTTCCTGAATTTCATATCTTCCGTCAAGTCTTTTACCTGTGTAATTATCCATCTTTGTTTTCCCCCTTACTGAGCAATAACAACAACCGTAACATTGTCGCCGCCGCCGTTCTGATTGGCGCGGTTGACAAGTCTGTCTGCAAATTCGTAATAGTGACCGTCAGAGGTCAGTTCAAAAATATCACGGTTTTCAACATAGTTTGTCAGACCGTCGGTACAGATGATGATAACGTTTCCGTCATCGAAAGGCTCCTGACAAAAATCAACAAGCACACGCTGTTCAACGCCCAGCGCACGTGTGATAAGATTTTTCTGAGGGTGTGCTTTTGCCTCATCAACGGTGATTTCACCCTTTTCAACCATTGCCTGAACAACAGAATGGTCCTTTGTCAGCTGTGTCATACCGCCTGCATCAACAAGATAAGCACGGCTGTCACCTGCGTGGGCAATGTAAACACACGAGTTTGCAACGATTGCAACAACAACCGTTGTGCCCATGCCGAAAAGTTCTTCGTTTGAAAGCGCCATATCGTAAATGCTGGTGTTGGCGTTTTCAATAACGGAAACCAACATATGACGGATTGAGGCATCACTCATTCCGTCCTGATAACAAGAGGCGATTTTATCGGATATCATCTTGACCGCAGTAGAGCTTGCAACAGCGCCGCCTGAGGCACCGCCCATTCCGTCGCAGACAACCGCCCACGCAACACCGCCCGGCAATTCGCCTGCGGCGTAGGAGTCCTGATTCTGACTGCGGACAAGACCTATATCAGTTTTTGCAACAATTTTCATGCATTTTCATTCCTTTCGGAAGCCTTTTTTTGTTCCCGCAATCTGAGCTGACCGCAGGATGCATCTATATCTGAACCGAGCTTACGTCGGACTGTTGCGGTAATTGAGTGTTTTGCAAGAATTGCCGCAAAGGCCTCAACCCGGTTTTTGTCACTTGGTCTGAACGGGCTTTCCTCCACCTCGTTGACGGGGATCAGGTTGACATGGCAGAGCATACCTTTCAGCCTTTGCGCAAGCTCACGCGCACATTCATCCGAATCGTTGACACCGCCGAGCATTGCATATTCAAAAGAAATGCGGCGTGATGTTTTTTCGGTGTAGTTGCGGCAAGCTGTAATAAGTTTATCAATATTATACACCTTATTAACAGGCATAATACCGTTTCTGATTTTATCATTGGGTGCGTGAAGCGAAACGGAAAGCGTCAGACCCAGATGTTTCAGGCACAGCTCATCAATCTTCGGCACAATGCCGCAGGTTGACAGTGATATGCCGCGCATAGAAATATTAAGACCGTTTTCGTCGGTGACAAGGTCAAGAAAACGCGTCACGTTGTCGTAGTTATCCATCGGCTCGCCCATTCCCATAAGAACAATGTGGGAAATTCGCACACCGAGGTCACGCTGTGCGGTGTAAAGCTGTGCAAGGATTTCGCCGGGCAAAAGGTTGCGCACAAAGCCTGCAACCGTCGAAGCGCAAAAGGCACAACCCATTTTGCACCCCACCTGCGACGAAACGCAGACGGTGTAGCCGTATTTGTATTTCATGACAACGCTTTCAATACACTCGCCGTCATAAAGACGGAAAAGGTATTTTACGGTGCCGTCCTCGGCAGAAACCTGCTTTCTGACAATTTCACAACCGCGGATGGGGTAATCCTTTGCAAGTGTTTCCCTCAGATTCTTCGGCAGGTCGGTCATCTCGTCATAAGAGGCGACGCAACGCTTGTGAAGCCAGGTGTAAATCTGCTTGGCTCGGTATTTCGGCAACCCCATATTGCCGAAAAGCTCCGTCAGCTCCGTGAGGGAAAACGACCTGATGTCATTTAAACCCGTCATATCATCCCTCATTTCTGAACGCCGCCATAAAAAAACCGTCGGTTGAATGAATGTGGGGCATAAGTGTAAGATATTTTTCGCCCTCGCCGTAACGGGGGAGCTCAGGTAGCAGAGTGACTGCCTTATAGTCGGGATGCTCGGCAAGGAAGCGGTCGCAAACCTGCGAGTTTTCGGCAGGATTAAGCGTGCAGGTTGAATACATCAGCAATCCGCCGCTCTTTACGTAATTTACGGCATTACACAATATACGATACTGCAAATCGGGCAGATTGTCAATATCGGCACTGTTCTTGAAGCGTATCTCAGGCTTGCGGCGGATGATGCCCAGACCCGAGCAGGGCACGTCGCAAAGCACCCTGTCCGCCTTTCCGTAATGCTCATTATAAACCGATGCATCGGACAAAAACGTAACAATATTCGTAAGGCCGAGGCGTTTTGCACCCTGTTTTATCAGGTCAACCCGTGACTGATAAACGTCAAAGGCGAAAAGACGGCCCGTGTTTTGCATATTCTGCGCAATTGTGAAGGCTTTGCCGCCGGGTGCGGAGCACATATCGAAAACCGTTTCGCCCAGCTGTGCACCGAGAGCCGCTGCACAAAGCTGTGATGCGGTATCCTGCACGTGGAAAAGTCCGTCATTGTAAGCATCCAACCGCTCAATACTGCCTGCATTATGTAAAAACAGGGAGTTGGGCGTAAGCTTTGAAATTTCGGCCTCAACGCCCTGCTCGGCTAAGGTCCACACAAGCTCTTCGGGAGTTGTTTTCAGGGGGTTTACCCTTGCTGTAACGGGTGCCGCCTCCAAAGCACAGTCCATAAGACCGATTGTGTTTTCGTAGCCGTAGGCATCAAGCCACATTCTGATAAGCCACTCCGGGCAGGAATATCTGATTGAAAGATAATCCGACGTTTCACTTTCATCGGGCAATTTCAGGCCGTTGTCGGCAACCTTGCGCAGAATTGCGTTGACAAGCGGCGCACCGAAGCTTGAACCGTTTGACCTTGCAAGTTTCACACTTTCGTTTACGGCGGCGCTTGCAGGTACCTTGTCCATAAATAAAAGCTGATACGTACCCATACGTAAAATCACAAGCAGCTCGGGTTTGAGCTTTTTGAGCGACTTGTCAAGGTAGAGCGACAAATTGTAGTCAAGCGTAAGCTGACGGTCAAGCGTGCCGTAAACCAATGCGCAGACAAAAGCGGAATCCCTTGAATCAAGGTGATTGTTCTCGCTGAGCATTGCATCAATCGTAATATTTGAATAGGCGGCGTCACGGTAAACTTTGAGAAGCACCTCGTAAGCAACCTGCCTTGCATTTTTCATTTAATACTTTCTCCTTTCGGGGAATTTATCTTCTTCTGTTGCTGAATCGCAGAATAAAGCGCAGAAGGTTTGCAATCGAAACCAGAAGAGCAGCAACGTAGGTAAGGGCGGCAGAAACCAGCACCTTTTTGGCTGAGCCGATTTCATCTTCATAAAGCATACCGTTTTCTTCAATAACTTTTACAGCACGTCTGCTTGCGTTGAACTCAACGGGCAGGGTGACAAGCTGGAAAACAGTGATGAAAGAATAAAGCAACAGACCGATTGCCACAAGCGGCTCAAAGCCGAGAAAATAGCCGATAACCGCAAGAGGCAGACCGAGGGTCGAGCCGACGTTGCAAACCGGCAGGATTGTATTTCTGATTTTGATGGGAATGTAATTTTCTGCGTGCTGTGCGGCGTGACCCGCCTCGTGACAGGCAACACCGATTGCGGCAACCGAGTCACTGCCGTAAACCGAATCCGAAAGACGGATTACCTTTGTTCTGGGGTCGTAGTGGTCGGAAAGATTGCCTGCAACGCGCTCAATGCGCACATCCGTAATGCCGTAATAGGTGAGAATACTCTGTGCCGCCTGCACACCCGTGATTCCCCTGACACTGCGGATTTTTGACATTTTTGAAAACGTCGATTTGACTTTTACCTGCGCAATAAGTGAAATAATCAGTGCCGGTACAACTAATATAATGTAATAATAATCGTAAAATAAACCTAACATTCTCAATCACCCTTTTATTAAAAATGTTTTATTCAAAAAAACTGCCTTTTTCAACGGCATTGCCGCGCATATAATCAACTGCCGACATTGCCTTTTTGCCCTCTGCCTGCAAGATGAGAATTTCAACACACTTTGAATCACCGCAGGAAACGACAAGACGGTTTTCGGCACAGACGATTTCGCCCGCTTTACCGCCGTTATCATCACAAAGTCGACTTTTGCGCACCTTGATTATTTTTCCGCCAAGGGTTGTGACTGCCGTAGGCCATTCGCTTAAAC
Organism: Acutalibacteraceae bacterium; assembly: GCA_045595825.1. Lineage (GTDB taxonomy): Bacteria > Bacillota > Clostridia > Oscillospirales > Acutalibacteraceae > CAG-177. The sequence goes on from JAZOBD010000061.1 coordinate 8,279, forward strand.
CGCGTATTTTATTGTGCACATTCTGCGCCGTTTCATTCCAGTCAATGGGGCAAAGCGCCTTATTGAGCATCGGTGCATAGGTGAATTCGGCATCATTCTGCTTTTCGGGGGCAAGTGTGCCTGCCTGCACGGCATCAAGTGTTTTTATGAGCAGCTCTGCACCGAGCACGGAAAGGCGGTCGTGAAGCTCGCCTGCGGTTTCGTCTTCACCTATCTGAAGGCTTGCTTTGAGCAGCATATCGCCCGTGTCAAGGCCTGCATCCATCTGCATTGCGGTGACACCCGTTTGGGCAAAGCCGTTGAGGATTGACCACTGAATAGGTGCCGCACCGCGAAGCTTCGGGAGCAGTGAAGCGTGCATATTGATGCAACCGTGAGGCGGCAGATTAAGGATTTCGACAGGTAATATTTTACCGTAGGCAACAACAATGATTACCTCGGGGTCAAGCTCTTTCAAAATTTCAAGTGCCTGACCGTCTTTGAGCGTTGTCGGCTGATAAACGGGAATTGAGTTTTTCAGCGCACACTCCTTGACGGGCGGCGGTGTAAGCACGTAGTGTCGACCCTTTGGCTTGTCGGGCTGTGAAAAAACACCGACAACGTTGTGGCCGTTATCTATCAGCGCTTGCAGGCAGGGCACTGCAAAATCAGGTGTGCCCATAAAAACAATTTTCATAAAATCACTCTTTCGCTAAATCGGTTTTAATGACACGGTCGGTGAAAATCACGCCGTCAAGGTGGTCGAGCTCGTGGCAGAAGCAACGTGCTTTGAGCTCGCTGCCTTTATAGATACACCATTTGCCGTTTCTGTCCTGTGCCTTGACCTTTACGGTCATCGGGCGGCTTGTAACACCGACTTCACCCGGAAGAGAAAGGCAGCCCTCTTCTTCAAACTGCTCGCCTTCTGCGGAAATGATTTCGGGATTGATAAGCTCAAGATATCCGTCGCCGCAGTCAATAACGACAACTCTTTTAAGCACTCCTACCTGCACAGCGGCAAGACCGACACCGTTTGCGGCATACATTGTCTGACGCATATCGTCAAGCAAAACGTGAAGGCGCTCGTCAAATTTTTCAACCGCACGGGATTTTTTTCTGATAATCGGGTCGTCCGATTTCACAACATTGCGTAAAGCCATAAAGTATCATTCCTTACTATTAAATGTATATTATACCGTTGACTCGGGATTTATGTCTGCAAAGGCAGTCACCGCATTGAAACGCCTGTCAGTCGCAAATTCGTTTAGAATTTCTGAAATCATCTCACGCAGGCGCTTTGTTGCGCGGCATTTGATGATAAGGCGGTAGCGGTACTTGTTGTTGACCTTTGCAACACGTGAAGGCACGGGGCCGAGAACGATTATTTTTTCCGATTTATATTCGTCTGCCGTGAATTTACGTATAAGCTCAAGCCCGAAGTTTGAAGCGGACCTGACCGTTGCCTCATTCGTGCCCGAAAAACCGAGCACGCAGATGTCACAGTAGGGCGGATAAGTAAGCATCGAGCGGAGTTTTATTTCCGTTTCAAAAAATTCGGCGTAGTTCTGCGCAGCGGCAAGACGGATTATTTCATTTTCGGGTGTCAAGGTCTGGATGATTGCCTTGCCCTTGCTTTCACCCCTGCCGGAACGACCGACAACCTGCGTGAGCAGGGAAAACGTTCTTTCAAGGCTTCTGAAATCGTCGTTGTTGAGCTGTTGGTCAACCGAAACAACGCCGACAAGGGTTACGTTGGGAAAATCAAGCCCCTTTGCAACCATCTGAGTGCCGACAAGAATGTCGTATTCACCCTTTGCAAAGCTTTCAAGCAGACGCTCGTGCGAATATTTTGCCGAGGTTGTGTCGGCATCCATTCGCAGAATGCGTGCCTGCGGAAAAAGCTCTGCAAGCTCTTCTTCGATTTTCTGCGTGCCGAAGCCTGAAAAACGCACGCTGTTTTTGTTACACTCGGGACAGTCAGAGGAAAACGGCACGGAGTGACCGCAGTAATGGCACATCAGTCTGCCGTTTGCCGAGTGATAAGTCATTGAAATACTGCAATTCGGGCAACGCACCACGTGACCGCACGCCGTACAAGCGGCAAATGTGTGGCATCCGCGGCGGTTGATAAGCAGGATTGACTGCTTTTTATTTTTGAGGTTTGCGTTGATTTCGTCATAAAGACATTTGCTGACCGCTCCGCTTGTGCCGACCGTTTCCTCAAAGCGCATGTCAACCGTCAGCACCTCGGGAAGCTCGGCATTGCCGTAGCGGTTTGTCAATTCTTTTAAAAGGTATCTTCCGCTTTTGGCATTTGCGTAGCTTTCAACGCTCGGCGTTGCCGAGGAAAGCAAAAGCAGGCACTTGTGCCACGCACAGCGGAATTTTGCAACGTCGTGGGTTGAATATCGGGGACTTTGCTCGGATTTGTAGGTATGCTCCTGCTCCTCATCAATAATGATAAGGCCGATGTTTTCGAGAGGTGCGAAAACTGCGGAGCGTGTACCGATGACGATTTTTGCCTCTCCCCTTTTTACACGCTTGAATTCATCCGCACGCTCACCCGCAGACAGGGCACTGTGAAAAACGGCAACCGTTTTACCGTAGCGGCGGCAGAATAAAGCAAGGGTCTGGGGAGTCAGCGAAATCTCGGGTACCATAACAATAACGTTTTTTCCGTCGGCAATCACCTTGTCGATGACGCTCATATAAACGGAGGTTTTGCCGCTGCCCGTAACACCGTGAAGCAAAGCAACGCCTGCCTTACCGCTGTCACATTCGGCGGCAAAGGCTTCATAAGCGGATTTCTGCTCATCGGTGAGTACAATCGGGGTAAGGTCGGGTGTGCCTGAAAATCTTTCAACGGGGTTGCGAAGCACCTCAACGTCCATCAGCTCGCACACGCCCTTGTTGACAAGGGCAGTCACAACGGCGGGGGTGAGACCGGTGAAATAACAGATTTCCCTCACGCTTGCCGTACCGACATCATTGAGGACGTCGACAATCTGCTTTTGCTTTGACGTCAGTTTTATCCCCTCGGGGCAATCGTCCGCAAGGCGCACGGTTTTAACCGTCAGGTCGCCCACCTTGCGCACGGCATCAACGTTGCAGTTGAGCAATCCCGCTTTGACGAGCTTTTCCGGAATCGCCGTATCAACAGTCATAGCAAGCGCCGAAAAAACTTTTTCGCGGCTGATATATCCTGAGCGTGCGGCAATATAATCGTAAAATTCGCGTTCGGACGGAGAAAGTGACAAAAGCTTTTCTTCTGAGTCACAGGGATTTGCCGAATAAGAATAAACAAGCTTATGATTGATGCCTGCGGGAAGCATTGCCTTTGCCGCCTCATAAAGCGTGCAGAACGTGCGCTCTTTTATCCACACGGCAAGGGCCAGCATTTCCCCGTTTAACAAAGGTGTTTTATCAAGCACCTCATCAATTTTTTTGAGCCTTTTTGCGTCTGTCGTGTCGGCAAGCTCCATAATTATGCCCGTGCGCTTTTTACTGCCGTTGCCGAAAGGCACGGTCACACGGCAGCCGGGCAGAGCCGTCGCCGCAAGAGTATCGGGGATAAGGTAATCAAAAGCCTTGTCAAAATTGTAAACAGCGCCGTCAACGGCAACCTTTGCAATATTCATTCATATCCCCTCCTCCCTGACAGAGTGCGTAAAAAATCAGATGTTGCGGATTTCTTCGGGCTCAACGATAACGTAGTCGCCTTTGACAATTTCTTCAATGGCAACAGAAACGGGCTTTTCGGTCATGATGACCTTTTCTTCTTCTGCGTTTTCCGCAATCACTCTTGCTCTTTTGGCGGTCGCAATTACCAGGGAATAACGGCTGGTCTTGTTTTTGAGAACTTCTCTGAAATCGGGATTAAGCATTGTTAAGCACCTCGCTGATAATATTTTTATTTCTTAAAGTTTTTTGTCTTTCTGCACGGATAATGGCGCTGATGTCGCTGACGGCATAGTCAACGATTGAATTGATGACGACATAGTCGTACTCGGTTGCCCTGCGGATTTCGTCCGCAGCAATGATAAGGCGACGCTGAATATCCTCTTCGTCATTTGTTTCGCGGCGGCGGAGTCTTTCCTCAAGCACCGACATTGAGGGCGGCATCAGGAAAATGCTGACAGCCTCGGGATAAAGGCTGCGGATTCTTTCTGCGCCCTGCACCTCAATTTTAAGCACAACGGTTTTACCCGCGGCAAGCATTTCGTCAACGGGTGCCTTGGGTGTGCCGTAAAGATTCTGACCGTACTCGGCGTATTCAAGAGCCTTGTTTTCGGCAATTGTACGTTCAAAGTATTCACGGGTTACAAAGTAATAGTGCACGCCGTCAATTTCACAATCGCGCTTTGCACGGGTTGTCATTGAAACGGAAACATTGACGTCGGTTTCACGCCTTGTCAGTTCGTTGAGAATTGTGTCTTTGCCCGAGCCCGATGGACCCGAAAGAACAATCAACATTCCTTTTTTGTTAGTCATCCTCATCCTCCTCGTCAAGCTCATCAATGTCATTGAGTCTGTTTGCAACGGTTTCGCTTTGCAGATAGGTAAGAATGACGTGGTCGCTGTCCGTGATGATGACGGCACGTGTGCGTCTGCCGTGTGTTGCGTCAATGAGCGTACCGCGCTCCTTACACTCCTGAATAATGCGCTTTATCGGCGCAGATTCGGGGCTGACGATTGCAACAAGTCGGCTTGCGTTTACCATATTGCCAAAGCCTATGTTGATAAGTTTCATTTTAAATCCTCCGAAAAATCACTCAATATTCTGAATCTGCTCACGGATTTTTTCAATTTCGGCTTTGATATTGACAACCTTGCCCGCAATTTCAATGTCCTGAGCCTTTGAGCCGATTGTGTTTGCCTCACGGTTAAGTTCCTGCACAAGGAAATCCATTTTTTTGCCGATAGGGCCGTCGCTGTCAAGGAATGAACGCAGCTGTGAAACGTGACTGCGCAGTCTTACGGTTTCTTCCGCAACGGCAATCTTGTCCGCAAAAACGGCAACCTCGGTGAGCAAACGCTGCTCTTCAACGGCAACACCGTCAAGAAGCTCACGCACCCTTGCAAGCAGTTTGTCATTATAAGCCTTAACGGTTTCGGGTGAACGTTTTTCAACAAATTCAACCTCGCCGATAATTGTGTCAAGTCGTGAAAGTACGTCTGCACGGAGCTTTACGCCCTCGTTTTCACGCATACGCACAAAATCTTCAAGTGCCTTTTGTGCAACGGTCATAACCGCCGCCCAGATTTGCTCTTCATCCGTTTCTCTTGTCTGCACGCTGAAAACATCGGGCACACGGGAAATCGAAGAAACGGTTATGTCATTTTCAAGGCCGTAGGTGTCGGCAAGCTCCTTGTAAGCGTCAAGATAGCTTTTGGCAACGGGGTGATTGACATTGATGACTGTGTCGGAAACGCTGAGATTTTCAATCTGCACGTTGCACTCAACCTTGCCCCTTGTCAGGCTGCCTGCAAAAAAGCTTTTGAGCTTTTCTTCAAGGAAGCCGTATCCTCTGGGTGTTCTTGAATAAAACTCAAAATATCTGTGATTGACGCTTTTGATTTCAACGCAGATATTCATTGAGTCAATCGCCTGCTGACATCTGCCGTAGCCTGTCATGCTTTTAATCATCTGAAAATCCTCTTTCTTTTACCTGCAACTGCAAGAGCCGAAGAAAATGTCGGGAATCTCGGCATAAAGCCCGTCCTCTTTTTCTTTGAAACCAAGTTGCATAAACGGTTTTTTTATAACGTCGGCGTTCACTTTTGCAAAATAGGCACCCCTGCCCCCTGCAACGCTCAGCGCCGTGCGGATAAGTCCCTCGGCGGAAAGCGCATTGTCGTATTCACCAAACTCCTCAACGGTGCAATTCATACCGTCAACCGAGAAACGGATGCCGAATTTCTCATGGCTTTCAGGGTCATATGCCTCATATTCAAGCGTAACAACGCCGTTGTTTTCACTTTCTTTAACGGGTAAAAATGTAATCATAACACCGCCCCTTGCTTTTTGAGACCCGCCGCATTGAACAGCTTGCCAATCTCAAATTCGGTAAGGTCACGCCACTTTCCCTGCGGCAACATTCCGAGCTTTACGGAACCGATTGCTGTTCTTTTAAGCCTTGCAACTTCAAGACCGACAGCCTCACACATACGGCGGATCTGACGGTTTCTGCCCTCATAAAGCACGATTTCAAGCACAGAGCGACCCTCTTCTTTTGAGATTACACGCACGTCAGCGGGCGCAGTCATTTTTCCGTCATCCAGCTCAACGCCCGTTGAAAGAATATCAACCTGCTCGCCCGTTACGGCACTGCGCACCGTGACACGGTAGGTTTTGGGAACATGGCGTGACGGATGCATCATTGCGTTTGCAAACTCACCGTCATTTGTAAGGATGAGCGCACCCTCTGAATTCTTATCAAGCCTGCCCACGGGATAAATGCGCTCGGGAATATCCGTAACCAGTTCCAGCACACATTTTCTGCCAAGCTCGTCATCGGTTGTTGTGACAAAGCCTCTGGGTTTGTAAAGCAAAACATAACGCAGGTTTGTTTCCTGTTTTACTTTTTTGCCGTTGACGGTAACAACATCTTTTTTGGGGTCAACGCTGTCGCCGACCTTTGCCCTGACACCGTTTACCTTTACCCTGCCCTCGTCAATCATCACCTCTGCCTTGCGGCGTGAAGCGACACCTGCCTCAGACAGAAACTTTTGCAGTCTGATTTTGTTGTCTGCCAAATTTAATCATCCTCAGTTTTATTTTAAAAAGAATGTTTTGATTTTGTTTATAAATTTTGTAAAAAAATTTTCCTTTTCGAGTTCGGATTCTTCACCCTGCACCTCGGTCGGGGCACAGCTGAGCACACTTTCATCAGCAACAATGGCTGCACGGCAGATTACTTTGTCACCGACACGGTAAACCGCCTCCCCCACAACGTCGCCCTTGCAAACGGGAGCGTATTCGAAACTTTTCAGATAAACGTCCCTTTGCACCGTTGCATTGCTTTCCGGCAACACGGCGCGCGGAATATCGGAAAATCCGAGCGCAACCGCCACAGCCTTTCCGCCGACAACGGCAAGGCTTATACCGTCAAGTGTGCTGTCAAGCTCAACACTTGAAAGTCGGGAAAAACCGTAGTCATACATTTTGACGTGGTCATTCCAGTCATCAGGGGCGTTGAGTGTGACGGCAATGAGCAGCACTCCGTCTTTTTCAGCGGCACTGACAAGACAGCGCCCGCTCTTTTTGGTGTAGCCCGTTTTGATGCCGACAGCGTATTCGTAAATCCTGAGCAATCGGTTGTGGTTTGTGAGAGTGCGCAGATACGGCGGATTGCCGTAGCTGAGCTTTTTATTCGAGGTGTTGCAGACACTGCGGAACTCGGGGTTTTTCATAGCCTCACATGCAAGCAAAGCCATATCATAAGCGGTTGAATAATGCCCCTCGGAATCAAGACCCGAAGCGGTGACAAAATTCGTATTGCTCATACCGATAGCGGCGGCACGCTCATTCATAAGCTCTGCAAAGCCCTCTGGTCCGTCCCCCAGCACATAAGCCACGGTATTTGCCGCATCGTTACCCGAGGCAAGCAACATTCCGTAAACCAGATCCCTGAGTGTGACGGTATCACCCGCAAGCAGTCCCATTGACGTGCCTTCCACTGCCGCCATTTCTTCGGTGACGGTTATCTGCAACGACGGCGTGTGTGCCTCCAACGCAAGAAGAGAGGTCATGATTTTGGTGGTGCTCGCCATTGAACGCTGCTTATGAGCATTGTGCTCGTAAACCACCTGACCCGTCTGCGCCTCAATCAGCACAGCCGATGCCGCCGAAATGCCGAGATTTGCCGCAAAAGCATCGAAGCTCAGCACAAAAGCAACAGCAACAAAAACCGCACAAGTAAAAAGAATCCGCAACATTTTACCACCCCGACATATTTAATACTCTACAAAATATGCCGTGTGAGTTTGTCTTATTCTGCGTTGTAGCTGTTAAGAGCCTCTTCAACGGGGTCGCCGCCCTTGTTGGTAAGCTTTGTGATAACCTCGGTTGCCTTGTCAACAATGTCGGGAATCATGCCGATTGTTCTTTCAACAGAGCCTTCGGCAGAGTTTACATATTTAACGGAAACGTTGCCGTTATTGATGACGAGAAATGCAACGGGGTTGATGGTGATGCCTGCTCCGCCGCCGCCGCCGAAAAGCTCAGCGTTTGACTTGGAGGGGAAATCGGTGCCGCCCGAAGCAAAGCCGTAGGTGACCTTTGAAACGGGGATAATCTGAATTTTATCGCTGACCACGATGGGCTCGCCGATAATTGTACTGACATCCACAAGGTCCTTTATTTTTTCAATTGCTGTTCCGAGAATTCCTGATGCTGACTGTTCTTTCATTTTGTTTGTCCGCCTTTCTGTATTTGTTGATTATTATTTTGTGTCTGAACGCCGCCCTTGCCGGCATCCACCTTGGAGCCTTTGAGCAGCTTTATTACAACCTTGAAAAGTAATTCAAATGCAACAATGACAAGTGCATTTGTAATGCTGATGGGTCTTACCGAAATTGTTGCGTGCGCCCTTGCGCTGTTTTCACCGTGAATGAAATCGGGCGTTACCTCGCAGTTATATTTCTTCGCACGCATATTGGAAACAATGTAACCCATCAACGGGAAAACGACGGCGCAGGTTTTGCCGTATTTGATTGCCGTTTCAGCCGAGTCGCCCGTACCCACGGTGACCGAAACGTAAAGCTCATCAAAAATGAAAGCTTTGAAAACCCTGCCGAACATTCCGCCAAGTGCATTGACCGCACTTTTGAGCAGGTCAACAAGACCGCTGAGCCCCTTGTTATTGTAAAAACGTTTGATTATGTTGTCTTTCTTCTCTTTGGGTGCGGGAACTTTCTCGTCTTTGGGAGGTTCCTCTTTTTTGGGTTTCTTTTTCTTTTCTTTTTTCGGCTTCTTTTCCTTTGCGGGCAGAATCTGTATTTTCAGAAACAGCCATCTGAGCAAAACGGATGTTTCGTCGTCGTAATCAATTGTTACCCTGAACTTAACGGAAAACAGAAGAACAAAGAAAAGAACAATGCATAACAACACAAGCAATACTTTCAATCAATCACCCCTTCCGAGCTTTTATGTAATCACTGTGAAACTTCAACGGGAATTTCGTCAGACGTTTCACTTTCCTGATTCTCAGCCTGAATTTCGTTGTAAGCCTCTTCGTTGAAAAAGCTTCTTATCTGAACGCCCTGCTCGCTGTCAATTTCATCGTCGGGATCGTCAATGCCAAGATCCTTTTTGTTGGGAAGCTCGGGCAGCTGCGACAGCGACGTGATACAGAAGCAACGCAGGAATGCGGGTGTTGTGCCGTAAAGCAGAGGTCTGCCGGGCAGGTCGAGTCTGCCTTTTTCCTCGAGCAAGCCTCTTGCAATCAGTGTTGAAATAACGCCCGAGCAGTCAACGCCTCTGATTTGTTCAACATAAGCCTTGGTTACGGGCTGATTGTAAGCGACAACCGCAAGCACCTCAAAGGCGGCAGGTGAAAGCGGAGCATTCTTTTTAATTTCAAGCACGGCTCTTATCTGCGGTGCATATTCGGTTTTTGAACAAAGCTGATATTTGTTGCCGAGTTTAAGCAAACAGATTCCGCTCTCACGCTCCACAAGCTTTGCTTCAAGCTGGGCAAGCGCCGTTTCGGTTTCGGTTATGTCAAGTTCGAGTGCCTCTGCAATCCTTGCCACTTCTAGCGGCTCGCCTGCGGCAAAAAGGATTGCCTCGCACACGCTTATCATTTCGTTATTGGTCAATTTCGATTTTCTCCCCTCTGCCTTCAAGCAAGGTTATTTCGGCATTTTCGCCGATGCCGTCAACGGAAATTCTTTTCGCCTTTGTCAGTGCAAGCAGTGCAAGGAAGGTTGCAACCATTTCAGAGCGTGAGGTTGCATTTTCGAAGAATTTGCCGAAACGCTGTTTTTTCGATTTTTTGAAAAAGTCAATTATAAAGCTGACACGTGAAGCAACCGACACAATCTTGTGCGCAATGATGCCCGAAAAAGCCTCCACAGGCGGCGGCAGACGCCTTTTGCCCTTGCCGACAGCGGCAAGATAAGCCTTGTAAAGCTCGGCAGGCTCGTGGATACGGGTATAAGTCATATCCGCCTCAATCTTTTCAGGTGTGCGGCCGAAGTAATCAAAGCCGTTTGCCGTTTTGGAAAGCTTACCTGCAACAATCTTGCAATCCTGATATTCGGTAAGCTCGCCGCGAAGTTCTTCAACAAGCTTTTCGGTTTCTTCGTGCACGGGTAAAAGCGACACGGTTTTGATGTAAACAAGCCTTGCAGCCATTTCAAGGAATTCACTTGCAATATCAAGGTTTTCGCTCTGCATCTGCTTTACATAATCAAGATACTGCTCGATTATTTCCATAATCGGCACGTCGTTGATGCTGACCTTCTTTTTACTGATAAGGTGAAGCAGCAGATCCATCGGACCTTCAAATATTTCAAGCTTGTAAGATAATGAATCCATTTGCCAAAAACTCCTAAGACAGAATGTCAACCAGATAATCGCCGTATTCGCCGAAGAAAAGCGAGGTGAACTTTGCAAACAGCCACATCACCTTATCGGTGACGAAAGCAATCGGTCCGTCAAGCAGGCCGAAGAAAATCAGCGCAAAAACGGCAAGCACAATGTAGCGCTCATATTTAAGAACCTGATAATAATACTTTGAGGGAATGAACAGTTGAAGAATACGTGAGCCGTCAAGCGGCGGAATGGGAAGCAGGTTAAAAACGGCAAGGCAGATATTGACGTTTGCCGCATAGTAGAAAAACCAGAAGCAGACTTGCGCCACAATGCTTGACGTGTAGTAAATTCCCATAATACTGAAATCCGTCAGAATAACGAAGAACAGTGCCATAAGCAGATTTGAAACGGGGCCTGCAACGGCTGTGAGCGCCATGCCGCCTTTCGGGTTTTTGAAATGGCGGGGATTTACAGGCACGGGCTTTGCATAGCCGAAGCCGACAAGGAAAATCATCAGCGCACCCCAGAGGTCAACGTGTGCAAGGGGGCTTAACGTGAGCCTGCCCTTTGCCCTCGGTGTGGGGTCGCCCAGTTTTGTTGCAACAAGTGCATGTGCATATTCGTGCACGGGCATTGTACAGAAAACTATAAAAACTCTCGACATCAGGCTCATTACCGTCTGAAGCGAAAAGCCGTTTCTTATAATGTCAAAAATCATAGTCAGTTTTTCCTTTCACAATTGCAGAAACCGCACGGGGATTGCCGAAAAGGTCACTGTGCGCTTTTGTTTTGTCACAGTGCGGTTCAAAAATACGGCAGACGTCATCTGTCTGCTCTTCGCCGCACTCAACAACCGCCGCCGCAAAGCGGGAAAGCCAGCACACGGCAATTGCACGGTAAAAATCAAGTCCGTCTGTGCCGCCGTCAAGGGCAAGCGCAGGCTCGTAAAGCACCTCTTTATCAAGGGTCGGCACAACGTCACTGCGGATGTAAGGCGGGTTAGAAAGCAGCAGACCGTTTTCGGGAATACCGGGCTTTGCAAAGCCGTCAAACAAATCGCCGCCGATAATCACTGCATTTTCCGCACCGAGATTCTGTGCGTTGCGCCTCAGATAACCGAGTGCAAGGTCAGATTTTTCAATAAGGTAAACTTTAACGTCGGGGAACATTTTTGCAACGGTAAGACCTATACAACCGCTGCCTGCGCAGAGGTCAACAACGGTTTTAACTCCGCTTTTGCGGATGTATTTTTCAGCCAGCTCAACAACAAGCTCCGTTTCGGGTCGGGGGATAAGCACACCCTCGCCCACAAAGAAAGTGTTACCGCAAAAATCCCAGCTGCCGATTGCATACTGAATCGGTTTGCCGCCGATTCTCATTTCCGCACGGCGGAGAAATTCCTGCTCAACAGCAGGGTCTGTATTCTTATCGGAATTGAGTAAAATCTGTGTTGTGGTCATTCCCGACACGCTTTCAAAAAGCCAGCGTGCTTCACTGACAGAGTTGGAATTGCCCGATTCGGAAAACCGCTGTGCAGTCTGCGAAAGAAGGTCTTTAATTTTCATCGGTATTCTCCGCAGTTTCGCCGTCAACGGATTCTTCCGCAGCAGCGGCAGTTTCCTCAGTCTTTTCCTGCATTTCAACCTCACCCGTAAGCGCCGCTTTCATTGCGGCAATTGCAACCTCAATCATATCGGGGGTGGGCTCGGCTGTGGTGATTCTCTGCATCAACAGACCGGGCATTGACAAAAGACGGGTGAATTTGTTGGGGTATTTGCCTGCAAGCTGAATGAATTCAAAGCCGATGCCCATAATCACAGGCATCATCAGAAGCTTTACGGCAACCCAGATAAGTCTTGTCTGTGTCACCTCGGGAAAAACGACGGCGACAACCGAAGAAATAAGAATACTCAGAAGAATTGTCACGAAAATGAAGCTTGTGCCGCAACGAGGATGAAAGCGTGACTGCTTCCTGACGTTTTCAACCGTCAGCTCTTCGCCGCTTTCAAAGCAGAAAATTGTTTTATGCTCGGCACCGTGGTACATATAAACACGGCGTATTTCTTTCATCCTTGCGACAATTGCCATATAGGCAACGAAAATCACAATGCGGATAAGACCTTCAAACACGGCACGCAGGAAATCAAGCTTTCCGTCGGCGACGTAGTCGTTGAGAAGGTCAAAGGCAAGGCTGGGCAGATACATAAAAAGCAAAAGCGCAAGACCTACGCCGAGTACGCCCGAAATGACGCCGATAACCGTCATCATCTTTTTGCCGAAATGCTCCGTAATCCAGCGGTCAAGCTTGGATTCGTTTTCGGTGCTGTCAAGGTCAAGGCCCGTTTTTTCTGCGGATTCCATAAGGTATTTGTAACCACTGACGAGTGACTCAACAAATGAAACGATGCCGCGGAGAATGGGAATGTTGAAAAATTTATACTTTTTACGCAGGGAAACCTGCTCTTTCATCTGTGTTTCAATGCTTTTGTCGGGCAGTCTTAAAGACATTGCCGTGCCCTTGGGGCCTTTCATCATAATGCCTTCCATAAGAGCCTGACCGCCGACGGCGACATATTTATTCGCTTCTTTCTTGCTCATCTGCGTTTAACACTCCTTCTGTTTCTGTTTTGGAAACAATGACGGGCAGGGTGATTGTAACCGTTGTGCCTTCACCCAGAATGCTGTCAACAAGCAGCTCTCCCTTGTGCATTCGCACAATTTCGTCTGCAACCGCAAGTCCGATTCCCGAGCCGCGCACCGAGGTGTCGGCCTTGAAGAATTTTTCTTTTACCTTGGGCAGCGCCTCGGGCGAAATTCCCTTGCCCGTGTCACTCACTCTGACCTGCAATGATGCTTTGTTGATAAGCTCGGCAAGCACAATTACCTTGCCGCCGTGCTCGTTGTATTTGATTGCGTTGTCAATGATGTTGATGAAAACCTGCTTTATTCTCGCCGCATCACCGTTGACGGGTGCGGGGTAAGACGGCGAATTGTAAATGACCTCAATGCCCTCTTTGATGGCGCGCTCCTTGAAAGTGAACACAACCTCGTCAAGCTCGGCAAGTACGTCAATTTTTTCAATGTTAAGTGTCATTCTGCCTGTGTTGATGCGTGAGAAGTCGAGCAATTCCTCAACAAGGTCGTTGAGCCTTGCCGCCTCACCGATGATAACGCTCATTCCCCTTTTGGTCGTGTCGGGGTCTGTGTCGCCCAGTTGAAGCAGAGTTTCGCCCCAGCCCTTGATTGCCGTCAGCGGTGTCCTCAGCTCGTGCGATACAGTGGAGATGAAATCGTTTTTCATCTGTTCTGCCGTGCCAAGCTCGTTTGCCATGTTATTGATTGCGCCGCAAAGGTCGCCCAGCTCGTCGTTGTTTGAATAATGGTCAATTCTTGCGTCAAGGTCACCGTCGGCAATGCGGTTTGCCGTTTCGTTGATTTGTTTTATGGGATTGATGATTGAACGAATGAAATAAAAACCCGATGCAACAATAAACAAAAGAAACGACAGACCGAGAAAAGCGATGAGAAGCGAAAGCTTCAGCAACTGCTCATCCACACGTTTAAGCGAAACCATAAATCTGACCGCACCGCTTTTGGTGCCGTTGGGATGCATTACAACGCTTGTGACCGCCATTATTTTTTCACCCGAGGGCAGTCTGCCCGTCCATTTGCCGTCATTTGTCGCAGAGGTCAGCGCCTGCTCGTAATCGGGCATCGAAAGCGTTCTCAGATATTCTTCATCAATATCAAAACCGCTTGACGAAAGAACAACCTTACCCGCCGAGTCAATAAACCAGACCTCCATGAATTTTTTGTCGGGAAAACTGTCAACGTAATCCCTTGCAAATTTTGAAAAGCCGTATTCGCTTTCGTCGGCGTAAACGCTGTAATATGAAGAAAGCATATCGCCCGAATTGAATTCAAGAGTCTGGCTGACGGTGTTATAATAGCTGTTTCTGATGTTGAGGCAAAGCAACAGCACAATGGCAACAACCACCACTACAACCAGCAAAACGGTGTTTACAAACCAACGCTTTGTCAGACCGACAAATTTCGTCTGTTTTTTTGCCACTGCCCTCACCTGCCTTTCATCAGAGTCAAATCAGGTTATAATACAATCCACTTGTAGCCGACACCCCAGATTGTTGCAAGGTTTTTGGGGGTAGAAGGCTCATCCTCAATTTTCATTCTCAGGCGTCTTATGTTGACGTCGACGATTTTTTCTTCGCCAAGATATTCAATGCCCCACACTTTGTTGAGAATATCGGTGCGGCTGAGTGCCGCGCCGGGGTTTGTAAAGAAATATTCCATAAGCTGAAACTCAACCTGAGTCAGCTCAATATAGTTGCCGTCTTTTGTCAGGGTGTGGCTCCTTCGGTCAAGCCTGAATCTGCCAAGCTCGATAACACTGCCTGCTTCGGGCTTTTTCTTTTGCTCGCTGTTAAGAGTAACCCTGCGGTGAATGGCATCTATCCTTGCGACTAGCTCTGTCGGTGAAAAGGGCTTCGTTATGTAATCGTCAGCACCCATCATCAGACCCGAAACCTTGTCCATTTCCTGAGACTTTGCAGTGAGCATTATAATGCCGATACCGGGACTTTTCTGTCTTAACTGTCTGCACACTTCAAGACCGTCAACCTCAGGCATCATTATATCAAGAAGAGCAATGTCAAAATCGCCCTCGTTCATTTCATAAAGTTCGAGTGCACGTGCGCCGTCGCCCGCCTGCGTAACGTCATAGCCCGCACGGCGCAGATTGATGACGATAAACTCCCTGATGGCAGCTTCGTCTTCCGCAACAAGAATTCTTTTCATTCATTTCACCCCCAACTTATAAATCGGTAACAAGATTGATTGAACCGAATTTCAGAATGTCGTCAACACCTGCGGCAACACCCTCATCGGTGAGCAGGTATCCGACAATCATACTGTCATTCTCAATAACAACGGTGTAATCGCGGTGAATTACCTTGTTCCACTTATCGGGTGCGGTGAAAGCGACGTTTGCAAGCTTTTCTCCGATTTCGCCATTACCCGAGCAGGCGTATAACTGCCACTCGTCAGAACTTGTCCTGACGCAGAATTTTCCGATTGCCTCAGTCGGCACGTCAACGGAAAAACCTGCCGCTTCATTGACAAGCTGATGCCTGACAACGGTGAATGAGTTTATTTTGCCGTTATCGGCATTTATCCACTGTGTAAGATTCATCGGACCGAAACCCGATGCGGCGTTTTCTTCGTTGTTTGCACCCGTAAGTGCAACCTGCACGGGAATATCGACAACGCCGTCGTTATTGACGTCGTTACAGCGCAGGTGACTGTTTCGCAGGGTTGTCTTTGTTGAGGCAGTCTGCTCGTCATAAAAATGATTGCAGAGGTTGCCGCTTTTGCCGTCAATATAAACAACCTCGGTTATCATCTGGGTTTCGCCCTTGGCGGCATCAATGTAAACCCTCGCAGGCAGATCAGCGCTTTTTTCAACCTGAACGCCCACGTATTTGCTGACGGTTGAGTCAAGCTTCGTTTCACCGAGAATGGAAGCCTTGCCGTCGGTAAGCTCAAACACCCTTGCAACGTTTGTGCCTGTTGCCCTTGCGTTGCCCGAGGTGACAACAAGAATTTCATCAAAGCCGTCACTGTCAATGTCGAGCACCTGCATTATGTTGAACGATTCGTTGACGAGCTCTTCAAGTCGGTTTGCTCCGTTTTTCATGAACACAGACAGTATTCTGTTTTCGTTGCCCTCATAAAGACTCCACGAAACAAGAATTTCAGAAACGCCGTTGCCGTCAAGGTCAACAAAGCTCACCTCGTACACACTGCTGCCTGCGCCGGGATAACTGCCCACGGCAGTCCAATGGCCGTTTACGGTTTCAAAGTAATACATGGCGGCGTTAAATTTGTTTGACTCTGCGGCGTAAAAGATTAAAGCTTCTTCCTGCGAGTCGCCGTCAACATCCTGCAAAATGATTGCCGAGCGGTGCTCTCCCGAAACAGGCGCACACAAAACAGACTCTTCTTTGACCGCCTGAGAAAACGCCTGTTGCAGCGGGGCATATTCGTCAAAGAACACGGGAGGTTGCATCAGGGTTTCGACAAAGCTGAAATTGAGTGAGCAACCCGAAAACACAAAAAGCACACATAAAACAACCGCCGTAATGCTGACAATTTTCTTTTTCAAGCCGCTCGCCTCCTTTTATCCCATTATAATTGGCTTAATTGTAACATATAAATCAACTTAATTCAACAATTTATAAAAATATTTATATATTATTAAAATTTAAAAGAGCAAAAAATCCTGCCGTCGCCGTTGAATTCGAAAGCCGCAAAAAATATCCCGCAATGCTTTCGCACTGCGGGACTGATTTGGCTGTTAATTTTTATTGAGCGGGCGGTGTCAGGGTGACAGGAACAACAGTCTGACCGTAAGTCCAACACTTTTCACCGTTGTTGATGCTGACTGTAAGCGGTATTTCAAGCTTTGTTGCGCCCTGAATCTGCTTGTCAATTGCCGAAAAATCATAAGCCACGGTAATGTCATCGGGAGTAAGTTGACCCACTGTAACGGGATCGCCGACAACGGTAACCGTCGCCCCCTCTTGTGCAGGGGTAACCGTGTAACCGGCAAAAGCCTCGTCAACAACAATGTTTGCAACCGCAACCGTCACATTCTGCGATACAACGTCATTGACGGTAACGGTAACCGCAAACGCCTCAACATCGGCAAAGCTCATATCGATATCGGCAATCTCATCAGGTCTTACGACAAAGACGTTTTCGCCGGCTTTCAGCTCGTTGAAATCAATTTCACGGATAATAGCTTTTTCAGCGTTTTCAAACTTGCTTTCGGTCACGCCGAAATCGCATTTTTCGGGCAGAACGGAATATTCAACCGCTGCCATATCAAAACCGACGGGCACATTGATAAACTCGATATCCGCCGCAAGCTCAACGCGCTTGTAGACCGGAACTGTCACGGTGACCGCACCGCCGACTGCCGCAGATTTTGTATAACTGACAGGATTGCCGTTTTCATCAACAGCAATCAGCTCCGCCGTGAATCTTTCCGTTTCGGTTATTTTTTCGTCAACCTCAATACTTGCAAGGATTTCCGTTGCTTTTTCAATTTCGGTTTTTGGACCAGTTGCCCTTGCCGTTGAAACAGAAACCTCAACGCCGTTTGTCACAAAATAATAAGAGTCGTCGGGGAATTCAACGCCGTTGTAGTCAACCGCCGCCCTGACAGGCAGACTACGGGTGACAAGCTCGTCAAAATAAACGTTGACGTAATCCTGAGAAACACCTGTAATGGTGTAATCGGGCATTTCGTCAACAGGCTCGTAAGTGAGCATCAGCGAATAAGTTCCGGCCGAATTGACGTCGCTTGTGGTGGCAATAACGCTGAATTCATCCGCTTCAAGACCCGAAACAATGTAGCGCTGACCTTCAACGGTGATGTCAACCAGCAGGTCGTCACGCACGTAGTAACCCTCACTGTCAACCACATAATCAACGTTGTCAAGAGGTTCAAGGTTGCGGCTGACGGTGTTATTTGAAAGATAAATGCGCACGGGCACATCCTCAATTGTGTAGGTGACAACGGGGCTGAACTGAATGGCGACAACCAACCAGAAGACGACCGAAACCACAATTGAAAACACAAGCACAAAGCGGTTATCGTAAAAAAGTTTGCTTAATGAAAATTTCTTTTTTCTCATTTTTTATTACCCTTCAAAAACTCTTTGACCGTTTCAAGCACTTTTTTTGGTGCGGGTGTCTGAGTTTCTTCTTTAATCATGTAGCCCATAAGCTCTTCACGCAGCTGTGCCTCGGTGAGATTACGCACAAAATTACCCCTGTAAGCAAGTGAAATTATGCCTGTTTCTTCCGAAGTGACAACAACAACGGCATCGCTTTCTTCCGTAACGCCGATTGCAGCCCTGTGGCGCATGCCGAGGTCACTGCCAAGGTCGCTTTTTGTCAGCGGCAACACACAGCCCGCACATTCAAGGCGGCCGTCACGGATGATTGCTGCACCGTCGTGGAGAGGCGAATTGGGAAAGAAAATATTGCCGATAAGCTCATGAGTGATTTTTGCATCGACGGGGGTGCCTGTCTTTATTGAGTCGCCAAGCAAAGTTTCACGCTCAAAAATAATGATTGAGCCGATGCGCTTGTCGCTCATTCGCTGGCAGGCTTTTGCCGTTTCAATAATTGTTTCACGGATAACGTCATTGCGCTTTTCAGTGTTTGCATTAATGCCCAGAAAATCAAACGCACGCAGGCGGCTGCCGCCCATTTTTTCGATTGCTTTACGGATTTCTGGCTGGAAAAGAATAATCATAACAATAATGGCATTTGTGAAAACCTTGTTGAAAAGATATTCACTCGCCTGCATATTGAGAAGATTGATGACAAGGTAAACGGCACCCAGCAGCACAAAGCCTTTGGCAAGCTGAAACGCCCTTGTTTCACGGATAATTTTAATACCGCTGTAAATAACAAACGCCACAAAACAGATATCGATAAAATCGACCACGGAAAAGCTTGAAACAACAGCACCGATTCTGCTGAAAAACTCAGTCACGGTTTCTTTAAGCGGCATAAAGCGGTCACTCCTTTCGCAAAACTGTACACGAAAGCTATCATAACATAAAAAAGGTGTCTCTGTAAACAGAAACACCGCAAATTTACAAAAAATTCTTATTTTTTAGTTATAAGGCAGACTGCCGTGGCGGCAATGCCCTCACCGCTGCCCGTAAAGCCAAGCCCCTCTTCGGTTGTTGCCTTCACGCTGATGCAGTCTTTTTCAACTTTCAGCGCCCGTGCAATATTGTCACGCATTCCGTCAATAAAAGGATGCATTTTCGGCCTTTGTGCAATTATTGTGGCATCGGCATTGACAACCGTAAAACCGTTTTTGTCAAGCACGTCGGCAACCTCAGCAAGCAGTTTCAGGCTGTCAGCATCCTTGTATTTTTCGTCATTATCGGGAAAAAGACAGCCGATGTCGCCAAGTGCGGCGGCACCGAGAAGTGCATCGCTGACGGCGTGAAGAAGCACGTCCGCATCGGAGTGACCGAGCAGACCCTTTTCAAAAGGAATTTCCACACCGCCGAGAATCAGGCGGCGGTTTTCAACAAGCTTGTGGACGTCGTAGCCCTGACCGACACGAAACATTATTCCTCATCCTTTCCGATTTGTCTGACCGCCTCACAAAAGGCGTCATAGGTTGTGATACAGTTGAGCACGGTGACAAGCGCATTTGACGAAAGGCGTGCAGGCAACGTGTAGTATTTAAGCAGTGCGGCGCGTTTTTTTGTGCTGTCCGTCTGACCGACAAAACCGTTTTCGTAAAGGTCAAGCTTTGTTATCGGTCTTGACGGTGTTTCAACCTTCTGGCACAGCACACCCGCATTGTCGAGTGCCTGCATAATCACCGCCTCAGACACGCCCTCAACGCCGAGTTTT
This sequence comes from Acutalibacteraceae bacterium, assembly GCA_045595825.1. Taxonomy (GTDB): domain Bacteria; phylum Bacillota; class Clostridia; order Oscillospirales; family Acutalibacteraceae; genus CAG-177. Next base: position 28,269 of record JAZOBD010000061.1, read on the forward strand.
CCTTCTTTTGAAGGCTCCGTTTTGCGGCGCTCTTTGCCGAAAATATCGGGGATGTAGGCGTGCGTAATGTCTTTGCTGTCAACGGTTGAGCCGATGAAAGAACGGATTTTGAAGCCTGCCGAATCGCTGTCGGTAAGCACAAGAATTCCGTTTGTTTTGGCAAGGGTTCGGATAAGGCGTTGCCGCTCTTTATCCTTGAAAATTCCGAATCCCTCAGTTTCGATTATCGGCGCATCAATGAAGCGGGAAAGCTTGATTTTGTCATACTTTCCCTCAACGATTATCGCCTGTTTTATCTTAATCATTATTGTTTACCTTCGTTAATTTCTGAGCATTGCGAGCTTTACAAGTGTCTGTTCGACAATCATTGCGTGCACGTCGGCAGAACTGCTTTTGAGCTGAGAATCTGCCCACGCAAGCACCTCAATGCTTTCGTAAATATCCTGCGCCGACATTGAAGCACCGTCACGTGCGGCGTTTGTCAGGCGGAAAATTTTGTTACGGTAATCGTAAAATTCCGCAATGTATTCTGCCCTTTTTCCCGCTTTGACGGCGGAACGGGCACGGTAAATGTCGACGTAGGCGGAAATGAGCGCACCCATAACCATTATCATGTCTTCCCTTTGATTTACAAGGTTGTTGAGGCTTTGCAGTGCTGCCCCCAGCCTGCCCGAAAGCAGAGCCTTTGTGATGTCAAACACCTTCGATTCAAGCGTTCTGATGCAAACGGTATCCACGTCTGATTTTTTAACCGTTCTGCCTGCGGCGTAGGCGCAGACCTTGTCGGTTTCGTTAAGCAAGGTGTTGAGGTCATTGCCGACACAGGTCAGCAGATAGTTTGCAACGCCTGCCTCAAACGGAGCGTTACGCTTTTTTGCACCGCTTTCAAGCATTTTTACAAGCTCGGCAGGTGTTTTTTTGTTGAGCAGCACAGCGTTTGCCTTTGCTTCAAAAAGCTTTGCAACCTTGTTCCATTTTGCGCCCGAAACAGTTCCCTGCATCAGAAACACAAGCGAGCAGGTTTCGGGACACTCGGTAATGACCGTGTCAAGCGTTTTCATATCGGCATCGCCAAACGATTCAAACGGCATATCCTTGACAAAAACGCAGTTGGTTTCGCTCATCATCGGCACGCCCTGAGTGGCATCGTAAATGGCGGATAAATCAGCACCCGCCCCCTCAAAAACGTGCAGGTTGAAATCGGCAAAGTCCTTGTCAACGCACTTTGCCACAATTTTTTCGGCATAAACTTTTTTCAGGTAATCCTCTTCGCCGTATATAAGATAGACACCGACGGGATTTTCCCGCAGTTTTTCCTTGATTGCAGATTCATTCAGAATTGCCACACCGCCGACCTACCTTTCAAATGACAGCTTGCCGCTGCCGCGTATTTTCACTGTAATATTCCCCTGCCCCGAAGTTGCCTCCGCACTGATACCCTTTTGCCGCAGAGTTTCAGCATAGTATTCACCTTTGAAGCCCGTGCCGCTGACAACAACGTTTTTCGCCGTTGCTTCAAGCTTTTGCGGCAGAGCGGTGCGGCTGATAACAGCATCCGCTTTGAGCCACTCAGGGTTTACAAGTGACAAATCGGACGAGGGATAAAAGCTGACTAAAATGCCTGCCTTGCCCGTATCAACAAAGGCAACACACACTTTTTCATTGCTGACGCAGTGTACGGTGACACCGAAATCAGTGGTAAAGTTCAGATTTTCGGCAGAATAAACCTGCTTGTCACGCAGCAAAAGCAACGCACTGTCGGGCAGACCGTTGTGCGCAACCGCCGAAAAGCTTGTGTTTGCAAGCACACTCTCACTTTGCGCCGCCTCCGTTACACTGTTTCTCGGCACAAGCACAAGCGAAAGATTTGATATGTTTTTGTTTTCAATTTCCTCAATAATTGCCGCATCATCACCGAAAGATTCACCGCCGCAACCCAGCAGCACACCCTCGTTGCCCTTTGACACAAGCACCGCAGAAGCATTGCCGACATCAACAACCGTAACGGTTACTGTTGTAAAATTCACGTAAGCCGAAAAAACGGCGGTTGCGGCAAAGCCCGCCGCGCAAAGCACTGCACAAGTCTTGTAAATATTTCTGCCGCACAGATAAAACAGCGTTGCCACTGCAAAAACAGCCGCAGAAACGGCAATAAACATCAGCGACACACTGCGGTCGAAGCGCAAAAATGCAGAGCCTGAAAAGCTGAAAAAGTCAATTACGGAAAGAATATATCCGAGCGAAATTCTGCCTGCAAAAGCAAGCGGCACGCCCATAAAAGATAGCAACGGAATTGCATTGAGAAGAGCGGAAACACCGACGGTAATCATAGCGAAACCGACGGCAAAAAGCACAAATATATTGCAGAAAACGGTTGTGAGGCTTATTCCGGGTATCATTCTGAGCATCACCGGGAGGGTCAGCACAGTCACGCACACCGAAACCGCCACCGTTTCACAAATATAGCGAAGCACCGCACCGAGCAGGGCAGGCTTCATTTTGACGAAAGTTCTTGTTATGCGGCGGGAAAACAGCTTACCGTAAGCAATCATACCGAGGCACGACAGAAAGGTCAGCTGCATTGAAACCGAGCCTGCCGCAAAGGGATTTGTAAAAAGAACAACCCCTGCCGCAACGCCAAGAGAATTGAGAGGGTCGCCACGCCGCCCGAAAAGCATTGAAGCGAGGAAAACAAGTATCATCACGCCAGAGCGTACAATGGGATAAGTAAACCCCGTCAGCGCCATAAACGCAACAACGAAAGCAGCTGAAATAAGTGCAGCAAGCCGCCTGTTGAGATTCAGATTTTCTGCAATGCCCAACACAAAAAGCGCCCACACTGAAAGGTGCATTCCCGACACGCTGACAATGTGAAGCGTGCCCGTATCACGGAATCCGTCAAGTACACCGTCACTGAGCCCTGACGTATCACCAAGCAACAACGCAATGGCAAAAGCACCGATTTCATCGGGCAGAAGTGCGTTGACAGCCGATTTTATTTCGCGCCGCAAAATAAGAAACCGATAAGCGAACGGTTTTGCGGTTTCATCAACGGCAAAAATTTCAGTTTCACCGTTTTCGTAAGCACCGAGATAAACACCGTCAGACTTGTAATAAGCGGCAACCGACTTGTCACGCTCACCGAGTTTATAGACTCTGAAATCACCTTTGATAACGTCATATCCGTCACATTCAAGCGGTGCGGAAAAGCTAAGGCGTATGTCAAAATTTTCTTTGACACCGTCTGCTTCCAGCACAGAGGCTTCATAATAATAACGGCCGTAACGGCACTGAGCATCTGACGTGATTTCGGCAACAAGGCTGACGTCTTTCCCCACAAAATCAAGGTTTTTGTTGTATCCTGAAAAAGAAGCGGAAATAAAAAGCAGACACGCTGCCGCACCCGCCGCAAAGGCAACGGGTAAAACCCGCTGATTTCTTGCGGCAGGCACAAACACTGTAACCGTAAATAAGACAACAAAAACGACAAGCATTATGCTGGCGTGTTTAATGTCGTATTCAAATAAAAAGTAAAGGGTTGCAAACAGCGAAAGTCCAACTGTCGCGCCAACACGCGGCATTGCCTTTCCACCTTTCGGAAATTATTTAAAAAACAGAGGCAGTTCCTGAAGGAAAACAATATCGTCACGCTTTGAGGCATCACCCTCTGCAAGCACAGCCGCCTTCGCAACGACATTTGTGTCGAACACGGCGCAAAGCTTCTCAACAGCCTTAAGCGATTCGCCCGTGCTGATTACGTCATCAAGAATGACAACTCTTTTGCCCCGCATCTGTTCACCCTCAGCGCCGTCAAGGTAAAGCTTCTGCTCGGCATCGGTTGTGATTGAACGCACATCAACCGAAACAGGGTCAACCATATAAAGCTTGGGCTTTTTGCGCACGACAAAGTATTTTTTGCCGCTCTGGCGTGACATTTCATAGGCAAGAGGAATGCTCTTTGCCTCAGGTGTCACGATGTAATCAAATTCAGGCAGCTTTTCAAGCAGTTTTTCTGCCGCGTGAACGGTGATTTCAACGTCACCGAAAAGAATGAATCCGGCAATATCGATTTTTTCGTTGATCGGGCAAAGCGCAAGGTCTCGCTCAACACCCGCAATGTTTATTCTGTAATAATCAGGCATTTTTCTTTCTCCTTTCCCAGTCATTAACCCGGAGGCCAAGTGAAATCTCTGCCGCCAAGAAGATGGAAATGAAGGTGCTTTACCGACTGACCGGCACTTTCACCGCTGTTTGTGACAACGCGGAAACCTGCGCCCAGTCCGTTTTCGGCGGCAAGCTTTGCGGCAACCTCAAAAATTCGGGCAACAACCGCACTGTTTTCGGCAGTTATCTCCGAAGCGGCGGCAATGTGCTCCTTTGGAATGATAAGAATGTGCACGGGTGCCTGAGGTTCAAGGTCATAAAAAGCCAGAACCTTGTCATCCTCATAAGCTTTTTTGGACGGAATTGTACCGTCAACGATTTTGCAGAAAATGCAATCCATAATTACCCTTCTTTCATTAATTATTTAAGCATTTTTTCAATGATTTCAGCAGCACCGGCAACGGCACCAGCAACGTTTGAAACATCCTTTGTACCTGCCATTGCGCTGTCGGGCTTACCGCCGCCCGAGCCGCCTGCAAGGGTTGCAACGGCACGGACAATGTTGCCTGCGTGCGCACCTGCCGCAATTGCACCTGCCGAGCAGGCACAGACAAAGTTTGCACCTGTTTTTTCCGCATTTACGCTTGCAAGAACGGCAACGCCGTTTTCCATTTCTCTGACCTTGTCGCCCATTGCACGAAGCTCGTCGGGTCTTGCGCCGTCAAGAACGGCGGTAACAAGCTTAACGGCACCGACCTCAACGGCATTGCCGAAGATGTCGCCCGTTTTGAGCGATGAAAGCTCACCGCGGAGCTGTTCGATTTCTTTGTCTTTTGCCTTGATGTCATTCATAAGCACACCTGCACGCTTGTCAAGCTCCGAAACGTTTGCAAGTTTCATCACAGCGGCGGTGTTGCGGATCAACTGAGTATCTTTTGCAATATAATCAAGCACGCCGAAGCCCGTTACGCCCTCAATACGGCGAACACCTGCGGCAACCGATGACTCGGAAACAATCTTGAAAAGACCGAGTTTGCCGGAATTGTCAACGTGCGTACCGCCGCAAAGCTCGGTTGAAAATTCGCCTGCCTTTACAACACGTACAACGTCACCGTATTTTTCACCGAACAGTGCCATTGCGCCCATTTTCTTAGCCTCATCAATTGACATTTCGGTCATTGAAACCTCAACTGCGGAAAGAATGGCTTCGTTCACTTTGCGCTCAACGGCGGCAAGCTCTTCGGCAGTGAGTGCGGAGAAATGCGTAAAGTCAAACCTCACGGAATCTGCCGTAACAAGCTGGCCCGCCTGCTCAACGTGTGTACCCAGAAGTTCACGCAGTGCGCCCTGAAGAAGATGTGCGGCAGTGTGGTTTCTCATAATCGCTTTTCTTGCGTCATCATTATAAACGGTAACAGCCTTGTCGCCGACCTTGATGCCGTCGCCCGCAAGGATTCCGTGGTGAAGATATGCGCCGTCGGGGTCTTTGGTTGTGTTTGTTACCTCAAAAACGCTTTCGCCGATTCTGATTATACCGGTGTCGCCTACCTGGCCGCCGCTTTCGGCATAGAAAGAGGTTTTGTCAAGCACAACAACCGCACTGTCGCCGTCGTTGATGAAATCTTTTCTTTCTCCGTCGGCAACAAGAGCAAGGACGGATGCCTCCGTATTGTTATCGGTATATCCGGTAAACTCTGTTTTTGCAATATCTTTGAATGAAACGCCGTTGTTACGCCAGTCGGAATCGGCCGCATTTCTCTTTGCGCTCTTCGCCTTTTGTCTTGCCTCTTCGACAAGCTGACGGAATTTTTCTTCATCAACGCTCATATTCTTTTCATTTGCGATTTCTTTTGTAAGGTCAATGGGGAAGCCGTAGGTATCCTGCAATTTGAATGCATCTTCGCCGCTGAGAATACCGTTTGCGGATTTTTCCATCATCTCGTTGAGCAGACCGAGACCCGAATCGATTGTCTTGTAGAAGCTTTCTTCTTCGGTTGAGATGATCTTTTTGATGTAATCCTGCTTTTCAACAAGATTGGGATAAGCTTTTGCATTTTCTGCAATAACGGTGTCACAGACCTCTGAAAGAAAGGGTCTGTCAATGCCGATGAGTCTGCCGTGACGTGCGGCACGGCGCAGAAGGCGGCGCAGGACGTAGCCTCTGCCGCTGTTGGAGGGCAGAACACCGTCACCGACCATGAAGGTTGTGCTTCTGATGTGGTCAGTGATGACACGCAGGGAGACGTCTTTTTTCTCATCATCGTGATAGTTGAGATTTGCAATCTCCATAATGTGCTTCATGATGTTGCGCACGGTGTCAACCTCGAAAAGGTTTTCAACATCCTGCATTACGCAGGCAAGTCTTTCAAGACCCATGCCCGTGTCAATGTTGGGATTGGCAAGGCGGGTGTAGTTGTTTTTACCGTCGTTTTCAAACTGTGTGAAAACAAGATTCCATACCTCAATAAATCTGTCACATTCACAGCCGACTTTACAGTCAGGGCTGCCGCAACCCTTTGAGGGACCTCTGTCAAAATAAATTTCCGAGCAGGGGCCGCAGGGACCTGCTCCGTGCTCCCAGAAATTATCCTCTTTGCCGAAGCGCACCATGTGAGAGGGGTCAACTCCGACCTCTTTTGTCCAGATGTCATAAGCTTCGTCATCTTCAAGATAAACGCTGACGTAAAGAAGCTCTGCGGGAATTTCAAGCACCTTTGTGAAGAATTCCCACGCCCAGGCTGTTGCCTCACGCTTGAAATAATCGCCGAACGAGAAGTTGCCGAGCATTTCAAAATACGTACCGTGACGTGCGGTTTTGCCGACGTTTTCAATATCGGGTGTGCGGATACACTTCTGGCAGGTTGTGACTCTGTTTCTGGGAGGAGTCACTTCACCTGTGAAATACTTTTTCATGGGGGTCATACCTGCGTTGATAAGCAGAATGCTTTTGTCACCCTGAGGCACAAGCGAAAAGCTGTCCAGTCTGAGGTGTCCCTTTGACTCAAAGAATGACAGATATTTTTCTCTGAGCTCGTTAAGTCCTGTCCATTTCATAATAAAAACTCTCCTTATTCTGACCTTTGCGGCCGAATTTAAATAAAAAAAGGTGCGATTTCACAACAGCATGGGACGGCTCTCGCCGCGGTACCACCCAAATTGTGCAAACGCACCACTCATTTTTCGTTAACGCCGAAACAACGCCGCCGCTCATCACGGCAGAGGCTCCGGGACGGCAACACGGCGCTACACCTGACAGACTCTCAGCAAACGTCCGTCTCTCTGTAACGGCGGTTACCCGCCAAAGTGTTTTACGCTATGCTTTTCCCATCAAAGCCGGGGTATTAAATTAACATTAATATTATATAACAGTTTATTGCAATGTCAACCGCAAATTAATAAACGCGTCTGACGTATGCAAAGGGTACCCAGCCGTAGCCGCCTTCATATTCAAAGCAGACCCAGTTTTTGCCCGAAGCGGAAGGCTTGGCGTGGGTTACAAAAACCTTGTCACCGAAGGAAAGCTCACCAAGCTGTTCGTAGCTGCCGCCGGGGCCGCTGCGGATTTTCACCTTGCTGGATGCCAGGTCAACCTCATACCAGAGATTTACCTCGCTTGCACCGTCAAGCACGGAGGCGGTTGTGGATTCCGCCGTGGTGGTTGTTGTGGTTTCAATCACGTCAACAACGGCGTTGTTGAGAAGAATGTAGCCCCACTCGCCGTTTTTGAGGGCGATGTAAACACCGTCGTCACCGTTAAGAATACTGTCGTACTCAAAGTCAACAACCGTGCGGTTTTCAAGGTCAACAATGCCCATTTTGCCGTCTTTCATAACGGGGACATAACCGCCGTTTACGGGTCGGCAATAGTCAGCGGCAGTTGCCTGGTCGGGTGTGAAAGTGTTTGCGGCATCGTAAATGAAGTCAATGACAACCTCGTCACTGTCCTCTGCAACATAACCCCATTTGCCGTCTTTTCTTGCGGCGGCATATCCCTCAAAATATCTGTCACGCTCGTCATAATTCTCATTTTCGAGCGTCTGTGACTCAATGGCGTGAAGCTCGTGAGGCTCGGTTGAAATGGAATAATCGGTCATATTGATTTCATACCAGCGACCGTTTTCTTCAATTCTGACTATGTAGTGATAAGTGTCGTTACCCGTGTAAGCTTTGCCGTTTGAGCAACGTGAGAATTCCGCATAGTTTGCGGCGACAACAATGTTGCCGTTATAATCCATCAGGCCGTATCTGCCCGTCTGTGCAGATTTGAATACGCAGAGGTTTTCGTTGAAGCTGAAAATTTCTTCACAATCTTCAAATCCGCCTGCGACCCACTCAACAGGGATTTCAGGTTTCTGTGACTCGGTTGCGGAGGTTGTTGTTTTATTGTCACCGTTGTCGCCGCGGGTGAAGAAAACAATTGCCGCAACAGCCGCAATCACAAGCAGGGCGGCAACGATAACGGCCGCGAGGCGCTTGCCTGAGGATTTTTCTTTGTTTTCAGGTACTTTTATTTCTTCAACGTCGGTTTTTTCGTCAGGCTTGTCCGCCAGAGGGGCAGACTCTTCAACCTTGGGTGCATCGGGAATTCCCGACAGACCGAAATCGGGTAGAATGTCGGTGTTTGCGTTTGCAATCTCCTCATCATAACCCTTCATCAGTGTATCAATACCTGCATATCCGCCGTCGTTGCAGTTGTCAACATCCTTGCTGAAAGCGGGAATATCCGCCATTATTGCGGCAACGGGGTCATCAGACTCAGTTGCGGCAGCCTCTTCGACAGCTTCTTCTGCTGTTTCTTCGACAGTTTCTTCTGCCGTTTCTTCGACAGGAGCTTCTTCGACGGCTTCTTCTGCCGTTTCTTCGGCAGGAGTTTCTTCGACGGCTTCTTCTGCCGTTTCTTCGACAGGAGCTTCTTCGACGGCGTCTTCTGCCGTTTCTTCGGCAGGAGTTTCTTCGACAGTTTCTTCTGCCGTTTCTTCGGCAGGAGTTTCTTCGACAGTTTCTTCTGCTGTTTCTTCGGCAGGAGCCTCTTCGGCGGCTTCTTCTGCCGTTTCTTCGGCAGGAGCCTCTTC
>JAZOBD010000062.1:0-39044 GCA_045595825.1 Acutalibacteraceae bacterium
CTAATTTTGATACAAAAATCGGGAGGGGGGTCAATTTTCGCGATTTTTGGGGTTAGGGGGGTCAAAAATGCCGTTTTTCGACCCAAGGGGGGTCAAATGCAAAAATCGAGATATTTTTACACCTCATCTTTGTACGGATCAAGGGGTGGTTTGTACTTTTTCAGCATCTCCTCCTTGCATAAATGCAGTTCCTTTTCATTGATGATTTCACGGGAGTGCATCTGCTTGAACATAATGACTGCGTTCATATAGTGAAGCAGTCTTTCGGTTTCTTCGGTGGTCATCCCCGGCAATGGCTTTTGGATATTCATAAAAGCACCTCTTTCAAAATATTAGCCTTGCGGCTTGGTTTTATGAAGATGCTCAAAAATCCGAAAAAGTCAAGTCCCCGAAAAACTAAATTACCGCGCCTATTATAAGTAGACGCGGCAAATGATAAATTATTGTGAACGCTTTTGAATTGGGTGGGGATCATTGTTGAAAAGCACCAATACTCAAATCAGTTTTTATTGTGTATTTTCTGCCATAATTATCATAAAGAATGATTTTTACATTGTCATTAGGGGAGCAAACCGCAGACATATTTGTCTTACAATAAGCCCTATAAACATCTTGCATAATTATGTCTATATTTTGCGTTGTTGCTGGTGCCAAATTCAATTCTCTCAAACCGTCAAAATATTCAACATGAAACACATGTGTGTTTATACAATATATAATTTTGGTTATTGCAATTGTTCTGAGTGAATTGTTAGATAGGTAAATTTTGAAACTGGGTACCGTTTCAAAATGAATATGTAATTTTTTTGTTTTGTCCCACAAATTTAACCAAATACCAACAATACCAACAATCGTAGCTAATGTAGTTCCAATTGCAGAAAGTGCAGTCCAATTCATAAACAATCACCTCTATAATCATCCATTGTATTTACTTCCTTACTATTTTTTCTTGCTTTTTATTTTTCTACAAATAGGGCAACCGCTTCCCTTATTTCTACCTTGTATTATTGCTTGCCATTCATGCCCTTTGCTACACTTCCACCAAACCTTCTTGCCACTATTAGGCATTACATCCGCAGGCGTTAAATCATGGTTTTTTTCATAATTCCATTCGCTTGCTAAAACTGGATTAAGCGTTTGTAAATCATTATATCCAGTTAATACTTTATTCCCCGAACAATATGGACAACCGGTACCTCTATGTCTATTAGAAATTGTTGTTTCCCATTCATGTCCTTTGGAACATTTCCACCAAACTTTTTTACCACTACTTGCTGTGAAATCTTCTGGCTTTAAGTTGCCGTTTTTTTCATAATTCCATTCTTTTGCCAAAAGCGGATTAATTGTTTGCAGATCATTTTCACCTTTAATAACGTATAGACCTGCACAATATGGACACCCGTGACCTTTGTTTCTGTTTGATATTGCAGCTTGCCACTGGTGTCCGTTTGCACACTTCCACCAAACTTTTCTTGCACTGTTTGCCGTATAATTCTCCGGTTTCATGTTGCCATTCATTGCATAATCCCACTCTCGTGCTATTTCTGGATTAGAAAACAAAATAGAACTTTCTTTTTCGGTGTGATTCCGCAAATTTTCTATGAAAATAAAATCTCTATTTAAGTCTACATCAATATTTGTTTTAAGTATCTCGCTTAAAACAACTTTAAGAATTTCGCCAAGATTTTCTTGATTCCTTTGTACAATAAAGTCTAACGAACTGCTGTTTAGTGGCAATAATCCCTCTCGTATCCTATATAAACTAACCCCGTCTTTTACGCATCTTGAGTTTTTTAATAAATCTTGTTCCGTCTTGTCTTTGTGCCAACGATATCCATCGTACTCAATAGCGATTTGTCGAGATGGAATATAGACATCTAACTCGTATCCTTTTCCTTTATACTGATGTATTACTTCCAAACCATATATCCTAAGATAATAAACGATTGCATATTCAGGAAAAGAAGTGTGACGCTCGGAATCGCAAACAGGACATCCTCGCCCGTTATTTCTATGTGAGATGGTCGCTTGCCATTCGTGCCCTTTACGGCATTTCCACCATACTTTTTTATTGCTGTTTGCAGTAAAGGCATCCGGTCTTAAACTACCATTCTTTTCATAATTCCATTCTCTAGATAAGGTTGGACTAACTGTTTGTAAATCATTATAGCCCTTTAAAACTTTTCGACCCGAACAATAGGGACAACCATTTCCTTTATTTCTATCAGCAATCCTTGCTTGCCATTCGTGTCCTGCACCACATTTCCACCATAGTCTTTGCCCACTATTAGGCATTACTTCCGCAGGTGTAAGTCTACCATTTTTTTCATAGTTCCATTCTTTCGCTAACGCTGGATTGGTTGTCTCTAAATCATTTTTGCCTTTTACGGCACATCGACCAGAACAGTATGGGCAGGCGGATCCTTTGTGTCTATTTGCAATTATTGCTTGCCATTCATGTCCGTTGCTACACTTCCACCAAACTTTTATATTACTATTAGGCGTTACATCTACGGGGGATAATCCATTGTTTTTTTCACGATTCCATTCTTCTGCTAATGTTGGATTAACAGTTCTCAAGTCATTATAGCCTTTTAACGCTTTTCGACCCGAACAATAGGGACAACCATTTCCGTTGTTTCTATCATATATCGTCGCTTGCCACTCATGCCCTTGGCAGCATCTCCACCACACCTTTTTGTTGCTTCCGAGTGTTAAAAGTCCTGGTTCAAATCCTAATTCATTATTCTTTTCCCAATTCCACTCTGCCATCAGTTCGGCATTATCAATGATATATTTCTTTTCTGCCATAACCTTGGCACCTCGCTTTTTTGTTTGAATATCATTTATGACATTATACCATAAAATTCTTCAATAGTAAATACACCCCTTAATTCATAACTTGTTATGTTTTCGGTGTTCGTTTACGGGAGATTTGCTCGTTTACGGCAGAACTGCTCGTTTACTGGAGCAAATATTCATTGCCGAGCGGAGGACGAAAATGCAGATTTTTGGTATTTTTCGGTAATGCGGTAATCTTATATTCCCGATATAATTTTAGTACAAAGCCCTTTTTTTACAGCGCCTTATACAAACAAGAGTGCTGATAACAGGTGAAAAATCACAAAAAAATTAAGGTTGATTCGTTTTGAATCAACCTTAATGAGTATTGGTCGGAGTGACGGGACTTGAACCCATGGCCTCTTGGTCCCGAACCAAGCGCGATACCAAACTTCGCCACACCCCGGAGCTCGATTATTATATAATAAATGACGCTGAAAATCAAGAGTTTTTTAAAATTACTTTACGAAAGTTTTACAAAGCCTGAAAAACAAGCTCCGGATTGTGATAATCCGGAGCTTTATATTCTTTTATGATGTCATTTTCTCCTGCTTTACCTTGTGGTCAATGACGTGGCGCGAGGCAAGCTCGCTCTTGATGTCGGCGATGCTGATGCCTGCTTCGGTCATCAATACAAGCAGGTGATAGGTTAGGTCGGCAATTTCGTAAACGGTTTCCTTTTTGTCCTCTGCCTTTGCGGCGATGATGACTTCGGTTGTTTCTTCACCGACTTTTTTAAGGATTTTATCAAGACCTTTTTCAAAAAGATAGGTTGTGTATGAGCCTTCTTTTTTCTCAGTCTTTCTGCCTTCAATGAGTGTCATCAGCGCTTCAAGTGAAAACTCGGGGTCAAAGCTTTCATCGGCAAAAACAAGGTCGTTAAAGCAGGAATCTGCGCCCGTGTGGCAGGCGGGACCGTCTTTTTTGACAAGAACGGTCAGTGCATCTTTGTCGCAGTCTGCCTTGATTTCAACAATGTGCTGATAATTGCCGGATGTTTCGCCCTTGCGCCAGAGCTCCTGACGTGAGCGTGACCAGAAGCAGGTTTTCTTTTCAGCAAGGCTGATTTTGAGGCTTTCCTTGTTCATGTAAGCGAGTGTGAGCACCTTGCCCGTGATCGCATCAACAACAATTGCGGGAATAAGTCCGTCAGCACCGAATTTAAGTTCATCAATTTTAAGCATTGTTTTTTCCTCCCGAAAGTCTGACATTGATTCCGTCGTTGCGGAGTTTTTCTTTTAAATCTTTAATTGCAATTTCGCCGTAGTGGAATATTGAAGCTGCAAGACCCGCATCAACTTTCGGCAAAGCATTAAAAAGGTCGGTGAAATGCTGCATGTTGCCGGCACCGCCCGAAGCGATGACGGGAACGGTTGAAATTTCACAAACTTTTTCAAGCATTTCAATATCAAATCCGTTTTTTACACCGTCCGTGTCAATGCTGTTGATTACAAGCTCGCCCGCACCGCTGTCGATGCCGTGTTTTATCCATTCAAGCGCATCCATGCCCGTGTCAACTCTGCCGCCCTTTGCAAAAACGCGGAACTGACCGTTAACACGCTTTATGTCAACCGAAAGCACAACGCACTGGTCACCGTATTTCTTGGCGGCTTTTTCAATCAGAGAGGGGTCGCGGATTGCCCCCGAATTGACACTTACCTTGTCTGCACCGCACTTTAAGACTCTGTCAAAATCCTCAACGGTGTTGATGCCGCCGCCGACAGTGAGTGGAATGAAAATTTTGCTGGCAACCTCAGTGAGGATCTGCGTAAAAATTCCTCGGTTTTCGTAAGATGCCGTAATGTCGTAAAAAACAAGTTCATCGGCGCCGTTATTGCTGTAATGCTCAGCAAGTGAAACGGGCGAAGAAATGTCGGTAAGGCCAAGAAAGTTTGTGCCTTTTACAACTCTGCCGTCTTTGACGTCAAGGCAGGGGATGATTCTTTTTGTTATCATTTTGCAACCTCCCTGACTATTTCAATTGCCTTTGTCAGGTCAACTTTTCCTTCGTAAAGGGCTTTGCCGAGAATCGCACCGTAGATGTTCATTGCGCTGAGTGCAGTTATATCTTCAAGTGAAGAAACACCGCCCGAAGCGATAATGTCAATGTTGAATTTTTCTGACAGTTCTTTGTAAAGCGGAAGATTTGTGCCGCTGAGCATACCGTCTTTTGAAATGTCGGTGCAGATAACCGTTTTAACACCGATTGATTCAAGGTAAGCAAAGAAATCGGCACAGGAGGTTGAGGTTGTCTGAGTCCAGCCGTGAATGGCAACAAAACCGTCTTTGATGTCAACACCGACAGCGATTTTGTCGCCGAATTCGACAACGGAGCTTTCGAGAAATTCTGGATTTGTGACAGCCGCCGTGCCGAGAATAACTCTTGAAACGCCGCACGTAAGATATTTTTCAATAATCTCGCGGCTTCTGATTCCGCCGCCTACCTCAACAAAAAGAGAACAGCTTTTAACAATTTTTCTGATAACCTCAAAATTGGGTGCCGTTCCGCTTTTTGCACCTTCAAGGTCAACAACGTGAAGAAAACATGCGCCTTTTTTCTCAAATTCGGCGGCAAATTCCGCGGGATTGTCGCTGTAAACGCTCATTTTGTCATATTCACCGCGCAGCAGACGTACCGCCTTGCCTTCAAATAAATCAATTGCAGGAAAAATATTCATAATTACCTCTTGTTGTGTTAAACTTCGCAAAAAGCTTTGAGAATACGCAGGCCCGTGTTACCGCTTTTTTCAGGGTGGAACTGCGTGCCGAAAACGTTTGCCGTGCCGACAGCCGCTGTTAATTCTGCGTCATATTCCGTTGTTGCAATCACGCTTTTTTTGCAGTCGAAAGCGGCGAATGAGTGAACAAAATAAACGTGCTCACCCTCGTCAACGTATTTGAAAATTTCACTCTTCGGCTTGTCGGTGGGGAAGTGCAGGGCGTTCCAGCCGATGTGCGGTACTTTCAGTTCAGGTGAAATAACGGGGGCGATGGGTTTTACAGAACCCTCAATAAGACCGAGACCGTCGTGCTCACCGTATTCATAGCTTTTTTCAAGCAGCATCTGCATACCGAGGCAGATGCCGAGCAGGGGTTTGCCGGTTGCTGCCTGAGCCTTTACAACGTCAGCCATGCCGCTGTCACGCAGTTTTTTTGCCGCATCATCAAAAGCGCCGACGCCGGGAAGAAGAATCCTGTCACTTTTTTCAATTTCGGCAATGTCACGTGTTATTACAGCCTGCTGACCGATGAATTTAAACGATGAAAGTAACGAAAAAAGGTTGCCGACGCCGTAGTCAATTATTGCAATCATTTACAGTACTCCTTTTGTGGAGGGGATTTCGTTTGCACGGGCGGCATCAATCTTAACCGCCGCCGAAAGAACTCTTGCCAGAGCCTTGAATGTGCCCTCAATAATGTGGTGTGTGTTTGTGCCGCTGAACTGTCTGATGTGAAGAGTAATGCCTGCGTTGCGGACAAAGCCGAGCATGAATTCTTCAACAAGCTCTGTGTCAAAATCGCCGACCTTTGCGGCTGGCAGGGAGAGATCAAAGCCGAGATATGAACGGCCTGAAATGTCAACGGCGCAAAGGATAAGGGCCTCATCCATCGGCAGAATTATATCTGCATAGCGGGTGATACCTTTCATATCACCGAGTGCCTGAGCAAAAGCCTTGCCGAGGGCAATGCCTATGTCTTCAACGGAGTGGTGGTAATCGACCTCGGTGTCACCCTTGCAGGTAACGTCAAGGTCAAATCTGCCGTGTGAGGCAAAAAGGGTGAGCATATGGTCAAGAAAACCGCAACCGCTGTCAATCACGCTTTTGCCGTTGCCGTCAAGACTGAGATTCAGAGAAATTTTTGTTTCATTTGTGTTTCTTTCAATTAATGCATTTCTCATTTTGCTTCCTCCCTGATTATCTGTGCGGCAGCATCAAGCAGAGAATCCATCTGCTCTTTGGTGCCGACTGTAATGCGCAGGTAATCTTTGATTTCTTCGCGTGAAAAATGGCGCACAAGAATTCCTTTTGATTTAAGCATAAGATAGAACTTTTCGCCGTCAATTTCAGGATGACGGGCAAAGATGAAGTTTGATTTTGAGTCAAGCGTTTCAAAACCGAGAGCGTGCAGTTTTTCCTGAGTGTATTCACGGGCGGCAACAACTTTTTTGCAACACTCTTTGTAATATGCGTCGCTGTCAACTGCCGCCGCACCTGCAACAAGTGTGAGTCGGTTTATGTTATACGGATTTGTTGAAAATTTGATTTTGTTAAGGTCGTCGATGATTTCTTTTTGTGCAAGTGCGAAACCGAGGCGTGCGCCTGCCATTGAGCGCGATTTTGAATACGTCATGACAACAAGCAGATTGGGATACTTTTCCACAAGACCTGCGCAGCTTTCTGCACCGAAATCGACGTAAGCCTCGTCAATAATTACAACATAATCGGGATTTGTTGTCAATATCTCTTCAATCTGCGGCAATGAAAGTGTCAGACCCGTCGGCGCATTGGGGTTTGCAATGACGATGTTGCGGTTAAGATTGAGATAATCTTTATAGTCAATTGTAAAATCGTCTTTAAGCGGAATTTGCAGGCAGTCAATGCCGTAGAGCTCGCCGTATACGGGATAAAAGCCGTAACTGATTGACGGGAAAGCCATTTTTCTGTCTTCGTCGCAGAAAGCCATGAAGGCAAAAGAAAGAGTTTCGTCCGAGCCGTTTGAAATAAAAACGTTTTCAGGCTTCAGACCGTAAAGACCTGCAATTTTTGCAGTCAGCTCTTTGCAGGTTGGGTCGGGATAAAGGTTAAGCAGCTCAATCTCGTTTTTACTGAGAGCCTCAACGACCTCGGGCGACGGGGGATAGGGACTTTCGTTTGTGTTAAGCTTTATGTATTTCATATCGCGGGGTTGCTCGCCGGGGGTATATACCTCAAGGTCGGCGAAGCGCTCGCTCATAAATCTGCTCATTTTATATCATTCCTTGTTATTTTTCAAATCTGATTGTTGCCGATTTTGCGTGTGCACCGAGACCCTCACGCTCAGCGAAAAGTGCAATTTTGTCGCTGACCTTACCGAGTGCTTCGGCGGTGTAGAAGGTGTAGGCGGATTTCTTCACGAAATCGTCAACCGAAAGCGGGCTTGAGAATCTTGCAGTGCCGCTTGTGGGCAGGGTATGGTTTGTGCCTGCGAAATAGTCACCGAGAGCCTCGGGACAGTATTTTCCCAGGAAAATGCTGCCTGCATTTTTGACAGAATCAAGATAATCAAAGGGGTTGTCAACGCAGATTTCAAGATGCTCGGGAGCAATTGAATTTGAAATTTCAACCGCCTGATTTATGCTGTCGGCAATGATAATTCTGCCGAAATTGTCAACGGATGACCTTGCGATTTCGGCACGGGGCAGTAATGGGATTTGTCTTTCAAGCTCAGTGCTGACAGCCTTTGCAAGCTCTTCACTGTCGGTTACAAGCACTGCGCTTGCGAGCTTGTCGTGCTCAGCTTGTGAGAGCATATCAGCGGCAACAAAAACGGGGTTGCAGGTGCCGTCAGCAATAATAAGAATTTCGCTGGGGCCTGCAATCATATCAATATCAACTCTGCCGTAAACCATTCTTTTTGCTTCCGCAACAAAGCAGTTGCCGGGGCCGACAATTTTGTCAACCTGCGGAATGCTTTCTGTTGAATATGCGAGGGCGGCAATTGCCTGCGCACCGCCGCATTTGAAAATCCTGTCAACGCCTGCTACCGAAGCTGCGGCAAGAATTGCGGGGTTAATACTGCCGTCTGCACAGGGCGGTGTGGTCATAATTACTTCACTGACACCTGCAATTTTTGCAGGAATACAGTTCATAAGTACGGTTGAGGGATAAGCGGCTGTTCCGCCGGGAACGTAAATGCCGACCCTTTCAAGGGGCAGAACCTTCTGACCGAGAACAATTCCGTCTTCTTTTTTGAATTCAAAACCGCTTCTCACCTGATTTTTGTGGTAGTCGGTAATGTTCTGAGCGGCTTCTTTGATGACCTCAATAAATTCGGGTTCAACGCTTGCAAGTGCCGTATCGATTTCTTCTTTTGTCACTTCAAGGCTTGTGAGGTCGGCACGGTCGAATTTTTTTGCATATTCAATAATTGCCTTGTCGCCGTTCTGACGTACGTTTGCAATGATGTCACTGACAATGCCGCTGACGTCGTTTGTGTCAGCCATTCGTTTTATAATTTCCGTTGTTTCGGAATATTTTACGATTTCAATCATTTTTCCACAGCTTCTTTCATTTTTGCTTTGATTTGTTCAATCTGTTCGGATTTGAATTTGTAGCTTGACTTGTTTGAAATAAGTCGTGCGCTGATGTTTACAATGTCTTCCATCGGTTCAAGGTTGTTTTCATAAAGTGTTTTGCCGGTTTCGACAATATCAACGATAACGTCGGACATTTTAAGAAGGGGAGCAATCTCAATTGAGCCGTTGAGCTTTATAATCTCAATGTCACGTCCCTGACCCGCATAATACTCTCTTGCAATGTTGGGGAATTTTGTAGCAACACGAAGTGTCTGGTCGGGGTTATGTCTTGCACCCTTGATACCGGAAACGCACATGCGGCATTTGCCGATGCCGAGGTCAAGCAATTCGTAAATATCCGCACCGCCTTCAAGCAGAATGTCTTTGCCGACAACACCGATGTCGGCGGCGCCGCGCTCAACGTAAACCGAAACGTCGGAAGGTTTTGACCAGAAATAGACAACGCCGTTTTCTTCGTTTTCGAAAATCAGCTTTCTGGAATTTTCACGGATTTCGGGACAGCCGTAACCCATTGATTCGAAAATTTCGTAAACTTTTTCACCGAGTCTGCCCTTGGGCAAAGCAATTCTGATTTTATCCAATCGGGGTCAGCTCCTTTTCCGTAAATTTAAGAACACGTGCCGCCTTGACCGCGCCGTTGTTTTCTTTAAGCGCACAAACGCTTTCACCTTTTTCGGTGAGTGCGGCGACTGCTTTTGTCAGTTCAACCGTGTCGCTCTCATCATCATACAAAATAATTGTGTCAACGTCAAATCCTTTTTCTGTTGAAAAATATCTTTCAAGCTCATCAAGGTAAATCGCAAAGCCGATTGCCTGCGATTTTTTGCCGAGACGGCACACAAGGTTGTCGTATCTTCCGCCGAATAAAACGCCGTTTGCAATTGTGTCAATAAAGCCCTGGAAAATAATTCCGTTGTAGTAATCCATGTCGTTGAGAATTGAAAAATCGAGAACAACGTACTTTGCGGTGCCCGTTGCTTCAAGCATACCGTAAACATCTTCAAGCTCTTTTACGGCGGCTGCTGTTGCTTCACTGACGACAAGTGCTCTGACTTTGTCAATTGCGGCATCAAATGTGCCGAAAATGTCTGCAAGGCCGATTATTTTTTCTGTCAGGGCAGGGTAAACGTTAAATTCGGCACAAAGTCTGCTGATTTCGTGTGAATTCTTTTCACTGATTAATTTAAGCAATTCCGCTTTTTGTGCATAGTTCAGACCGGTGCTTTCGAGCAAGCCGGTGACAAGACCCATGTGCGAAATGCCGATTACGAATTTATTACTGATGAGTTCAAGGCTCTTTGCGGCAAGTGAAATAACCTCAGCAATTGAGTAAATGTCAAGATTACCTATGTATTCAAGACCGACCTGCATCATCTCTTTGATGTCGGTGCTGCCCGAGGCGGCACGGTAAACGTTTTCATTGTAATAAACACGCTCGGGTGCGGTGCTGTCTTTAAAATTTTTGACAATCGATAAAGTTATATCAGGTTTGAGCGCAAGAAGCTTGCCGTAATGGTCATTAAATGTTATAATGTTATTACTTTTGATAAAACTTTTGTTTTCAAGGTAGAGGTCGTATTCCTCAAACTTGCTCATTTTGTATTTTTTGTAGCCGTAATGCTCGTAAAGATTGCGCAGACTGAGGATTGCCTGCTCATCTTTTCTGAGGATTGTGTTGCTCAGCTCCATAAAAAATACCTCCCAGGATATACTTTTATATTTTACTGTGCAATTCTAACACACTTTACCGTATTAGTCAAGTAAATTATTAAAGTATTTCTGACAAATTATTTATACATTTTACCCTGCGTTTAGTGAATTGTAACAGAAAAATTTTTAAAGAAAAGCACAGTATGTACCATTAATGTTATTGACAAGGTCAAGATATATAATGTATAATTATACGAAAACATTCTGGACAAGTCCGCAAAGAAAAGACGGAGGTTTAACATAATGAAACATCTTTTAAAGCTTATGGATTTTTCGGCACAGGAGATTGTTGAGGTTCTCAACCTTGCCGATCAGCTCAAATATGAGAAGCACAACGGAATCGAACACCACATTTTAAAGGGCAAAACGCTCGGTATGATTTTCCAGAAAGCTTCCACAAGAACAAGAGTTTCCTTTGAGGTCGGTATGTATGACCTTGGCGGCTCTGCTCTTTTCCTCAGCTCAAACGACCTGCAAATCGGCAGGGGCGAGCCCGTTGAAGACACCGCAAGAGTTCTTTCCCGTTTCCTTGACGGTATTATGATTCGTACATATGAGCAGGCTGAGGTTGAAACACTTGCAAAATACGGCTCAATTCCGATTGTCAACGGTCTCACCGATTATTGCCATCCCTGCCAAGTGCTTGCCGACCTTATGACAATCCGTGAATTCAAGGGCACGTTCAAAAACAAAAAACTTTGCTACATCGGCGACGGCAACAACATGGCAAACTCACTCATCGTCGGCTGTATCAAAATGGGTATGGCGGTTGCTATCGGTTGCCCCGACAATTACCGTCCCGATGCCGAGATTATGAAATGGGCAGAGGAAAATGGCGACTTCCTTTGCACAAGCGATATTTATGCAGCGGCGAAAGATTCTGACGTTCTCTACACTGACGTATGGGCCTCCATGGGTCAGGAGGGTGAGGCTGCAATCCGCCGTGCCGCATTTAAAAATTATCAGATTAACGACGAGCTTATGGCAGTTGCAAAGCCCGATGCAATGGTGCTTCACTGCCTGCCTGCCCACCGTGAAGAAGAAATCACCGCAAAGGTCTTTGAGGAGCACGCCAAGGAGATATTTGAAGAGGCTGAAAACAGACTTCACGCACAGAAAGCCGTTCTCGTTAAGCTTATGGCTGACAACAAGTAATTATTTACCTTTAAATAGACGGAGGTGCTTTTATGCCAATCAATAAGGATATTAAAAAGGTAATGGTCATCGGCTCAGGTCCCATCGTTATCGGACAGGCTGCCGAATTTGACTACGCAGGCACACAGGCTTGCCGTGTTTTGAAAGATGCGGGTCTTGACGTTGTTCTTGTCAACTCAAACCCTGCAACTATTATGACCGACAACGCTCTTGCGGATGAGATTTATCTCGAGCCTCTTACCGCTGAAACAGTTAAGAGAATCATTGAAAAGGAACGTCCCGACAGCCTTCTTGCCGGTCTTGGCGGCCAGACGGGTCTTACCATTGCAATGCAGCTGTCAAAGGACGGCTACCTTGACAAAATGGGTGTCCGCCTTCTCGGAACAGACGCCGAAGCCATCGACAAGGCTGAGGACAGAAAAATGTTCCGTGACACAATGGAAAAAATCAATCAGCCCGTCATTCCTTCGGAAATTGCAAATGACATTGAGTCAGCACTTGAAATTGCCGAAAGAATCGGTTATCCCATCATTGTAAGACCTGCTTTCACACTCGGAGGCTCAGGTGGCGGTGTTGCTAATACACGCGAGGAGCTTGAGATTATTGCAAGAACAGGTCTTGATATGTCTCCGATTACCCAGGTCCTTATCGAAAAGTACATCTTCGGCTGGAAGGAAATCGAGTTTGAAACAATGCGTGACAGCGCAGGCAACTGCGTTGCGGTTTGCAGCATGGAAAACTTTGACCCCGTCGGCGTTCACACGGGCGACAGCATTGTTGCCGCACCTGCTCTTTCTCTGAGCAAAAAAGATTATGAAATGCTCCGTCAGGCATCGCTTGACATTGTTTCCGAGCTCGGCATCATCGGCGGCTGTAACTGCCAGTATGCCCTGCATCCCGAAACATCCGAATACGCTGTTATCGAGGTTAACCCCAGAGTTTCACGCTCATCTGCACTTGCAAGTAAGGCAACCGGTTACCCCATTGCAAAGGTTACCGCAATGCTTGCACTCGGCATTACTCTTGATGAAATCAAGAATGAAGAAACGGGTATGAGTTGTAAAGGCTTTGACCCCGACGTCAAATATATCGTTGTCAAGTTTCCCAAGTGGCCGTTTGACAAGTTCGTTACCGCAAGCCGTGTGCTCGGCACACAGATGAAGGCAACGGGCGAGGTTATGTCCATCGGTCCGACGTTTGAGATGGCAATTATGAAAGCCGTCAGAGGTGCCGAAATCTCCCTTGATACACTCAACGCAAAGCCCAAGAGTGAAGGCACAATCCGTGAGCGTCTTGCCATCATGGATGATATGAGAATTTTCACAATCTTTGAGGCTCTCAAACAGGGCATCTCAATTGATGAAATTCACGAAATTACAAAAATCACACCCTGGTTCCTTGAAAAGCTCAATAATCTTGTACAGTTTGAGCTTGATATCGAAAAGAACGGTCTTTCCGATGCCGCCTATGTTCAGGGTAAGAATTACGGTTACACCGATGCCGCACTTATGCGCATTTCGGGTGCAACGAGTGTTCCGCACATTGATGCAACTTACAGAATAGTTGATACCTGTTCCGAGCCGTTCAACGTTAAAACACCTTATTTCTATTCAACCTACGGCGATGCGTGTGAGGCACGTCCTCTTGTCAGTCAGAGTAAGAAGGAAAGAATCATTGTTCTCGGCTCCGGACCCATCAGAATCGGTCAGGGTATTGGGTTTGACTATTCATCCGTTCATTGCGTATGGACTCTTAAAAAACTCGGCTACGAGGTTGCAATCATTAACAACAACCCCGAAACCGTTTCAACCGACTACGATACCGCAGACAGACTCTATTTCGAGCCTCTCACCCCTGAGGATGTTATGAACATCATCAAGGTTGAAAATCCCGTCGGTGTTGTTGTCGCTTTCGGCGGACAGACCGCAATCAAGCTTACAAAATTCCTTGATGAAAACGGAATCAGGATTCTCGGCACATCCGCTGACGGTATTGATACCGCAGAGGACAGAGAGCGTTTTGATGCACTGCTTGAAAAATTTGCAATCCGCCGTCCGCAGGGCATGGGTGTCATGACTCTTGACCAGGCACTGGAAGCCGCAAACAAACTCGGCTATCCCGTGCTTCTCAGACCCTCATACGTTATCGGTGGTCAGAATATGACGATCGCACACGATGACGATGATGTCAGGAGATATATGAACATCATCCTCAGCGGCTCAATCGAAAACCCCGTTCTTGTTGACAAATACATGATGGGTATGGAACTTGAGGTTGACGTTATTTCAGACGGTAAATCGGTTCTTATTCCCGGTATTATGGAGCATATCGAAAGGGCAGGCGTTCACAGCGGTGACTCTATTGCCGTTTATCCGCCCTTCAACCTCAACGATAAGATGCTTAAAAACGTCATTGAGTGTTCCGAGCAGCTTGCTCTTTCACTGGGCACCAAGGGTCTTGTCAACATTCAGTATCTTATTTACCACAATCAGCTTTACGTTATTGAGGTTAACCCCAGAGCTTCAAGAACAATTCCTTATATCAGCAAGGTAACTGGTGTTCCGATGGTTGACATTGCTTCAAAAGTTATGGTCGGCCACGCACTTGAAGACCTCGGCTACGGCACGGGTCTTTACAAGACACCGCCTTATTACGCTGTTAAAGTTCCCGTGTTCTCCTTTGAAAAGCTTTCCGACGTCAACTCCATCCTCGGTCCCGAAATGAAATCAACGGGTGAAGTTCTCGGCCTTGGTAAAACAACAACAGAAGCCCTCTTCAAGGGTCTTACCTCCGCGGGCTTCAAAATCAAGATTCCCACTCCCGAAAATCCCGTCGGTGTTTTCCTCAGTGTTGACGGACACGACATGCTTGACGCTGTTTCACTTGCAAAGAAACTTGACGATATGCACGTCAGACTCTATGCAACAAAGGATACAGCCGATGCAATATCACAGCTTGGCATTGACGTTGAATATGTAAGAGCAATGTCCGAGGGTGACGACATCTTCAAGCTTCTTGAAAGCGGTAAGATCAACTACGTTGTTTACACCGGCGCTCTTTATGATTCCACAATGGGCGATTACATTGCCCTTCAGCGCCGTGCAATTCAGCTTTCAATTGCTTGTCTGACTTCTCTTGATACCGCAAACGCACTTGCCGACATACTTGCAAGCCGTTTCAATCAGCAGAATACGGAGCTTGTCAACATCAATGACCTCAGAAGCACAAGACAGACTCTTAAATTTGCTAAAATGGAAACCTCGGGCAATGACCATATCATTGTTGAAAACTATGACAACAGCATCACTTGTCCCGAGTCACTTTGCGTTGAGCTTTGCGACAGACATCACGGCATCGGCGGCGACGGCTTTGTCCTTATTGAAAAGAGCGATGTTGCAGATGCAAAAATCAGAGTGTTCAACCTTGACGGCAGTGAGGCGAAGATGGGTGGCAACGCAATCCGTTCCGTTGCCAAGTATATTTATGACAGCGGTCTGATTGACGGCGAAGTAGCAACTGTCGAAACTGCAAGCGGAATCAAGGAAATTCAGCTCTATATTTCAAACGGCAAGGTTTCTTCTGCCTGCGTTGATATGGGTAAGGCTGACCTTACTGCTAAGGTTATGAAGGAATCATCAGACAACATCAACAAGGCTGTCAATATCGGCGGTAAGGATTATAACATCACCTGCCTTGCAATCGGTAACCCGCACTGCGTCGTTTTCTGTGACAGAGTTGATGCCGTTGACATTGAAAAAACAGGACCTCTTTTTGAAAGAGCTCCCTTGTTTGTACACAGAGTTAACACCGAATTTGTCAGAGTTGTCAATGAAACCACTCTCAAAATGAGAGTCTGGGAGCGTGGCAACGGCGAAACCCTTGCCTGCGGTACAGGTGCCTGTGCTGCGGTTGTTGCAGCTGTTGAAAACGGCTACTGCAAGAAGGGCACAGATATCACCGTTAAACTCAAAGGCGGCGACCTTATCGTAAACTACACCGATGAGGCAATTCACCTTACAGGTACAACACGCCTTGTGTTTGAAGGTACACTCGAATATTAATCGGCTTTACACCGCCGCTCATATTAAATGGGTGGCGGTCTTTTTTGATTTTCGACAATATTTGCAGTCGGCATTGATTTTATTATTATAATGTGATAATATTTACAAATACATTAAAAATTGTAAAGAGGGCGTCTTATGTCTAAACAGTTTCTGATGGGTAATGAAGCAATTGCACGCGGTGCCGTTGATGCGGGTGTAAACCTTGCCTGCGGTTATCCGGGCACACCTTCAACCGAAATTCTTGAAACACTTGCAAAAATCAACGACGGCAGTGTTTATGTTGAGTGGTCTGTCAACGAAAAAGCTGCGCTTGAGGTTGCCGCAGGTGCGGCTTATTCGGGCGCAAGAACACTTGTCACCATGAAACAGGTGGGTCTTAACGTTGCGTCTGACCCGCTGATGAGTCTTGCCTATGTCGGCGTCAAGGGAGGAATGGTAATCGTTTCTGCCGATGACCCGGGTCCCATTTCTTCGCAGACTGAGCAGGATACCCGTCATTTTGCACGTTTTTCAAAGCTTCCCGTTTTTGACCCGTCTTCACCCGAAGAAGCTTATGAAATGATAAAAGATGCATTTGAGCTTTCTGAAAAAATTGGTTCACCCGTGCTTTTCAGACCCACAACCCGTGTTTGTCACGGCTGTGCAAGTGTTGAGGTTGCCGATGAAAAAATCATTCACAAACCCGAAGGCTTTATCAAAGACACGATGCGTTGGGTCATTTTTCCGCGCACTTCTTACCTCAATCACATAAAAATCGAAAAGCGCAATGCCGGGTTGTCGGATGAGCTTTCGTCATACAGATTCAATACAGTTTCAGGCGACGGTAAAAAGGGCGTTGCCTGCGGCGGTATCAGTGTTGCTTACACAAAAGAAGCACTTTCTTTGCTTGGCACAGATGCAAAGCTTTTCAAAGTTGCCACACCTTTCCCGTTCCCCGAGAAGCTTGCACTCGAATTTCTCAAAGGTCTTGATGAGGTCATGGTTATTGAAGAACTTGACCCCGTCATAGAGCGTGAACTTATTTACATTTGCGGCAAATATAACCTTAACGTAAAAATCAACGGCAAGTTAAACGGAAAGGTACAGCCTGCGGGTGAAAACAGTGTTGATTCCGTTTGCGAAGTTCTTGCCGGATTCCTTGATGTCGATTACGCAAAACCCGTATCTTCCGAAACGCCCGAGTTGCCCGTGCGTCCGCCCGTGCTTTGTGCAGGCTGTCCGCACAGAGCTTCATTCTATGCCGTCAAGCAAGCGATGAAGGGTAAAAAGGCTGTTTTCAGCGGTGATATCGGTTGCTATACACTCGGCAACGCAAAGCCTCTTGATATGGTTGATACCTGCCTTTGTATGGGTGCCGACGTCACAATTGCTCAGGGTATTCACCGCATAGAGCCTGACACCGTGAATTTTTCATTTATCGGTGATTCAACTTTCTTTGCCTCGGGTATCACGGGTGTTGTGAATGCAGTTTATAATCAGACTGATATTGTTCTGATTGTTCTTGATAATTCCACAACCGCAATGACAGGTCATCAGCCTCACCCGGGTACAGGTGTGTCGATTTCAGGTACGGTTGCAGGCAGAATCAGCATTGAAAACGTTCTGCGCGCAATCGGCGTTGCAAGCGTTGAAACCGTTGATCCGCTTGACCTTAAAGCTTCTGTTGAGGCTGTCAGAAAAGCGGCTGAGCTTTCGGGCGTTAAGGCGGTTATTTTCAAATCACCCTGCATTGCCGTTGTAAAACCCTCAAAGTCTTACAGTGTCAATACTGATAAATGCATAGGTTGTATGAAATGCATCCGAGAGCTTGGTTGTCCCGCACTTGTCAAAAGCGGCAAAAAGGTTGCCGTTGAGCCGTCTTTGTGCACAGGCTGTTCCGTTTGTTCACAGGTCTGTCCCGTTGGCGCTCTGGAGGTGAAATAATATGATTAACAGTTGTTTGCTTTGCGGTGTCGGCGGTCAGGGTACCGTTCTTGCTTCAAAGCTGATTGCATATGCTGCAATGAAAAAAGATATGCAGGTGCGCACTGCCGAAACAATAGGTATGGCTCAGCGTGGCGGTTGCGTTGTCAGCCACGTGCGAATCGGTCAGGATATTGCTTCTCCGTTGATTCCTTTGGGTGGCGCCGATGTTATGCTTGCTTTTGAACCGGGTGAAGCGGTAAGATGTTTGCCTTACCTTAAATCCGATGCGACCGTTGTTGTCAACTCAAAATGCGTTCAGCCCGTAACTGCTTCACTTTCCGATAAAGTTTATTCGGCGGATGATATGCTTTCTTTCCTCAAGGAAAACGTCAGAAACCTTGTTGTGATTGACGGCGAGCGTATTTGCGCCGAGTGCGGCTCGCCGAAAGTTCTTAACATTGCTTTGCTTGCCGCCGCAGCACACAGCGGCAAACTCAGCATTTCGGTTGATGAGCTGAAAAAAGCCATTGTCGAAAGAATTCCCGAAAAATTTCACGCACTCAATCTTAAAGCGGTTGAGCTTGCCTGCAATTAACAGGAGGTTACCTTATGAAAATGACAAACGAACAGTTTGCACTTATAAAAGAACAACTTATCAAGCTTTCAAAGGGCGGCGGCTTTTACGAAAAAAAGCTTGAAGGCATTGATGTTGAAAGCATCAATTCCCAGGAAGATTTTGAAAAGCTTCCGTTCACCTGGAAGGGTGACTTGCGTGAGGCATATCCTCTCGGTTTGCAGGCAGTGCCCGATGAAGAAATTGTCAGAATCCACTCTTCCTCAGGTACAACCGGTATCCCCGTAATCATTCCTTACACCCGTCAGGATGTTGAGGATTGGGCGGTAATGTTCAAGCGCTGCTATGAAACTGCGGGTATCACAAACCTTGACAGAATCCATATCACGCCCGGCTACGGTCTGTGGACGGCAGGCATCGGTTTTCAGGCAGGCGCAGAGCTGCTTGGCGCAATGTGTATCCCCATGGGTCCCGGCAACACAGATAAACAGCTTCGCATGATGATGGATATGAAATCCACTGTTTTGTGTGCAACGTCATCTTATGCTCTTCTGCTTGCGGAAGAAATTGCAAAGCGTGGCATCGGTGACAAGATTTACCTTAAAAAAGGCGTCATAGGCTCTGAGCGATGGGGCGAAAAAATGCGCAAACGTATTGCAGGGGAACTCGGTGTTTCACTTTATGATATCTACGGCCTTACCGAGGTTTACGGTCCCGGCATCGGCATCAGCTGTGATGCGGAATGCGGTATGCACGTGTGGGACGATTTCCTCTACTTTGAAATTGTTGATCCCAAGACGGGCAAAGTTCTTCCCGACGGCGAAATCGGTGAGCTTGTAATTACTACACTCAGAAAGCAGGGTGCACCGCTTATCCGTTACCGCACTCACGACCTCACCCGCTTCATCCCCGGCGATTGCCCCTGCGGTCTCAAATACCCGAGAATTGATACAATTCTCGGCAGAACCGACGATATGGTAAAGGTCAAGGGTGTCAATATTTTCCCCAGCCAGATCGAAGAGGTGCTGACACAGATTGACGGTGCTTCAAGCGAGTATCAGTTTATGATTGATCACCTTGACGGCAAGGATATCTGCACACTGTTTGTCGAAATCAATGACAAAGAGCACGCATATTATCTTGAAAATGAAATTCAGCAGGTTTTCAAACAGAAAATCGGTATTCTCACAAACGTCAAACCCGTTGCAATCGGCGAATTACCGAGAAGTGAGAAAAAATCAACCAGAGTTTTTGATAACAGATATTAATTTTAAAGCGGTCAGAGTCTTCTGACCGCTTTTTTATTGC
Organism: Acutalibacteraceae bacterium; assembly: GCA_045595825.1. Classification (GTDB taxonomy): domain Bacteria; phylum Bacillota; class Clostridia; order Oscillospirales; family Acutalibacteraceae; genus CAG-177. The sequence continues at coordinate 19,856 of JAZOBD010000062.1, forward strand.
TTATGCACAAAAATACATTGACACTTAAACTTTATAATGTTAATATAGCTATATAATAAGGAGAGGTGTTTTTATGAAATTTGATATTCCCGTACCGTGTTTTTATGGCGGTGAGGATTTTGAAACAGCCCTTCTCAAAATTAAATCGTTTGGGTTTGATGCTGTTGAAACTTACAATTGGCAAAACCTTGACCTTGACCGTGTGCGTGGAGTTTGTGCCGACAACGGCATAACGTTTGTCAGTATGTGCACAACCGAATTCCGTCTGACCGATGCGGATTATCGCACCGCCTGGCTTGACTGTCTTAAAGAAACCGTTGAAGCAGCGAAAAAGGCAGGGGTCAAAAAGCTTATAACTCAGGTTGGTAACGACACAGGCGCACCCCGTGCCGAACAGCACGAAAACATTGTCACAACACTTAAAATGGCAAAACCCATTCTTGAAGACAGCGGCGTTACCGTTATGATTGAGCCGCTTAATCATCTGTATGACCACAAAGGATATTATCTTTGGTCAAGCATTGAGGCTTTTGACATTATCCGTGAGGTTGACTGTGAGTTTGTAAAAGTTATTTATGACATCTATCATCAGCAGATTACCGAGGGAAATATTATAAATAACATACGTGATAACCTTGATTGTATTGCTCACCTGCACTGTGCAGGTCATCCCGGCAGGCACGAATTGCAGTTTGGCGAAAACGACTATAATGTAATTTTTGCCGCAATTGATAAAATGGGATATGACGGATACTGCGGTCTTGAATACGGCCCGACAATGCCGCCCGAGGAAAGTCTGAATAAATTCAAAGAGATTTATCTTTAAAATATTAACCAAGAAAGGAAGAATAACATGAAGAAAACAGTTTCCAAAATCATTGCACTTGTTCTTGCGCTTTGTCTTGCTCTTCCCGTGATGGCTTTGCCGTCTTTTGCGGCAACGCAGTACATCAGCGACGAGCCCGTCGTTGAAGAAGATTACACTGTCGGTAAAACCGTGGTAAAGGTTTTCGGCGCAGTTGCCGATACCCTGATTACAGCCGTGTCAAGGCTTTTCCCGACACCCGACTGGCCTTATGAAGACGAATTTGTCAGCGAATATTTTTATGAGGGTCACAAAACCTTCCAAAAGGATGTTGCTGAAAATGCACAGTGGCAGTGCGGTTTTGCAAGCGACAGCATACTGCCTGACGATTTCCCCGAAAAAGGCTATGTTGCAGCTGGTGAATTCCACATTACCGAAACACTTGCCAACAGAATTCTTGAAGGGGATGACCAGCGCTTTTCTGCCATTGCTCTTGATGACGGCAGCGGCAACGGCACCGTGATTTTTGCTTCACTTGACGGCTTCGGCATGACTAGTACAAACGTCAGAAAGCTTCGCAGCTATCTTGACAGCTTTGCAAAAGAAAACAACATCGTCAGTATCAATGTTTCAATTTCGCACACACACTCCGGTCTTGATACACACGGTCTCGGCGCAAGCATTCTCGGTCTTGTCGGTGACAGTGCCCTTTACGGAATGTTAAGACTTGTGGGCATTGAACACGATTTTTCAAGCACTGACGATGCTTTTATGACAAACCTGTTTGAAACCGCAGAGGCTGTTGTAAAAACTGCTTATGCCGACCTTAAACCCGGTACGCTTACTTACAATGCATTTGACATTTCAGACCTTATCTATGACAAGCAGTATCCCGTTGTTTTTGACCCCAACGTCAACCAGATAAAGTTTGTGCCCGACGACGCACAAAAGAATGAAATCTGGCTTGTCAATATGGGTGTCCACCCCGTTAAAATGGCTGATTCTGCGGTCAGTGCCGATTATCCCGGTGCTATCGTAAGATATGCCAAAGAGATGGTAGGTGCAGATGTTGCTTTCTATCAGGGCGCACAGCTTGCAATCACCAGAGAAGAAGCTCCGTTAAAGCTTGGTGAGGATGCGGCATATAACGCACTTACCGATGATGCCGAAAGACGTTTCTACGTTGTCAATAAATACGGTAAAGAAATCGTAACGCGTATTCTCAACAATGACCCCGTTGAAACAATGGCAATTGATCCCATTCTCAACATTGCCCACACCGAGGTAAAGCTTCCCGTCGGCAACAGCCTTCTTCTTCTTATTGCAAAAATTCAGATGATCAACAACCTTGTTGTCAAAACATCCTGGGATTTCACCGATTCTCTTGTTGTTTCCGAGGTCGGTTACTGTGAACTCGGTAAAGACCTTGCAATTGCAATTATGCCCGGTGAAATCGAACCCGCCATTGTTTACGGTGGCGTTGACGGAATTGCCGAATCCTGGAACAATGAGGCATGGCCCTATGCCGCGTTTGTGAATATGGCAAATAAAAAGCTTCTCACTTTCGGCATTACGAATGACCAGATTGGTTATATTATTCCCGATAATGATTATGCACATCCTTTTGCAAGCCTCTTTGAGGACCTGCTTGGCGGCGGCAGAAACAAGCATTATGAGGAAATGATTTCTCTCGGCCCCGAAACCGCTTCGACAATTGCCAAGGCTTTCAGAGAACTTGTAAGGAAATAATATATCGGCGAAAGGTTTGATATAATGAAAAAAAGCAATCTTACCCAACAGGATATGCAGTTTAACCGTAACCGTTGGTTTTACGCAGTTCCCGGTGTTGGCAGAGACCTGGCATATTCACTTTTCTGCTATTTCCTGCTCACTTATGTTTTATATACCCGTCAGCTGACAACTCAGCAGTTTGCAACAATCAGCGTTATAATGATTATCTGCCGAATCTGGGACGGTATCAACGACCCCGTTATGGGCGGTATTATTGAAAACACCCGTACAAAAATCGGTAAATTCAAGCCGTGGATTTTAATAGGTTCGGTTACCAATGCCGTAGTGCTTGTGGTCATTTTTACAAACCGTGCCCAGGGGTGGAACTTTGTCTGGCTTTTCTGTGCGCTTTATCTCATCTGGGATATAACTTACACGATGAATGACATCGGCTACTGGTCAATGCTTCCGTCGCTCACCAGCAAAGCGCACCAGCGTGACAGCGTAACCTCACTTTCCAATTTCTTTGCAGGCATGGGCACCGTCCTTGCAAACGGTCTTATTCCTATTCTTACCGTTGGCTCACTTGCAATCGGCGGCAACACAATCACTGCTTATGCTGTTGTTTCAATCGGTATTGCAATTCTTTTTGTCGGCGGTCAGTTTGTAGTTTGTGCAGGCGTCAAAGAGCCTCACATTGCAAATGCTCCACTTGAACAGAAAACAGGCTTTAAAGAAATGGTTAAGGTTGTTTTCCGCAATGACCAGCTTTTGTGGACAACACTTATAATGCTGCTCATCAGCCTCAGCGGTGCAATGGTTACAGCCTTTGGTACTAACTATCTTTACCTTGAATTCGGCTACGAGGGCTCAAATGTCACTGTTTTCACTGCGTTTTATGCAGCTTCATCGGGCATTATCAGCTTCTGCTATCCTTTCCTCACAAAGCGTTTCAACCGCAGTCAGCTTACAAAAATATCGCTTGTTTCAAGCTTTGTCGGCTATGCACTGTTCACCCTTACGGGTTTCTTTGCACCTGATAACATCAAATTCTGGCTTTTCTGCATTGAAGCACTTGTCATCGGCTTCGGATATGCACTGTTCTATATGGTTGTTACCATCTGTATGACAAACACAATCGAGTACAACGAGTATAAGACAGGCAAACGTGACGAAGCTCTGATTTTCTCAATCCGTCCGTTTATGTCAAAGCTTTCAAGCTCCATCCAGCAGCTCATCGTTATGGTTGTTTACCTGATTATTGGTATGACAAGCATCACAAATGCCATTTCCGACATTGAGCAGAAGGCAAACCTGAAGCTTGTTACAGAGGAAGTCAAATCGGCGCAGATTACCGAAATTCTCAACTCTGCACCCGATTATATGACGATAACCCTGCGAATGGTAATTGTTCTTCTTCCCGTGGTATTCATGACTGTCGGTTACATCATTATGAAAAAGAAAACAACCATTGACGAAAAAGAGTACCAGAGAATGGTTGATGAAATTGAGGCAAGAAAAGCCGCAGGCGGCGAAAAGGAAGGTTAAAAATGAGTAATGTTAATATGAAGGGCTACCGTGTGTCAGAACTTCATTTTGTCGCAAATGTCGAAAACGGCAAGCGCATTGAGCTTGGCAATAAGTTTTCCTACAATGTGAACTATTCTGCTAATAATACCTGCAAGGCAGAGTTTTCAATCGAGGTTTCCGACAAGGAGGCACCTGATAAATTCCGCATAAAAGCTGTTTGCATCGGAATTTTTGAATACAAAGCAGGCACAAAAAAAGAGCAGGTGCACATTGAAACCTATAAGGAGCTTTTCCCTTATGCCAGAGCTCTGATAACAACTGTTACCGCAAATGCAGGCATACCGCCGATTATTATTCCGGGCATTGATATTGAGTCACAGAGTATTTATAAATTTGAGCGCAATATGCAAAGACCGCCCGAAAATGACTGATAAAGAGTTTGCCGCCGTGATTTTCACGGCGGTAATTTTTGAATTTTTTGTTTTTTCGGTTGACTTGCATCAGCTCGTCAATTATAATCATTATGTAAAAAATATAAAGGATTGATTGTTTTGAAAAAAATTCTCGCTCTTATCTTAGCTTTACTAATAGGTGTTCTTTGTGCTGCTTGCTCAGGAAATACAGGCACCGAAACAACCGTAACTACCGAAACAACTGCAACAACCACCGAAACAACCGAAAGAGAGACAACCACTGATATCAGCCAATCTGCCGGCAGTGACGACACTACGACTGAAACGGAAACTACTGAAAAAACGACAATCGTCGTTAATGCCGATGTGCCCGAATATTCTCTCAGTGGTGAACTTGAAAAGACAGAGAATATTAATGAGAGAACGGTTAAAAAAACTTATACTGGTGTCGCAAAGCAAGATTTTGTTGCATACACTGAACTGCTTCTGGCATCCGGATTTAAACTTAAATTCTCGACGTTCTGGATTGTTGAAGGTACTTCTGCATTACCTGAGTATGAACTCGGCAATACCTCGATTGTTATTTCCTGGAACCGTGAAACTGTTGTAAAAGGCCAAATGACCGTAACAATCACTCGCACAGACGTTGACAAAATGTATCAATAAATAAATTGTTTTTATTATTAAATAAAGCCGCAAGCAGAAAAAACTGCTTGCGGCTATTTTTATTGGATTCTTAAATTTAAGCTTCTTCGGAAACATTCATTTCGTCAAGTTCAGCACTGATTGCCTTACGTCTTTCACGAAGCTCCTGATACATTCTGTCTCTCTTTTCGCCCTGAAGGTCATAGAAGAGCTTGGGGATGATGCTTAGAATGCCGGTGACAACCGGGAGAAGTGTGCAGGTCCAGAAAAGAGCATACTGTGCTTTTTCGCTCTGGTTGCCAACACCTGCGCCCTGCTCATAACCGAACCAACCGAAGATGAGGGGCTGAATGGAGCCTTTGAATGTGCCGACGAGCTTTGTGACAAGGTTCTTGGCAACACCTGTCATGCCCTCGGTTCTGTAACCGTTTTTCCATTCGCCGTAGTCAATTGCTTCGTTACGCATTTCTTCGGGGATAACTTTCTTGATGCCGTAGAAGAACATCCAGATCGTTTCTCTTATCATAAATGCAGGAATCATTGCGCCGAGCTTTTTGTAGTTCTTGTTGATTGAACCGACAGCGAAAACGCCGAGCATCAGCAGGTTGTCAATGTGGGAACCGACAATCCAGAGTGCCTTTGTTGAGAACTTGGAACGTGCCCAGGGAACGTAAGAATAGCTGATGGGGGAGACAACAGCACCGGGGATACCGACGACGGTTGCCATTGATGCGAAGTTAAGAACGTTGATGTAGTAGAAGTTTGTGCCGGAATTGAGGCTGAATGCGCCGAGAAATTCCGAAAGAGTAATAAGAAGCAAGGGTTTGTTTGTGATAACGGATTTAAGTCCGATGGAAATACTGGGTCGGTCAACCGTCTGCATAACTCTTTCTTTTGCAACAAAAGCATAAACCATAGCAAAAAGACCGGAAACAACAGCAGTTACCGTGCCGCCGATAACAAAGAGGGAGTTATATTTTGCGGCAGAAACAAAACCGCTTCTGTTAACAACGTCGATGAGAACACCCATAAGAATTTCAGGGGCTTTTTCAACAAAGCCGGAAAGCAGGTTTGCCTGAGTAATAAGGCGTGTTCTGTCAATGATGTTGGGCGTGATGGTTGACGTCATACCTGTTCTGACAATGGAAATAAGCGATGTTGCAAGGTTTGAGAAAATCTGCAACAGAAGATACAGTCCGAATTTTGACAATTCACTGCCGATACCCGCTTCGCCGTAGAAAAGCGGCAACGCCCAGTAGATGACTGTGATCAGAACACCGGGGACAGCGTAAACAACAAGCCAGGGCTTGAATTTACCCCAACGTGTGCGGGTTTTGTCAACAATTGCGGCAAGAAAAAGGTCGTTGATGATATCCCAGATACCGATAACGGTGTTTGTGATTGCCTGGAAAGCAAAGCTGATTCTGAGAATATCCATTTTGAAAACGTCGTCATATTTGCCGATGTTAAAGCTTTGTGCAATGTCATCAAGCACGTATGCGATGGTTTCCTTTGAGCCGACGTAGCGCCTGTCTTTCGGAACGGCAAGGTTGTTCTCTTGCAGGTCTCTGGCGGCTGCCTGTGAGTTTGCCATATCATCTCTCCTTTGTCAATGATAGTCAATGATAACTCATTATAACACAGTCATAAAAATTTTACAATAAGTATATACATTATTTTTATTTTATTTTTCTTGCCATATTTTTTCTGATATGGTACTATGTAAATAATAACATTTTTTAATGCTGAATCAAGGAGACCGATTTATGAAAAATCCTTACATTCTTGTTGCACGTCCGTGCCGCTTCTGCACACAGCTTAAAGCGGATGATGCTTCAATCCCTGCCGCTCTTGCAGAGACTGTTTGCGTTGCTCCCGATCTGAGCACATTTCCTCTGCCGCTTCCGTCAAAAAAGAGTGATTATACCTGTCAGGCCGAAACCGCAGACGGTGTTTTGTGGTACGGTGCCAAAACAGGTCTTACACGCTATGATTCAAGCGCCGAGAAAACTGACAGGGTAATGTTTTTCAGTGCTCCCCGTGACTTGCCCGATAACAACGTCTGCGCACTTTATGCTGACGGAAACGTTCTTTGGGTAAAAACGGAAACCGGTGTTACAAAGATTGAAATGAAAATGCTCGGTGCTGAGGAAAAGGCATTGATGCTTCTTGATGAAACCCTTAAATATGTTGACCGTCGCGGTATGATAAGCCAGAAGTACCTTGCCGTGCCGGGCGATTTAACCAGTGTTCTTCCTTACGGTCATTCCGACAATGACGGCTGCTTCACAGCAGGCTTTGCCATCGGCGAAATTTTCAGATATGCTACATACAAGCGTGAAAAGGGTATTGACGCCCCCGAAACTCAGGCGGCAAAGAAGGTTGCAACTCGCGCAGTTGAAGCTTGTCTGCTTCTTATGCACATTCACGGCAGAGGCGACGGCTTTGTTTCACGTTCATATCTTTGTGCCGATGAGCCTGTGCCCGATGACGGATTTTTCTTCCGCAAAGAAAACGGCAAGGCTGTCTGCGTTGATACAAGGGCATCGCGCGAGCACGGTGTTGTCGGTGTCGAAATCGACGCATCTGCCCCCATTCCCGAAAGACTTGCTAAGCTTTACCTTGACGCAGGTTATACGGACGACGGCATTGTTTATAAAGCGGATACAAGCAGTGATGAAATCACTCTTCATTATTTGCAGATGTATTTTGCGCACATTTTCCTTGCCTGCGACGACAAAGAGCTTGATGACCTTATCATTGAATCCGTAAAATGTCTTACCGCTCACATTATTGACCATGGCTACGAGCTTCACGATTTCACCGGCAAAGCAACAACCTGGGCAAAGTGGAGCGAGCCTTATTTTGAAAGCGCTTTCGGTTGGTGCGATGCCTGTCTTAATTCTGCCGAGGTGCTGATGTACCACAAAGTTGTAATGGCCATCACGGGTGAAACCGGAAAGTGGCTTGAAAGCTATAATCATCTTATTGAAAGAGGCTACGCCGAGTTACCGCAGAAGCACTTTGACCGTCTTTATCAGGCGGGCATTGCAGGCGACTTCGATATTCGTGAAGATATTATGTACGGCGACCATATGCTTGCTGTTTCTTCGCTCTGGATTCTCTGCACACTCGAAACTGACCCCGTTTTGCGTGAAAAATACCGTGAAGGCTTCCGCAGCTGGCGCACTTCGCTTGCCTGTGAGCATAACCCCGGTTATGATTTGCCCTTCAAGCTTGCCTGCCCGGATGATGAAATTGATATGGACCGTCTTGCTAACTGGTTTTACCGCACAAACGTCAGCCGTTTAGCTTCGGGTGTCAGCCTTGTCGGCAGGCACGATGTTCCCGTTAGAAAATACCGTGGCGGCTTTAAAGAGATTTCCTGGTTACCCGCACCCGATGAGTTATTCATTTCAAAATACGACCGCGATCCTTATGATTACAAAAATGAGGACTCGGGCGGAAACAGATGCGTTGAAAGCTGCTACGTTTATACATTTGCTTATTGGATCGGCAGATATTACGGCTTTTTCTGTTGATTGGAGGAAAAGATTATGAGTAAAGAAATACACCTTATCGGCAATGCCCATCTTGACCCCATCTGGCTCTGGCGCTGGCAGGAGGGTTGCGGCGAGGTTATGCAGACTTTCCGCTCCGCACTTGACAGACTTAAAGAATATAACGATTTTGTTTTCACCTGCTCATCGGCTTCATATTACCGTTGGGTTGAAGAAACCGACCCCGAAATGTTTGCCGAAATCGTAAAGCGTGTAAAGCAGGGCAGGTGGGTGCCTGTCAATGGTTGGTGGGTACAGCCCGACTGTAATATTCCCTCGGGTGAAAGCTTCGCACGTCAGGCACTTTACAGCCAGCTTTATTATTATGAAAAGTTCGGCACAATCTGCAACACAGGCTACAATGTTGACTCTTTCGGTCACAACGCAATGCTGCCCCAGTTGCTCAGCAAGGGCGGTATGCGCACCTATGTTATGATGCGCCCTGATAAAAATGAAAACCCCGACATCCCCAACGGTGCTTTCTGGTGGGACAGTGCGGACGGTTCAAGAGTTCTTACGTATAAAATTCCCACAGGCTACGGCGAATCCGGCACAAGAAGTCTGAACAATGCCATTGAAATGCTTGACAAAATGTCAAAAGATAACGGTATCGGTATGATGCTCTTTTACGGCGTCGGCAACCACGGTGGAGGTCCGACAAGGGGCGATATCGAATATCTGCGTGAAAATCTTGAAAGAGAAGGCTATACGCCTCTTACGTTCTCTTCTCCCGATGATTATTTCCAGAGCCTTTGCGCCGAGCAGCTTGATCTGCCAGTGTGGAAAGATGAGTTTCAGCACCACGCAAGCGGTTGCTATTCTGCAACTTCAATGGTCAAACAGCTTAACCGAAAAGCCGAAAACTGGCTTGCCTCCGCTGAAAAGTGGAGCACAATTGCCCGCAAGGTTACAGGTATGCCTGATTGCACAGCTGATTTTGCCGAAGCATGGCGTGACGTGTGCTTTAACCAGTTTCACGATATTCTTTGCGGTTGCTCAATCCGTGAGGCTTATGATGACGTGCGTGACTCAATGGGTCATGCAATGACGATTGCCGCAAGAGCAGAAAACAATGCACAGCTCCGTCTTATCAACCGTATCGACACGTGGCTTGACGGTGTTTCCGATTCTGTTTCCTGCAATGAGCGTCACCATTTCAGAAATATTGATTATCCCAGACCCATTGTTGTTTTTAACCCGCTTTCCTGGGATATTGAAACTCCCGTCAGAACATATCACCCCTCGGCAGGTGTAAAAGACAGCGACGGCAATACAGTTCTGTTCCAGAATGTACGTTCTTCCCGTACAAATGATACTCATTCCGACACAGTGTTCCTTGCAAAAGTTCCTGCAATGGGTTATGCCGTTTACTGGCTCGAACACATTGATTTTGATGAGTACGATGAGGACGAAATCAGAATGGAAAGCGATGTCATTGCGTGCGAAGACACAATGACTGTCGAAAACTCAAAACTCAAGGTGGTTTTTAATAAGGAAACGGGCGGTATTGACAGCTTTGTCACAAAGGTTGACGGTGCCGAATATGCAGGCAAAAACTTTGCCGTACCTACAATTGTTGACAACACAAAACCCGACACCTGGGCACACAATATTTTCAAGTTTGATACCGTTGTTGATACAATGAAGCTGACAAGCATCAGACTTATCGAAAACGGACCTCTCAGAGCAGTTGTGCGCACGGTGCATGAGTACAATAAATCCGTTCTTACGCAGGATTTCATTCTTGCAAGCGACAGCGACGTTCTGCGTTCAAAATGTAAGGCAAACTGGGGCGAACCGCTTACAATTCTCAAAATGCCGTTTGAGGTTGACGGTACGGATGCAATTTCGACCTATGAAATCCCTGCCGGTATTATCAAGCGACTCTGCAACGGTGAAGAAGAGCCTGCTCAGAACTGGGCTGACGTCACGGTTACCGCAGCTGACGGTGTACGCAGGGGTGTAAGTGTTATGAGTGATTCCAAGTATTCGTTCTCTTGCCCCGGAAATACTCTTAATATCACGTTGCTTCGCAATTCAATTTTTGCCGACCACTATTCATACCGTCCCGATGCCCGTTTTGATTACACGGATGAGGGCATTAATTTCTTTGAATATGCGGTTGCGCCCCACACGGGCGAGGCAGAAAAAACAGACATTGTCCGCAAAGCAGCTCTCTTCAACTGCCGTCCCGTCACGGTGCCGTCAGGCTACCATAAAGGTGATTTGCCGCTTAAAAAGAGCTGGCTGACCGTTGATGCGGAAAGTGTAAACGTAACAGCGTTTAAATTCTGTGAAGACGATTCAGGTGACCTTATTATCCGTTGTCACGAAACCAACGGCAAAGAACAGCGTGCGATGATTAAGTGCGACATTTTTGACGCCGCATTTTATGCTGATTTCGGCGGATTTGAAATCAAAACCTTCCGCATTGATTCTGAAGGCTTTGTCGCCGAAACAGACTTCCTTGAAGGAATTCCCGAAAATTAAAAAGTTGAGGACTGCGTTTGCAGTCCTCTCTTTTTATCCCAGTGCCATATCGAGAAGCATCATTACCGAAAAACCAATCAGTGTAAAAAGTGCCGTTAAATTGTTTTTTTCGTCGCTGCGGCTTTCAGGTACCAGCTCCTGAAAAACAACGTATATCATTGCGCCTGCCGCAAAAGCAAGCATAAACGGCAGAAAAAGCCGCGCATATAAAACCGCAACTGCACCGAGAAAACCTGCAATCGGTTCAACAACCGCACTCAGCTGACCGTAAAAAAACGCTTTCGGGCGTGACATTCCCTCACGGCGCAACGGCACGCTTACTGCCGCACCCTCAGGGAAATTCTGAAGACCTATTCCGAATGCCAGCAGGCAGGCGGAAGCAAAAGTTGCTCCGTCAAGGCCGTAAGCCAGTGACCCGAAAGCAACGCCGACAGCAAGACCCTCAGGTATGTTGTGAAGTGTTATTGATAAAATCAGCATTAAACTGCGGCGTGCTTTTTCATTTATTCCAAAAAAAATGCGTTTGTTCATAAAAATTTTGTCGCAGGCAAAAAGTGCAAGTCCGCCGCATAAAAAACCCGAAACAACTGTTTGCCATGCACCGATGCCGAGAGTGTTGCACATTGCGGCGGCAGGGGAGAGAAGTGACCAGAATGATGCCGCTGTCATTACACCTGCGGCAAATCCCAACATTGCATTGAGAATGTTCTTATTCACTTTTTTAAAGAAAATAACAACCGCCGCACCAAGTGCCGTTACGCACCAGGTGAAGCAGGTTGCCGCAAAAGCCTGCAAAGGATAAGACCAAGCAGAAAAATCTGAAAGCATAAAATCACCGTGTTACGTTTTTACTGTATTTTATGCCCGATAAAAAATATTGTGATTTTTCATATTTTGTGATACAATAAATAAAGGTGATATTATGTTGAAATTCAATAACGGCAAATTCAAGATTATTCAGATTGCCGACACGCAGGATACACAGAAAACTTCGCCCGATACGGTGGCTCTCATAACCGCCGCTGTTGAGCGTGAAAATCCCGACCTTGTTGTTTTTACGGGCGACCAGCTTAAAGGATACGGCGTTAATTTCAAATTCGGTGATGCAAAAGAAAACGTGACAACCGCAATTACAAACCTGGTAAAACCCGTTGACAAGCTCGGTGTACCTTTTGCCGTCACTTTCGGTAATCACGACACACAGTGCGGTGTTGACAAAGCCGGACAGCTTGAAATCTACAATTCTTTCAGAAACTGTATCAATAAGAGTGCCTATGAATCTCTCGACGGTGCAAATCTTTGCCTGCCCGTTTATTCGGGAGATAAAGCGGCATTTAACGTTGTTGTGCTCGATACCCCTGAAAGCGGCAGCCTCGGTAATTACACGGGCGGTTCAAAGGAGCAGATTGAGTGGACGGAAAACGTCTGCGAAAAGCTCAACGCAGAAAGCGGCAAAGCAGTGCCGACAATGATTTTTAAACACATTCCCGTTTACGAAATGTATGACCTTCTCACGCCCGTGCCCAAGGGTACTAAAGGTGCAATTCAGGGTAATATTTCTCACAGGGATACATATTATATTCTCAGCGATGAATTGAAAGCCGACGGCGGCTATATGAAAGAAAACATCGCCTGTGCAGCACAAAGCAACGGCCAGTTTGATTCCTGGCTGTCAATGGGTAACGTTGTTGCCGCCTATTTCGGTCACGACCACATAAATTCTTTCCGCGGCAATTTAAAAGGTATTGACCTCGGTTACACACCCGGTTGCGGCTTTAACATTTACGGCCCCGGTCTTGACAGAGCAGTTCGGGTTTTTGAAATTGATGAAAGCGGTAATTATGAAACCCGTCTTGTCACGTTCCGTGATATTTTCGGCAATCATATGAGAGCACCCGTCAAAGGTATTCTTTATTCTTATGCGCCGAGCTCTGTTGATGCAGTTAAACCCGTGCTTGCAAAAGCAGGTATTGCCCTGGGTGCGGCGGCAGTCATCGGCGCAGCTGCTTACGCAGTCAGACGTACACAAAGAAAGTAACAGAGCAAGTTGACAAAGAACGGCTCTGATGCTAAAATAGAAAAAATATTTTTTGTTTCGAGAGGGCGTTTATGGGAGATTTTTTTGATATGATTTTTGATGAGGTTGCGCAGGAGCTTATTTCAAATGCGTTTATGATCGGACGTTTGTTTATTGCGGCGCTGTGCGGTTCGCTAATCGGCCTTGAAAGAAGCCGCCGTCAGAAAGATGCAGGTATCAGAACCCATATGATTGTTGCCCTCGGTGCGGCGCTTGCGATGCTTGTTTCAAAATACGGCTTTTTCGATCTGCTTGAATTTGAGAGTCTCAGGGCAGATGCTTCACGAATTGCTTCCAACGTAATTACGGGCGTCAGCTTCATCGGTGCAGGCGTAATTTTTGTTAAAGATATTTCTATCAAGGGTCTTACAACTGCCGCAGGTATCTGGACAACGGCAAGTGTGGGGCTTGCAATCGGTGCGGGTATGTACACGGTCGGTCTTGTTGCAACTGCTTTTATGATTGTTTTTCAGCTTGTTCTGCACAGATATTTCAAAATGCTTGAAAATACTTCCAATGAGTTTGCTGTCACCCTCATAAACTCTGCAACGGTTATCAATGAATTCAAGGCCTTGCTTGATGCAAAAAATATTCACATTGAATCGTGCAAAATGGAAAAAAATGCCGATAACACCGTCACGCTTGATATTGTCATCAAAAAATCACGCAGTATGAGTATGAACGATATTTTCCTGCTCATCGAAAACAATCCCGACGTTGTTTCAATCAGCATATAAAAAGTGTCCGCATATCGGAAAAATCTCCGATATGCGGATTTTTTAATCTTTGTATTCTTTTACCCAGTTTGCAACAATTTCGCTGTTTGCGCCGTGGGCTTCAAGCGCAACAACCCTGTTCTGGTGAGGAGCTATAATCAGCTTTTGTCCGTACATTCCGCCCTTGTAATAAATATTGCCGTTTTCGTCTTTGTCAAAGGCGTAGCCTTTGGAAACAGCAGTTTTTACCCATTCTTCCGAAATAACACGTTCGCCTCGGTACATTCCGCCTGAAAGATAAATCAGACCGAGCTTTGCCATGTCTGAGCTGTGAATATAAAGACCGGTTGCGCCCATTGCGTGACCCTTCGGGCAGTGACTCCATGCGAATTCCTGAAAATCGAGCTTGCGGAGTAATTCCTGCCAAAGAAAATTGTCTGTTGATTTTCCGCATTTCTTTTCGACAATGCAGGAAAGCAGATAATAAGCGCCGTCTGAATAGCGACAATCGGTGTCGGGCGTGTAGGCAAGGGGATAAGTGAACAGATATTCAAGATAATCGCCGGTAAACTCAGATGATTTTGTTGTATCAATGTCAAGAAATCCGCCCGGCAATCCAAGACGGTGAAGCAAAGCCATTTCAACCGTGCACGTTTTCCATCGCTCATCAATTTTTTCGGGCAGTTCGTCTGCAAGAATGTCGCAGATTTTTTCATCAAGTGTGATGAGCCCTTTGTCATACAGCAAGCCGATAGCAGTCATTGTGAAGGTTTTTGCAACTGAGTAAACGTTCTGGCAGGTATTGGCGGGGGTACATTCAATTGTCTCTACTTCGCCGCCGTTGTGAATTTCAGAAATCCTGATAATATCAAACGGTTGCGTTGCGATGAAATCAACGCAGTCTTTCAAAAATTTGCTCATTTTAAACCTCTGATTTTTTTATTTTACCGAAAGAATAAGCTCATCCATTGCTTCAAGCAGTATTCCTGCGGTTTCGGGACCGACGGAATTTGTTTCTTCGTAATGCTTTCTGCCGTTTTCGTCAACGGGAATGTTGAAATAGGGGAACCATTCGTGCAGCAGAAAATCGTTGTCAGGTATTATGTAGCCTATTTCATCGTTGCAAAGACCGACAACAAACGTGTGACTGCAATCCGACATTTCTGACAGAACTTTGTAATCGGCATCCAAGCCGTTTGCCGCTTCGTCGGCAGAAAGGAAATTGCCGCTCTCAAGCTCAGGTGAAAGCTCACCGGGTATCATAAAGAGTCCGATTTGCTTGTTGCCGAGTTCCATATAAGAAACTTCGCTGACAATTGCAACATCCGTGAATCCCGTTTTTTCAATATCGTTGTTAAGCACTCCGATAAAGCGTGCAAGCAGGAGTGCCGTGTTGGTGCAGGTAACGCTGACAGCCTGCGTTTTAATGTTAATGAGCGGTACAAGCTCGCTTTCGTTTTTTATGCTGAGAACAAGGTCGGCAACCTCTTTACCGTATTCCTTAGTGTGTGCAAGGCAGTCAAAATCAGGGCTTTTGAGAATGTTGTCAATTTCGTCACCCGTGATAAGTCCGCCGATGGCACCGTTAATGAAAACAACGTTGGCTCCGCCGGTTTTATCTTTTATTTGTGCTGTCATATAGGCAGGAAAATCAGCGCTGACAACCGTCGTTTTGCTTCCGAGCATTTCAGCGTGGCACGCAAAATTGACAATGTAAGTGTCGTTGCCGCCGTTTGCGGGTGAAAAGCGGATGCTTGTGACGGTTGAATCGTAATCAATGGGCGTTCTTGTGTCTGCCTGCATACCTACTGCTTCTGCTGTTCCAAAATAAAGGGAACCGTTTTCCTTTGCTTCATAGGCGGCGATGATTGCCTGTGCAACTCTGTCTTTCAGGCGAGCCATAAAAGCTTCATTTTTTCCGTCGGCATAAAAGTCGTAACCCCAGAGTCCCTGAGTGTCAACAGCCGAGTGGGTGTGTGTGGCGCAGATGTTTATTGATTTGAGACCCGGTATCTTTCCGCTCTCAATAACTCTCTGTCTGATTTCATTGATGTCGGCACGGCTGATTCCCACACAGTCGATGGCGCAGATAATAACTCCGCCTCTGCCGGTGTTATCGTCAATATAAACGGCTTTTGCAAACATATCGTCAAGCACGTCTTTTGCAGGATTGTTGACGTTGTAGCCGGCAATGTAGTAGGTGTCGGCGGTTACGTCTTCGGGAGTAAGTACGGTTTGCGCAAAGCCGACAGTCCACGCCTTGCCGGCACTGCATGCGAATTTTTCATCACCGCTCAGCATAAATTCACTCGAAGCCTCTTTCGTAGTGAAAAGCGAAGCGGGCATGAGAATTATAATCAGCGAAAGCAGTGCAGAGATGAGACCTCTTACAAAATCGGGAATACGCAGAAAACGAACAATTGCCATTTTTTAATACCTCCGTAAACAGCTTATTTTAACACATATAAATCATAAACCTTTTTGAGAAAATTTACAACATTATTCCTTGTTTTATTTCTTGATTTTTGCGTGAATAAATGTTAATCTTTTATTATAAAAAGTGTTTGGAGAAAATTATGAGAATCAGACCTTATCAGGAAAAAGACTTTGATGACGTGCGTTATATCTGCCTTAACAGCGACGGTCCCTGCAACATGACAAAGTGCGGCAGAAGATTTATTCTGACCACTTATTGTGACTATTACATTGAGCAGGAAGGGAAAAACTGTTTTGTTGCCGTTGATGAAAACGACAAAGCGGTCGGTTATATTATCTGTGCTGAAAGTTTTGACCGCTTCAAAGAAATTTTTGTCAGCGAATATCTGCCGCGTTTTAAAAAATATGAATATGTCCGTCGCAAATCCGCACTTGAATCCATTGACCCTCAGGAAAGATATAAAGACGAGTATCCTGCACACCTGCACATTGACGTTTTGCCCGAATATCAGCGGATGGGTCTTGGCGGCAAAATGACAAGCGCACTTTGTGACCATCTTAAAAGTAAAGGCATCAGCGGAGTTATGCTCACTGTGTGGAGCGGCAATGAAAAGGGCAGGGGTTTTTATCGTAAATTCGGTTTTACTGAGCTTGAAACGGTAGGCACAACGGTTGCTTACGGTCTTAAACTCTGATGATTACACGTTTTTTTTTATTTTGCTCTTGAATAAAAAAGAAATATAGATTATTATATAATCAGAAAGTCACAATCTTTGTAAAGGAGTGTGAGCCATGGCAAATAAAGATGTTCAGTCAAGCGCAGAGGTTTTTGAACGTTTGCGTGCAGATGAGCACGAAGAAGATGCCGCTGTCAAAAAGTTTCAGGACCGCCGTTATGTAGGCTCAAAAGAAACTTTCGGTTTTGTGCTTTGGGATGCGGCTCAGAGCTTCAACATCAACACTTATTCCGGCCGATTTATTACGAGTATTGTCGGAATAGACCTCGGTTTGCAGACAATTGTCAACACCGTAAACAGCATCTGGGATATTTTCAACGATATCTTCTTCGGTGCGATTGTTGACAAAACGCGTACACGTTGGGGTAAATTCAGACCCTATCTTCTCTTCCTTGCAATTCCCGGTTGTATTCTTACTTTGCTTTATTGGTTTATGCCTAATCTTTTTGCCGGTACGGGTGAGATGGATATTATGAAATTCATCTTTTACCTTTCACTGACAATAATCCGTGAAGGTATCGGTACTTTTCAGGGCATTGCCAGAACCGGACTTATGTCCACCATAACGCCGCACCCGAATGACAGAACGCGACTTATAACTATTGCAAACTTTGCTTCGGGCACCTTCGGTGAAAAACTGCCTGAGCAGATTCTTACAATTCTCATTGATGTTGTCCGCGGTATGTATATCAATGACCCGTCAAAGCTTTCGTCGGTTTACACGGGATTGTTTGTAGGCATGGGCGTTTTCACAACACTCGTTTCAAGCGGTGCGTCTTTCTGGTTCTTCTCAAAGTCAAAAGAAAGAGTTATGCAGTCAATCAAATCACCCAGCCTGATTATGTCGGTAAAGTCGATTATAAACAATAAACCGATGCTTCTTATAACACTTTCGGACTTTTTAAGCGGCTTTGCAATCAGCGGCAGTAAGTCTGACTATTACACCGACGTTCTTCACTTTGCATCAATGACTCTTGTCGCCGGCATTCCCTCGGCACCGATCAGTCCCCTCAGCTATTCGTGGGTGCCCTGGATGAGAAGAAGATTTTCCAGCCGCTTGCTTTACATACTTTCAAAAGAAATCGGTAACCTGCTGTTTATTCCCGTTTTCCTTTTCGGCTGCATCGGCATGAAGAAGGATTTCTCGGGCGGTATGTATCAGAAGGTTGTTCCCATGGGCATTGCAATGGCACTCTGGGAAATCATCTGGACAATGTTCTACGGACTTAAATCCGTTATCGGCACAGAGCTTTATAACGAAGCAATGGACTACTGTGAGTGGAAAAACGGCTACCGCACAGAGGCCATGACCTCTGTTGCAAAGGGTCTTGCCGCAAAGGTTGCAACAAGCGTCAGCGGCGTTGTCACCACGGCACTTAAAAAGATGATTGGTTATGAAGCAGACGCCTTCCGTGTCGGCACCGAACAGACCGACCGTGTTAAATTTTATCTCTTTGCAATGTTCACCATTATTCCCACAATTACAGGCTCACTCGGTATTATTCCCATGCTTTTCTACGACCTCGACAATAAAAAGAAAGAGGTTATGTATGCCGAGCTTATTGAGCGCCGCAGACTGATGTCAAGCACGGTTGCAAGCGGTAACGAAGAGGATATCAACCTTGCAGCCGAGGCACAGATAAATTTCGGTAAATAATTGTTTTTCCGACCTCCCCGAAAGCAATTTCGAGGGAGGTTTTTCTTTTCTTCACCCTTGACCGTCACCGTGTTTTATCGTATAATTAAACCGACATCTTGTAAAGGAGATTTGAAATGAAGTACGAAAACAATTGGGAATCACTCAATCAAAGACCCGTTCCTGCCTGGTTTGAGGATGCAAAGTTCGGTATTTTCATCCATTGGGGACTTTACAGCGTGCCTGCCTATGCCCCTAAGGGTAAATATGCTGAGTGGTACGGCTATCATTGTGATGAAATTCTTGAAAGAAGCAAAAATGACCGCGATTATTATGACTATCATCAGAAGACATACGGTGCGGATTTTAAATATAACGATTTTGTCGGTCAGTTCAAAGCTGAAAACTTTGAT
>JAZOBD010000063.1:0-25041 GCA_045595825.1 Acutalibacteraceae bacterium
TGAATCTCCCGATGAAGAAGTTTATTATTAAAAATAAACCCTATGTTTTCGCAATGAAAACATAGGGTTTTGTTTATGATTCAGATTAAGCTTTAGCTTTAGCTTCTTCCTTGGCTTCTTCTTCAGCCTTCTTTTCATCGAGAGCTTTGGCCATCATTTCACGGATAACCGCTTTATCTGTGCCTTTTTCAACAAGCTCAAAATATTCCTCTGCGGGGATGCCGCCGACATAGCACTGCTTATACTTAACATCAATGCCCTTCTTTGCGATAACGATGTTGATAACAAGGAGAGCAACGAGAGCTGCGATATAAGCAAAAATACCAAATCCGATTGAACCGCTGATGAACTCGGGGAATACAGCGGAGATGTTGCTTGAGAACAAGTTGAAGAAAACAATCGATGCAACTGCAAGAATGATTGCAATTGAATTGAGAGTGATGTTTCTTGAGTTGCCTCTGCGTCCGCATGCGATTGTGAGCATAAGGAGGCTGACGATAACAAACACAAGTGAAAGCAAAACGCAAACAAGTGAGCCTGCATAGCCGATAAAGCTTGTGCCGAGAAGCGATGAACCGATCATGGTGAAGAGTGCATCAAAATCGAGCGATGAAACAAGATTGTAAATTTCAATCGCATTGACGTTTGTTGTAGTCTGCTCAATGAACGGACCGCTGTATGTAACACTTGCAAGCGGAAGCATCAGAGCGGCAATGGGCAGAATCGAAAGAACGATTCTGGCGATTGTGAGCTTTGAGCCGATGAAAGAAGCTTTGAGTCTGTCAATTCTCTTCTGAAAACGGGCATGCTCTGTTTCAGCCTTGTCGGCGTCGTTGAGAAGAGTTTCTTCCATTCCATAATAAACAAGGTTTACGCCGCACTTGGGGCAAGTGGGACGCCAATCAATCAAGCGAAGTTTATAACCGCATTTCGGACAATTTGCCATGTGTATTCCTCCATACAAAGTATTCTGAAGCGAAATTTATAATTACTCAATTAATTCTAACACATTAAAAATAGAAAATCAATATAAAAGCTGACAAAAAAGACCGCATATTTTTAGCAAAGTGCCAAAACGGTACAAACAGAAAGCTGCTTTTTACAATTTATCAGATAAATCCACCGTCAACACCCAGCACCTGTGCCGTGACAAACGACGATGCTTCAGAGGCAAAAAACGCCACAGCCTTTGCCACCTCCTCGGGTGTGCCAAGGCGCATCATGGGTGTTTCTTCTTTCAGTGCGGCAAGCGTTTCGGGTGAAAAAGATGAATTCATAGGTGTGTCAATAACACCGGGGGCAACACAGTTGACCTGAATCCCGGACGGGGCAACCTCACGCGCAAGCGCTTTTGTAAGCCCGATGACAGCCGCCTTTGCGGCAGAATAATGCACCTCACAAGATGCACCGCTGATACCCCACATTGATGAAATGTTTATAATTTTACCCTCTTTACGGTTAATCATAAACGGCAGGGCGGCACGGCAACAGTTGAATACGCCACGCACATTGACAGCCATCATCCGCTCAAAATCTTCGTCTGTGATGTCGGTGAAAAGCTTTTGCTGAGAAATGCCTGCGTTGTTGACAAGCACAGAAACGCCGCCGAAATTTTCGGTGGCGTTTTTGAACATTTCATTTACTTTTTCAGGGTCGGATACATCGCAACCAAAACACTCAGCCTTTGCGCCGAGCGCTTCAAGCTCTTTACATAGCCGTAAGGCACTGTCGCGGGAGCGGCAATAGTTGAGCGCAATGTCAAAGCCTTCTTTGGCAAGCTCGCGCGCGCAGGCGGCGCCGATAAAGCCCGATGCACCTGTAATAAGGGCGGGTTTTTTCATTTTATCGCCTTACTTCCGTTATTTAACAGGCCAGTTGTAGCTGCCATCTGTAAGAACAGCGGACAAATCCATATAGCCTGCGGGCAGTTTGAATTTTGAAGTGTTGACGTTTCCGCTGAGCTCTGCAATATCATAAAGAATACTGTCGGGTCCGTTGATGACCTCAATTCTTTTAAGGGTGTTATTATAAATGTAATACTTGACGGTAGTTGTCTTATCCTCAGAAATATATTCCTCAACAGTGTAATTCTTGCCGTCAATCTTAACGTTATAGGTTCTTACATAATCCATCTGGCTGTTGTCGGTTGTCTGCTCGGGAATCATGTCTTGGAAAATGCTTGCGTCGGCTTCCATGTATGACTTCATGCTGGGAATAATCATATAAACCTTTTCGCCCGTGCACAGCATTGCAAGGCGGATGCTCTTGCCGTTGACGCCATCAACGGGAGCAAGGGTTTCAAGATAAAAGCGGTTACCGTCAATTGTAATTTCAAGGGGCATTGTTGCGGCTGTGCCTGCCGAATTCATTGTAACGGTTGCCTTGATGCTGTATTTTCCCGATTTCATCAGATTGATGTAATTGTCAATAATCTGCGAGTTTTCGGGTTTGCCGTCGTTGCCTATCTCAACCTCAACCTCTGTAATGTTTTCGGTAGGAATAAGCTCGTCGGAAATCGGCATTGTGACTGTTTCAACATTCGTTTCAAGATATGCATCGGGATTCTTTTCGAGTTCTTCCATCATATCATTGATTTTTTCCTGGTCGGGTGTAAGGGTTGTAGGAACAGTCTTGTCAACAACAGTTGTTTTTTCCGCCATTGAAACGGGCTTTTTATTGCCGTTTTCGTCTGTAACAAAGTACTTTGTATTGCCGTCAGAGTCAACCTCAGTTTCTATAACTTTGGTTGTGCCGTCTGACTCAATGAAATATTCTGTTTCACCGTTTGCATTTGTCTGTGAATCGACTGCATAAAAGAATCCGTCTTCATCTTCAAATCCGGTGACTTTTTCAATTGTCTGGTCGTCGCCGACTTTTTTACATGCTGCAAATCCAAGCAGTAAAGAAAATACCAGAAGGATTGCAATAATACTTTTTTTCATAACAAAGTTTCTCCCCACATAATTTTAGTGTGTACATATAGAATAACTTATTTATAAAATAAAATCAAGTCAATATTTTTATCCGTTTCTTTCAAAAGTGTAAAGCTTTTGTTTCGAGTTTGTGACATTGTTGAATTTTACGTAAAAAAGATGTACAATACAAATGTCAGCGTTTCCCTTGACACGGAGTGCCGTTTGCCTTTAAAATAATGTATGAAAAATAAAAGGATAAATAATTTGTTATGATTGATAAACTGAGAGCCCTCGTTTTTAAAATCTTCAAAAAAGAATCTTTTCCCGGCCGTATCGCCGACAAACTGCTCACAAAAGAAATTATTCTTTACGTCGTTTTCGGCGCGCTCACAACAGTTGTCAGTGTTGTCAGCTTCTGGGCTTTCAAAACGCTCTTTTCCGCAATCGGGTGGTCGGGGCTGCTCAGCAAAGCCGTTGACGGTGCCGGCTGGCAGAGCGTACTTTCCCTGCTTGGAAAAGACTCAAATTACATTGACGCAACTCTGCTTTCGTGGGTTTGCTCGGTGCTGTTTGCTTTTTTCACAAACAAGCTTTTTGTTTTTGAGTCAAAAAGCTGGAAACCTTCCGTGGCAATAAAAGAGCTTGCCGCATTTTTCTCGGCAAGGCTGTTTTCACTGGGCGTTGAGCTTGTTTTTATGTTTGTTACGGTCAGCCTTCTCAGCATCAACGAAATGGCGGCAAAAATCGCCGTGCAGATGATTATTGTTATTCTCAATTATGTTTTCAGCAAACTTTTTATATTCAGAAGAAAAAAAGCTGAGTAAACGGAGGTGGCAGTGTGGTTAATATTCTACTCACTTTAAACAAAACTTATGTCAATATTATGCGTGTGCTGCTGTGCTCCCTCGGTCAGAGTAATCCCGATGAGGATTTTGACGTTTACGTTGCTCATTCATCGCTTGACGCCGACGACATTGCTGCCCTGCGCACCTTTGCAAAAAAAACCGGCAAAATAAATATCATTGACGTGCCCGTTAAGAAAGACAGGTTTTCCGCTTTCCCGAGCAATGAGCGTTGGCCCAAAGAAGCGTGTTACCGCATTTTTGCCGCAACCCTTCTGCCCGAAAGTGTTGACAGGGTGCTTTATCTTGACCCGGACATTGTTATCAACGGCAACATCCGCGACCTTTACGACCTGAATCTTGACGGCTACTGCTTCGCCGCCTGCTCGCACATGTTTTTGCCGATGCAGATTTTTAACCGCATAAGACTTAATATGACAAGCAAGGCGTTGTACATAAACTCGGGCGTTATTCTTTTTAATCTTGACTTTATGCGACGCGATTTCGATGAAAACAAAGTTTACGATTTTGTAAAGCGCAACCGTTCACGTCTGTTCTTGTTTGATCAGGATATTCTCAATGCGATGTACTGCAAAAAAACACTTTACATCGACCCCTTACGTTTCAACCTTGACGAGAGATATTTCAAGCTGACAAACAGCGTTATCACCTGCGCAAAAAAGGTTTCGTTTGATGAAATCAGAAAAAATGCCATTGTCATTCACTTCTGCGGCAAAAACAAGCCGTGGAATCCCGATTACACAGGTGCTTTCGGCAAGGCTTTTTATGACGGATTTGCTGAAAAGGCAGACAGTATAATAAAGGAGATTGAAAACAATGCAAGGTGACAAGAAACTGACAAAAAAGCAAAACATTATTCAGGCAATCAAATTTGCTCTGTTTTCCGCTTCGGCAGGTATAATTCAGACGGTTTCATTCACTCTTCTCAACGAGGTGGCAAAGCTGCCCTACTGGCCGTGCTATCTGACCGCACTTATTCTTTCGGTTCTTTTCAATTTTACCGTCAACCGCCGTTTCACATTCAAATCCGCCGCAAACGTGCCCGTGGCAATGCTTAAAGTTGCGCTTTATTACTGCGCTTTCACTCCGCTTTCAACAATCGGCGGTAATTATCTTGCCGAGCTCGGTTGGAATGAATACCTTGTGTTGGCAGTTTCGATGGCGGCAAACCTTATTACCGAATTCCTTTTCTGCCGTTTTGTTGTTTACAGAAATTCGATGAACACAAACGAAGCCGCAAAGAAAGAAGCTGAAAAAAAGCAGTAAAAATCAATCACCCCGTACCGCATTTTTGCAGTACGGGGATTTTTCTTATTTGTATATACTTGTGTAAAAAGAATTATGGGAGTTCTGCCCGACAAGCGAAAAATTATCTTTATCAGAGGATATTTTTTATTTCCGCCAAAGAAGTCACCTGATAATCCGGCTTCATTTCACCCTCAATTATTTTTTTGTCAGGATTATACAAACACGTCTGCATTCCGAAACGAATTCCTCCCGCTATATCGGATGAAAGGGAATCTCCGATTATCATAATCTCACGAGGATGAATTTTTTGTTTTAATTTAAAATTCAAACGGTCTGTACAGGTGTTAAAAAACGTTTCTGAAGGCTTTGAGCTACCGATTTCTTCGGAGATGAACAAATCAAAAAAATAATGCAACATTCCACCCAGTTTAAGTCTGTTCACTTGTTGCTGATACGGACCGTTGCTGGCAACGCAAAGAATATATTTGCCGTGAAGATATTTTAACAGCTCTGTTGCGCCTTTTACCGGAATTGCGCTTTTAAACAAACACTCTCCGAAATATTTTTCAAAAGCCTCTCCGTCAGCCGTTATCCCCAAACGTTTAAAAATCATATTCCAACGGTTTTTCTGCAATTGTGCAAAATCTGTTTCACCTTTTTCAATTTTCTGCCATAAACCTGCATTTACCTGATTAAATACGCTGAACATCTCTTCTTCATACGCACCGATTGCAAATTTTTCAAACCCGCTTTTCATGGATTCTTTAACGTACTCATCAAAGCTCAGCAGTGTATTGTCAACATCAAACAGAATGATCTTCAACACATTCTGACCCTCTCAATTCTTATTTTCCAGCTGATCATATCACAAAACCGTGTGTTTTTCAACAGAATGTAAAACAGGGATATAAGAAAAACCTCTGTTGCCCCGAAAGACAAAAGAGGTTTCATTTTTGGCTGGGATGGCTGGATTTGAACCAGCGGATGCGGGAGTCAAAGTCCCGTGCCTTACCCCTTGGCTACACCCCAATATCAAAATACGCAAAGCGTTAAGCTTTGCGTACAGTTTTTAATGGGGTGGATGATGGGAGTCGAACCCACGACCTCCAGGGCCACAACCTGGCACTCTAACCAACTGAGCTACATCCACCATAAACGCTTTACGTTGAGAAAGCTGGCGCGCTTGGAGGGACTCGAACCCCCGACCCACTGCTTAGAAGGCAGTTGCTCTATCCGGCTGAGCTACAAGCGCATATTTACTATGGAGCGGGTGATGGGAATCGAACCCACACAACCAGCTTGGAAGGCTGGGATTCTACCATTGAACTACACCCGCAAAATCCGGAACGCAAGATATTTTAACATAAGCTATCGTTCATGTCAATACCATATTTTATTTATTTTTGTACGAATTTATTACAACGCCGTTTTATCGGCATTATCTTACAGAGCAACAGATAATAATAAATAATAAACCCGTATAAATCCGGAGCTGAAAACCAATCACGCCGACCGAGTGCGGGTGATATATGAACAGTAATCGCGGCAGATTTCGGAAATCCGCCGCGATAAATCAAATCTTACCAGCCGTAAACATCGCTTGACCAGGGTTTCTGAACAAGCTCCTGCTTTGTGTAAATGAGTGTATTGTCGGGCACGTCCTGATTAAGAATGACTCCTGCGCCGACAACACTGTATGCGCCGACCTTTACGCCGGGCATAAAAATTGTGTTGACGCCCGTGCGGCAGTAGTCACCGAGGAAGGTGCAGTCGGAATAATTTTGGGGGAATTCCCGTCTGCCCTTGCAATGCTGAATTGACGGGAAGCTGTCAAAACGAAGTGTACCGCAGACGGTTGCGGCGCCAAGGTCGGTGTTTTCGCCGATAACACCGTAAAACTCCATATAATGATAAAGGTAAACACGCTTGAAAATTACACCCTCAAGCTCTGCTGCGTGACTTACAATGCATTCGTCACCGATTGTTGAACCCTCCGCCACAAAGCATGCGTTGCGCACGCTGCAAAGCGAACCGATTACAACGCCACCCTGAACAATTGCACCGTTGAGAATTTTCGTATTGTCACCGATAATGATATTACCTTCGATAATGACGTTTTTACCGATAATACAGTTTTTGCCCGTTTTGATGAATCCGCCGATGCTGGCTGTCGGGTCAATGACCGTGCCCTCACCGATTTCGTTTTTCGTGAGCGCCCTGCAACGCTTTTTGTTTATTTCAACAGAGGCGTCAACAATGTGCCAGGGTTTGTCAATGTCAAACACTCTGCTGTCAGCGTTAACGATATTGACTTTTTTCCCCGCTTTGAGCATATCGCTGACAGTCATTTCAATATAGCCCTCGATGTGAGGCATCATTCCAACCTCAACCTCGGTGAAGCGACCCGAATTTGCCGCAAGCAGTTCAAACACATCGGGTGAAAAAGCAAAACCTGCGAAGAAATGTGTTGACTCGTGACTGTGGCCGAAAATTCCGTCGATTTCGCCGTCGTCGTCAAGCAGACAACCGACGTGGTCGTGGGCTTTATCAAATCGGATTTCATCAACCAGTGCCGTTGCCTCGCCCGTTGCTTCAAATGAGCTGACAAGCTTCTGAAGGTCTGCCGTGTCAACAATTGTGTCGCCGTAGAGGGCAAGGAAATTTTCGTTGCCGACCGCCTCACGTGCTTTAAGCAGCGAAAAAGCGGTGCCCTTGGGTGCGCCGTCAACAATAATTTCGACATTTTTAAAGTCACGGAAATAATTTCTGATTTCCTCTGCAAAAGATCCGCCGACGATAATGATTTTTTCAAAACCCATTTCAGTCAGGGAGTTGACGGAGTGTGCAACAATCGGAATGTTTGAAACGGGAATCATTACCTTGTTGCGGATTTTATTGTAAGGCCAGACCTTTGTGCCCGCACCTGCGCACAGAACAACAGCAGTTTTCATTTGAGTTTATTCCTTTCTTTTGAACGTTTTGTAAAGTGCTTTTGCTTTACAAAAAACAGCTTATTCGTATGTATTTCTTAATTTTTCAATTACAATATCGCTGATATTGTTGGATTTCAGCTTGTAAGCGGAAATTACCGCGCCCACCTCAGGCGTAAAGTCAAGCAACTTTACATCAAGCGGTTTATTTTCTGTAAGAGCGGAATCAAACATATACCTGTACAGCTCACAATTTTCAAACATTCCGCCCCAAAGGCCGATTTTTGCACCGTTGGAAAGCTTTCTGAACTGGCTGTAAGCGGTTTTGGCAAGCTCCGCCGCCTGAGTTTTGAGAATGTTATAAGCCACCTTGTCGCCGTGCTGTGCGGCAAGACGCACATTGATTGCAAAAGCGGCAATCTTCTGACGGGGCACACCCTGAGTGTAAAAAATATCAATCAGGTCATAGATGTTATCAATGCCAAAGTATGAAAGAACCTCATCGGTAAGGTCGGTTTTTTCGCCGTAACGCTCGACGGCACGAATTGCGCTCCTGATACCTTCAAGACCAATCTGATAACCGCTGCCCTCATCGCCGAGGATGTGACCCCAGCCGCCCGAGTGTCGGATTTCGCCGTTTTCCTTGCGTCTTACAACCATTGAGCCGGTGCCGCTGACAACAACGCCGCACTCACCGTCACAACAAAGAGCTTCAAGCGCAATGTAAAGGTCAGAATCCATGAGAATTGCATCAGCTTCAATTATTCCGTCAGCAAAAGCAGAAAGCTCATCATCGTTTGCACGGTCGTTGAGTGCCGACATACCGATGACCGCCGCTTCAAAAACGGAGGTGCCCGTTTTTTGTGCAAGACTATCAATGATTTTTTTCATGTTTTCGCGTGCGGTTTCAAGCCCGTTTGAATAGTAGTTGATGCTTTCGCCGACACTTTTTGCAACAAAGTTGCCGTCACCGTCAAAAACAACGGCCGTTGTTTTTGTGCCGCCGCCGTCAACGCCGAGAAAAAGCTTTTTTGTCATTTTGCTCACTCCTTATATGAAATTTATCTTATTCTTTATTAAAATTGTACATTGATTGCTGCCCACTTGTCAATATTTAATGCAATATTCTGTCTGTCAGCAGGCAATTTTTATGCTTTGACGTTAATTCACTGCGGCTTTGCCTGCAAAAGAAAACATTGAGTTGACAGCTTTTCGCAAGGAAGCACACTCATCACTCATCAGATATTGCGTGTTTTCCGTAAGCGCTCTTGCTGCCGCCTGCGTTTCAACCAATACGGCGGAATCGCTGAGCATATCGGCAATTTTCAAATCGGGCAGGCCGTGCTGCCGTGAGCCGAAGAAATCACCGGGACCCCGCAGGCGCAAATCCTCATCGGCAATTTTAAAGCCGTCGGCTGTTTTTGTCATAATTTTAAGCCGCTCAACCGTTTCGGGATTCTGGGCATCAGAAATAAGAATACAAGTTGATTTGTGCTCGCCTCTTCCGATTCTGCCCCTCAGCTGGTGAAGCTGTGACAGCCCGAAGCGCTCGGCATTTTCAACAACCATAATCACGGCGTTGGGCACGTCAATGCCAACCTCAATTACCGTTGTAGAAATAAGAAGCTGTGTTTTGCCCGAAGCAAAATCAGCCATGACGGCACGTTTTTCGTCAGCTTTCATTCTGCCGTGCAGCAGACCGACCGTGAATCCACGGAAAAATCCGTCGACAAGTTCTTCGTAAAGACGGGTTGCGGCGACAAGCTCCATTTCGCCCTCTTCAATAAGCGGACAGATAACGAAGCCCTGTCTGCCCTCGCAAAGATGCTTTTTAACGTAGCCGTAAGCTCTTTCACGCACATCCGAGGTAACGCTGAAAGTGTCAATTTTCTGTCTGCCCTTCGGCATTTCGTCAATCACACTGACGTCAAGGTCGCCGTAAATAATCAGCGCAAGTGTTCTGGGAATAGGTGTTGCCGACATGACAAGAACGTGCGGATAATCGCCCTTTGAGCCGAGTGTGCTCCGCTGTGCCACGCCGAAACGGTGCTGCTCATCGGTTATGACAAGGCCGAGACGTCTGAATTCAACGTCTTTCTGAATGAGCGCATGGGTGCCGACAACAAGATTGACCGAGCCGTCTGCAAGGGCGGCTTTTATTTTTTTCTTCTGCGCCGCAGGCGTTGAACCCGTCAGCAGCGAGATTTCAATTTTTGTATTTTCAAAGAATTTTGCAAGTGTTTTATAATGCTGTTGCGCAAGCACCTCTGTCGGTGCCATCAGCGCACACTGCAATCCGTCGGCAACGGCAGAGTAAATAAGAGCAGCGGCAACCGCCGTTTTACCTGAACCGACATCGCCCTGCAGAAGTCTGTTCATCGGCATGCCGGATTTCATGTCTTCAATCGCCTGTCTGACACAGCGTTTCTGCGCATTTGTCGGTTCAAACGGTAAAAGAGAATAAAACTCTTCACTCATATCCCTTTCAATAACGCAGGTTGTTTCGTGACGGTTTCTTGAACGCAGACGTAAAAGTCCGAGTTGTAAAAGCAACAGCTCTTCAAAAATAAACCTGCGTTTTGCCTCACTGAGCATATCTTCGTTTTCGGGAAAATGGATGTTGCTCAGTGCGCTTTTTATGCCCTGCAAACAGTATTTTTCGCGCAATGCAAGCGGCAGGATTTCTTCAATTTCATCACTGCAAAGTTCAAACGCCGTGCGCACGAGTTTTTCAATCGCTTTTGAATTAAGTCCCTCTGTCTGAGGATAAATCGGACGGATTCTGCCGCCGCCTGCGGCAATTTCATAAGTGGGATTTGTCATTGAGCGGTGGTAACCGTAACGTGAAACCTTGCCGTAAAAAACATATTCGTTATCTTCAACAAGGCCCTGTGCGGCATACTTGTTGTTGAAGAAATTGACCTCCATAATGCCTTCGCCGTCGGTTATTTCGGTTTTATAAACTTTTGTGCCGTTTTTCGTGCGGTGCTCGGTGCAACGCCTTGACACAAACGCCCTGATGCAGACATTTTCGTCTTCGGGTGCATCAAGCACGGAATATGCGGTGCTCCAATCCTCATAAGTGCGCGGATACAGGCGCAGAAGGTCGTCGACAGTGCCCACGCCGAGTTTGCCGAGCAACTCTGCGCGCTTCTGACCGACACCTTTTAAAAATTTTACGCTTGTATCAAGCTTCAAAAAATCACCGCCAAAGAATTATTTACCGGTAAATCCCCAACTGCCGATGTTTGCATAAATATCACAGTCGGTGAAGGTTTTTCCCGAATAAAGCGAATTTGTCGAAAGTGCCGCTCCCTTTCGGTAACAAAGAGGAATGAAAGGCACATCCGTATTGAATGCATCAACAAAATCAACGATGTTTATTTCATCTGACATAAACGAATAATAAGCCGTTGCGGCAACACCCGCCGTGTCGATTCCGTAACCGAGAGAGCCGCCGAAAAACGGATAAAGACTCATATTCGTGCAAAGTCTGACCTCGCCGACATATAAATCATATTCGCCGTTTTCAATCATCCATTTGTAGTCGGTCAGTTCAACCGCATGAATTTTTACTTTAAGGCCGGCACTTTCAAGCTGCTTTTTGATGACCTGTGCCGTTTCAAGCTTGAAAGGATTCTCTTTATTGACAATCAGGTTGAGCACGTTGTCATAGCCCTTGCCGCTTTCGTCAATAAGATTCTGCGCCGTGGGCAAATTCTGAAAAACGGTGAGGTCTTTCGTTTTCACCTCATACCACTGCGGATTAAAGGGGGAATACGCAATTTCGGCGTGGCCCTGAAACGCAGTGAAAACAACCTCATTACGGTTAATCATAAGATTAACGGCACGTCTGAACGTCTGCTCGCTGAGAGCGTAACTGTCTTTATTGATGCCGAGATAAACAAAATTATTGAGCGTGGCACCCGTGCTTTTTGCATTGACGTTAGTATAGCTGCCGCCGCTCAGGTCATCAAAAACAAAGCTGAGCTTTCCGATTTCAAGACTGCCCTTTGCCGAGTTTTCATTGACAGAAACAAGCTTGATGAATGTTATGATGCTTTTGAATCCCGTGCATTGGGGGTTGATATTAAGATAGATTTCATCATCAGCGGTGCGTGAAGCAACATATCTGCCGCAACCCAGCGGAAACTCTTTGCCCTCAATTATTCTGACAACGGGGAAATCAAGGCAAGCAAGCACGTAGGGGTCGGGCTGAGAAAGGGTGAACATAACGGTTGTTGCAGTTGATTTCACCGCCGAGGTTACGCCCGAAAGCCTTTCGGAATAAGCCTTTGACTGCTTTGCAAGATTAAACGACTCAACAACATCGTCTGCCGTGACGGCGCTGCCGTCAGAAAACACGGCGGATGATGAAATTGTGACATTGACGGTTGTTTTGCCGACATTGGCACCCTTTGCAAGTCGGGGTGTAACAGCGTATGAATCACTCACACTGTAAAGACCGTAATGCAGAAGCGACATTATCTGCACGTTCTGCGTTGTTTCCGCCTCGTAGGGATTGAACGAATCCGTACGGGAATAGGGCAGCATCAGCGTTGAGCCGGAAAGTGTCGACGGGTCAACGTCGGTTCTTTCATCGGTTGTCACGTCGGGCGTTTCTTCACCTGAACAGGCGCAAAGTGCACCCGACAGCATTATTATGAGCGCCAGCAAAGCGGCGGTAATTTTTCTGAATTTCAAGGGAATCACCTCGTTAAATCCGTAATAATTTCTTTTGCCATCAGAATACCGGCGGTGTTCGGTACAAACGGCAGACTGCCCGGAGTGGCTCGTTTGCCAGTTTCTTCTGCGCAATTAATGGGTTTTATCGGCGTTTCGGGCGACCAGACGGTTTTCAGCGCACTCACGCCGCACACTTTAAGCTCACGCCGCATTACACGGCACAGCGGACAGCCGCTTGTTTTTTCGATTTTGTCAACACGCAGCTGTGTGGGGTCAAGCTTGTTGCCCGTGCCCATGCATGAAATGATATTCACTCCGTATTCCTTTGCTTTTACCGCAAGGTCTATTTTTGCCGTCACGGTATCAATTGCATCGGCAATGTAATCATAGCTTTCAAGTGAAAATTCATCTGCAATTTCAGGCAGATAAAACTTGCTGATTATTTCAACCTCACAGTCGGGGTTGATATCTTTTATTCTTTGTGCCACAACCTCGGTTTTGAGCAGACCGACTGTCGAATGTAACGCACAAAGCTGACGGTTGAGGTTCGTCAGCGACACGGTGTCATTGTCAACAATTGTCAGGTGTCCCACACCCGCACGGGCAAGCGTTTCGGCAGCAAAAGAGCCGACTCCGCCCAGACCGAAAAGGATAACCCTGCTTTGTTTTAATCTTTCAATTGCTTCTGCCCCCAGGAGCATTTCGCTTCTCGAAAACTGTGTCATACCGTGCCTCCGCAAACTTTCTCAAATTAATTTTACACTAAAAAATACCACTTTGCAATCAAATACTTGTATTTTATCAAAAGTTTGTATATAATTAGTGCAACAGATTTTAACCGAAAGGACTTAAATATATGAAACTCGGTATTGTAGGACTGCCCAATGTCGGTAAAAGCACACTTTTCAACGCCATCACAAACGCAGGCGCACAGTCGGCAAACTATCCTTTTTGCACAATTGAGCCCAACGTCGGCGTTGTTGCCGTGCCCGATGAAAGGCTTGACAAGCTGACGGAAATGTACAACCCCGTCAAGACAACTCCTGCCGTCATTGAATTCGTTGACATTGCAGGACTTGTAAGAGGTGCTTCAAAAGGTGAGGGCCTCGGCAACAAATTCCTCTCACACATCCGTGAGGTCGATGCAATTGTTCACGTGGTGCGTTGCTTTGAAAACAATGACATTGTTCACGTGGATGCAACCATCGACCCCGCAAGAGATATCGAAACCATCAACCTTGAACTGATTTTCTCGGACATCGAGATGATTGAGCGCAGAATTGACCGCGTGGGCAAGGCAATGAAGGGCGACAAAAAGCTTGCGGGCGAATATGAATTTTTAAAGAGAGTCAAGGATTCTCTCGAAAACAGCATCCCCGCACGTAACATTGAATGTGACGAAAACGAGGCTGAGTGGCTCGGCGAAGTTGCACTTCTCACGTCAAAACCCGTTATCTATGCCTGCAACATGAGCGAAAACGATTTTGCCGACGGCATTGAAAACAATGCGCACTATAACGCCGTGTGCGAAATTGCAAAGGCCGAAAACAGCGAGGTTTTACCCATTTGCGCAGAGCTTGAGGCTCAGATTTCTTCACTTGAAGGCGAAGAAAAAGAGCTTTTCCTCAACGACCTCGGCATTGAAAAGGGCGGCCTTGACAGGCTTGTTCAGAAAAGCTATGCCCTGCTCGGTCTTATTTCATATTTAACCGCAGGTCAGCCCGAGGTCAGAGCCTGGACAATAACAAAAGGTACCAAGGCACCGCAGGCTGCCGGCAAGATTCACAGCGACTTTGAGCGCGGCTTTATCCGTGCGGAAGTCATCGCTTACGAGGACCTTATTGCAAC
Source organism: Acutalibacteraceae bacterium (assembly GCA_045595825.1). Lineage (GTDB taxonomy): Bacteria > Bacillota > Clostridia > Oscillospirales > Acutalibacteraceae > CAG-177. The sequence continues at coordinate 14,491 of JAZOBD010000063.1, forward strand.
CGGCTCACTTGCCGCAGCAAAGGAAAAGGGTCTTGTGCGCAGTGAAGGCAAAGAATATGTGATGAAAGACGGCGACGTCGTTCTTTTCCGTTTCAACGTATAATAAAAGATAAATAAAAACGCACCGCAGACGGTTTGTCTGCGGTGCGTTTTTGTTTAGAATATTTCTTTTGAAGCGGTCTGTCTGAGTGCGATTGCGGTGAATTCATCAACCGGCATTGCGCCGAGGTCACCCTCGCCTCTCTTACGCACGGAAACTGCACCGTCTTCGATTTCCTTGTCGCCGACAAGCAGCATATAAGGAATCTTTGCAAGCTGTGCTTCACGGATTTTGTAACCGATTTTTTCGCTTCTGTCGTCAACGCTTGTTCTGAAGCCGAGCTGTTCAAGCTTTGCGGCAACTTCCTTGGCATAAGCATGGTGACGGTCTGCAATGGGCAGAATTTTTATCTGCTCGGGTGCAAGCCACAGAGGAAGTGCGCCGGCAAAGGTTTCAAGAATGTAAGCAAGTGTTCTTTCGTAGCAGCCGAGGCTTGTTCTGTGAATGATATAGGGCAGCTTTTTCTGTCCGTCTGTATCAACGTAATACATACCGAACTTCTCTGCAAGAAGCATATCAATCTGGATTGTAACGATGGTGTCTTCCTTGCCGAAAACATTTTTATACTGAATGTCAAGCTTGGGGCCGTAGAACGCGGCTTCGTCAATGCCGATTTCGTATTCTACGCCGAGATTGTCAAGAATTTTACCCATTGTTTCCTGAGCGGCATTCCACTGCTCGGGAGTACCTTCGTATTTAGCGGTGTTTGCAGGATCCCACTGTGAGAAACGGAAGGTACAATTATCAAGCATACCGACGGTGCCGAGGAAATATTTACAAAGGCTCAGGCAGCCCTTGAATTCTTCTTCAAGCTGGTCGGGTCTGAGAACAAGATGGCCCTCTGAAATCGTGAACTGACGAACACGGATAAGGCCGTGCATTTCGCCTGAATCTTCGTTACGGAAGAGAGTTGAGGTTTCGCCGAGTCTCATGGGAAGATCGCGGTAGCTTCTTGCCGCATTGAGATAAACCTGATACTGGAAGGGGCAGGTCATCGGACGCAGTGCAAGGCACTCTTTCTCTTCATCGTCGGGATCGCCGAGGATGAACATGCCGTCACGGTAATGGTCCCAATGGCCTGAAATTCTGTAAAGGTCTCTCTTGGCCATAAGGGGTGTTTTTGTCAGAAGATAGCCGTTTGCCTGTTCAACGTCTTCAACCCATCTTTGAAGAAGCTGGATTACTCTTGCACCCTTGGGCATAAGGATGGGAAGGCCCTGGCCGATTGAATCAACCGTTGTGAAATAACCGAGCTCTCTGCCGATTTTGTTATGGTCACGCTTCTTTGCTTCTTCAACAGCTTCAAGATATGCTTCCAGTTCGTCTTTCTTTGTGAAAGCGGTGCCGTAGACCCTCTGAAGCATCTTGTTGTTGGAGTCGCCTCTCCAATATGCACCTGTGCAGGAGGTCAGCTTGAAAGCCTTGACTCTGCTTGTGTCGGGGATGTGAGGGCCGGCGCAAAGCTCGTCAAATTCGCCCTGCTTATAGAACGAAATCTTTTCGCCCTTGTCTGCGTGCTCTTTAATAAGCTCAACCTTGAAGGTTTCGCCTTTCTCTTCCATCATTCTGATTGCATCTTCGGGATCAAGCTCGTATTTTTCAAGAGCGAGACCCTCTTTGACAATCTTTTTCATTTCGTTTTCAATTTCGCCAAGAACGTCGGCTGTAAACGGTACGTCAACGTCAAAGTCGTAGTAAAAACCGTTTTCAACGGCAGGACCTATTGCAAGCTTTGCCTGAGGATAGAGTCTTTTTACAGCCTGTGCAAGAATATGTGAAGCGGTGTGGCGGAATGCCTTTTTACCCTCTTTGTCATCAAATGTGACAATTTCAAGAGCGCAGTCTTTGTCAAGCACTGTTCTTAAATCGGCAACCTCGCCGTCAATGCGGCAAACGCAGGCAGCCTTATAAAGACCCATGCTGAGCTCTTTGGCAACGTCTGCGGCAGTAATTCCCACGGGGAATTCCTTGACGATGCCGTCTTTTAATGTGATTTTAATCATTGTGTTCACCTGTGCTTTCTATAAATTGAATTTTATTAGCAAAAAAATAAAGCCTCATCCCGACAAACAGGATGAAGCTTGAATGCTCCACGGTTCCACCCGTAATTGCAGAAAAAATCTGCCGCTCAAAAAGCCGTAACGTGGCAAGCGTTCCGCCTTAGTCAAAAATGTTTTCGGCGGACTCTCGGCAGCGGTAACAGACACCGGCAAAAAACGCGCTCACAGCCAACGGCGCGGATTCTCTGAATTTGCTTTGTGATGTGTGCCTTCTGCGTCAACGATTTGAAATATTGAAATTATTTTACCACCGTTAAATTAACTTGTCAACATTTTTTCGTTTTTTATCGCTTTAAAGCAAAAGACCACTTGACAGATATAATTTAAAAGTATAATATATGTATAATGGTGATATATTGTGCCGTTAACGTGGGTGTTTCGGCATTCAAATACCATTGGTTGATGTTGCACAACGTGCGGCATTGACCCGAAAATAAAAATTTACATATATAGGAGGCGAACTGTTACCTTGGAATGGTACTTCATTCTTATTGCCGCCGTCATCGCAATCGTCCTGGGCGTTGTGGGCTTTATTCTCGGCGGTTTACATAGGAAAAAAGTTGCTGAGGCTGCTATCGGCTCCGCAACCGCGGAAGCTACACGCATAGTCAACGAGGCTATCGCAACAGCCGAAACAAAGAAAAAGGAAGCAATCCTTGAAGCAAAGGATGAAATCCACAAGCAGCGCACCGAAACCGAAAAAGAACTTCGTGAAAGACGCAGCGAGGTTCAGCGACAGGAACGCAGACTTGTTCAGAAAGAAGAGAATCTGGACAAGAAAAGCGACAACCTTGAAAAGAAAGAGGACGTTCTCAACGCAAAAATCAAAGAGGCTGAGAACAGACTTGAAGAGGTTGAAACCATAAAGAGAAGCCAGTTTGAAATGCTTGAAAAAATTTCAGGCTTTACAAAAGAACAGGCTAAGGATTACCTGCTCACAGCGCTTGAACAAGACCTCACCCACGAAAAAGCGCTCAGAATTCAGGAAGCCGAAACAAAAGCAAAAGATGATGCTGAAAGACTTGCCAGAGAAATCATCACAACCGCCATTCAACGCTGTGCCGCTGACCACGCCGCCGAGGCTACCGTTTCCGTCGTTTCAATTCCCAACGACGAAATGAAGGGCCGCATCATCGGCCGTGAAGGCAGAAATATCAGAACCCTTGAAACAATCACGGGCGTTGATCTTATCATCGACGACACTCCCGAGGCAATCACCGTTTCAAGCTTTGACCCCGTCAGACGCGAGGTTGCAAGGCTTACACTCGAAAAACTTATTCTTGACGGCAGAATCCACCCCGCAAGAATTGAAGAAATGTACGAAAAATCCAGAAAAGAAGTTGAAACAACCGTTAAGCAGACTGGTGAGCACGCTCTTATTGATGCCGGTGTAAACGGCGTTCATCCCGAAATTGTCAAGCTGCTCGGTAAGCTCAAGTACCGCACAAGCTACGGTCAGAACGTTCTCAACCACTCTCTTGAGGTTTCGTATATCGCAGGTTTGCTTGCTTCCGAGCTTGGCATTGACCCCAAACTTGCAAAGCGCGCAGGTCTTCTGCACGACATCGGTAAAGCACTTGACCACGAAATCGACGGCTCACACGTTGACCTCGGTGTTGAGTTTGCCAAGAAGTACAAAGAAGACGAAAACGTTCTTCACGCAATCAAGGCTCACCACGGTGACGTTGAACCCAAAACACTTGTTGCCTGCCTTGTTCAGGCTGCTGATGCAATCTCGGCCGCAAGACCCGGCGCAAGACGTGAAAACGTTCAGAGCTACATCAAGCGCCTTGAAGCACTTGAAGGCATTGCCGCTTCATTTGAGGGCGTTGACCGCACCTTCGCCATTCAGGCAGGCCGTGAGGTCAGAATCATGGTTAAACCCGAAGCTGTCAACGATGACCGCATGGTGCTTCTTGCCAGAGAAGTTGCCAAGAAAATTGAGGAAACTCTTGAGTATCCCGGTCAGATTAAGGTTCATATTATCAGAGAAAGCAGAGCCTTTGACTACGCTAAATAACGAATTTAAGGAACTGTCTTCACTCGGAGCCGCCAAAGCGGCTCCGAAAAGGCAGTTTTTTGTTTAATCATATTCGGACTCAACTAAACCGCATTTTTTTGAAAGGAGGATTTTTTGTGAATATTCTTGTTATCGGCGACGTCGTCAGCGCACACGGCTGCGACTTTTTGCAGAAAAGGCTGCCGTCTTTCAAGCGGCTTAAACACATTGACCTTTGCATTGCAAACGGTGAAAATTCCGCCGCAGGCAACGGTATCACCCCCTCCTCCGCACAATCCCTTTTTGACAGCGGCGTTGACATCATAACAACGGGCAACCACGTTTACCGCCGAAGAGAGTTTTACGAAACACTCGACGAAAACGAAAACATTATCCGCCCCGCAAACTTTGCTCCGCAAAACCCCGGCAAAGGCTTCACCGTTGCCGACATGGGCAGTGTCAGGGTTGGTGTTATCAACCTTGCCGGCAACGCTTACATGGAAAATTCCGACAACCCTTTCAGAGTTGTTGATGATATAATTAAAGAGCTTTCGGATTGCCGTATAATCCTCGTTGACTTTCACGCCGAGGCAACTGCTGAAAAGCGTGCAATGGGATTTTATCTTGACGGCAGGGTTTCCGCCGTTTTCGGCACCCATACCCACGTACTCACTGCCGATGAACAGATTCTGCCAAACGGCACGGCTTACATCACAGACACAGGCATGACGGGTGCAAAGCAATCCGTACTGGGTGTAAAACCCGAAATCTCCGTAAACTGGCTCAAAACCGGAATGCCAGCACGCTTCGATGCGGCTGACGGTGATTGTATGCTCAACGGCTGTATTTTCGAAATCGACCCGAAAACGGGCAAGGCAATCAGCGTTGAGCGAGTTAATGTAGAGTAGGTGTAAAAATGCAAAAGCTTTTAAGCTATATGCGCAGTGCCTGCGAACAATATAATATGATTGAAGACGGCGACAGAATTGCCGTGGGTCTTTCCGGCGGTAAAGATTCGGTTGCACTGCTTGCGGCACTGGCTCAACTGCGCACGTTTTATCCGAAAAAATTCGAGCTTGTCGCAATCACTCTCGACCCCCGTTTCGGTGATGCCGACGGTGATTACTCGGGCTTGCAGGCGCTATGCGAAAAGCTCGGTGTTACTTACATCATAAAACGCACGGAGCTTGCAAAAATCATTTTTGACATCCGCAAGGAGTCAAACCCCTGCTCACTTTGCGCAAGAATGAGGCGCGGCGCCCTGCACGACGCAACAAAAGAGGCAGGCTGCAACAAAATTGCGTTGGGCCACCACATGGACGACGTTGCCGAAACGTTTATGATGAATCTTCTGGGCGGCGGCACGCTCGACTGCTTTTCGCCCGTCACATATCTTTCACGCAAAGATATTCACATGATAAGACCGATGATTTTTGCGCGTGAAAGCGACTGCGCAAGAGTGGTCAGAAAGCTTGAATTACCCGTTGTCAAAAGCAACTGTCCCGCCGACGGCCATTCACACAGAGAGGAAACAAAGCAATTCCTTTCCTCGCTCGAAAAGAAATACGGCGACGTGCGCGGCAAAATTCTCGGCGCAATGCAGAGAAAAGGCGTCAACGGATATTAAATAAAAGCCCTTTGAAAGGATGATATATCAATGAAATACGCAATCGTTTTATATGACGGAATGGCAGACTACCCCGTCGATGCGCTCGGCGGTAAAACTCCTATGGAGCTTGCAAAAAAGCCCAACCTTGACCGTCTTGCAAAATTCGGTGAGGTCGGTCTGGTCAGGACTGTTGAAGCAGGTCTTAAACCCGGCAGCGACATTGCAAACCTCAGCGTTCTCGGCTATGACCCCAAGAAATACTACACCGGCCGCTCCCCTCTTGAAGCAGTGAGCATCGGTGTAAAAATGGCTGATGACGACATCGCTCTGCGCTGTAACGTTGTTACGGTCAGCGATGAGGAAAACTATGACGAAAAAACAATGGTTGACTACTCGGCAGGCGATATTTCAAGCGAGGAAGCCGCAAAGATCATCGAAACCGTTCAGGAGCATTTCGGCAGCGGTAAGTTCGATTTTTACGCAGGCGTCAGCTACCGTCACTGCCTGATTTTCCACAACGGTACAACAGACCTCGGAAAAATGACACCTCCCCACGATATTTCGGGCAGAGTTGTCGGTGAATATATCTCAACTGCCGAAAACGCAAAAGAACTTACCGCAATGATGCGTGAAAGCTATTCTTTCCTTAAAGACCATCCCGTCAATCTTGAAAGAATCCGTAACGGCAAAGCCCCTGCAAACTCAATCTGGCTCTGGGGCGAGGGAAGCCGTCCCTCACTGCCTTCATTTGAGTCAATGTTCGGCAAAAAGGGCAGCATCATTTCCGCCGTTGACCTGCTCAAAGGCATCGGCATCTGCGCAGGTATGAACACCCCCGAGGTTGAGGGTGCAACCGGCTACATCGACACAAACTTTGTCGGCAAGGCACGTGCCGCCGTCAGCGAATGGGAAAGCGGTCAGGACCTTGTTTACCTGCACTTTGAAGCTCCCGATGAGTGCGGTCACCGTAATGAGCCCGAAAATAAAGTCCGTTCAATCGAACTGATTGACGAGCAGGTATTGCCCGTTCTTTTCGATTATCTTGACGGTTGCGGTGAAGATTACAAAATTATGGTGCTTCCCGACCATCCCACGCCCATCAAAACGCTCACACACGCCTCTGACCCCGTACCTTATGTGATTTATCACAAGGGCGGCGAAAAGAAAAGCGGCGTTGAAAACGTCAACGAAACAACTGCCGCCGCAACGGGCAATTTCACTGACGTCGGCTATACATTAATCAAAAGATTTCTGGAGGACTGAAAAATGGAAAATTACAGACCTGAAACAAAATGTGTATTCTCAGGCTACCGCCCCAAAAACGGCGAGCCCAGACAGCTCCCCATAATTCACAGCACAACGTTCAAATATGATTCCAGCGAAGCAATGGGCAAGCTCTTCGACCTTGAAGCGGACGGATATTTCTACACCCGTCTGCAAAACCCCACAAACGACCACGTTGCCGCAAAAATCTGCGACCTTGAGGGCGGTGTTGCAGCAATGCTCACCTCTTCCGGTCAGGCAGCTTCCTTCTACTCAATTTTCAACATTGCCTCCGCAGGCGACCACATTGTCTGTTCCTCTGCAATTTACGGCGGTACGTTCAACCTTTTCAACGTCACAATGAGAAAGCTCGGTTTTGAATTCACTTTCGTCAAGCCCAACGCAAGCGACGAGGAACTCAATGCCGCATTCAAGCCCAACACAAAGGCTGTTTTCGGCGAAACAGTTTCCAATCCCTCACTCGAAGTTCTCGACATTGAACGCTTTGCAAAAGCTGCACACGCACACGGCGTTCCGCTGATTGTTGACAATACCTTCCCCACGCCCATCAACTGCCGTCCGTTTGAATTCGGTGCGGATATCGTAACACACTCCACCACAAAATATATGGACGGTCACGGCTCAGGTGTCGGCGGTTGCATTGTTGACTCCGGCAATTTCGACTGGACGCAGAACGATAAATATCCGGGTCTTACAACTCCCGATGATTCTTACCACGGAATCACTTACACGGAGCGCTTCGGCAAGAGTGCTTACATCGTCAAAGCAACCGCTCAGCTTATGCGCGACCTCGGCTCAATCCCCGCACCTTTCAATGCATTCATGCTCAATTTCGGTCTTGAGACACTTGCGCTGAGAATGGAAAGACATTGCCAGAACGGTCTTGCAGTTGCGAAATATATGAAAAACAGCGAATACATTGAAAGCGTAACCTTCCCCGCACTTGAAGGCGACAAGAGCTATGACCTTGTTCAGAAATACATGCCCAAGGGCACCTGCGGCGTGGTCACATTCAGAATCAAGGGCGGCAGAGAGGCCGCAACCAAATTTATGGACAGCTTAAAGCTTGCTCAGATTGCAACCCACGTTGCCGATGCACGCACCTGCTGCCTGCACCCCGCAAGCACAACCCACCGTCAGCTTACCTCTCAGGAGCTTGCAGACTGCGGCGTTTATGACAACCTCATCCGCCTTTCAGTCGGTATTGAAAACATTGACGATATTCTTGAAGATGTCGAGCAGGCACTCATTGCTTCACAGAAATAATTAATAATGTAATATATAAAGGCGCGGCTCCGTTTAACCGACGGGACTGCGCCTTGTTTTTTGTATTCGTTAAATTTTTTTGTAAATTAAAGATGAGCTTTTGCTATGAAAAACGGAGGAAAACGGAGAAAAAACGAGATTGCAGAATGTAAATTAAAAAACTCAAAAAAAAGTATTGACAGACAAACAACCTTGTGTTAATATATGCAGGCACGAAAAAAATATCGGAGGAATAGTTATGTCAACTTATATGCCCAAAGCCGGCGACATCACCCGTAAGTGGTATGTTATTGACGCCGCAGGCAAGACCCTCGGCAAGGTTGCTGTTGAAGCTGCTACTCTGCTTCGCGGCAAGCACAAGCCCACTTTTGCACCCCACGCTGACTGCGGTGATCACGTTATCATCATCAACAGCGACAAGGTTGTTCTCACCGGCAAAAAGCTCGACCAGAAAAAGTATTATCACCACACCGGTTACATCGGTCACCTCAAAGAGGTTAAGTATTCAAACCTTATGAAGACAAGATCCGATTTCGCCGTAACCCTTGCTGTTAAGGGTATGCTTCCCGACACAGTCATCGCACGCAAGGCTCTCACAAGACTTCGCGTTTTCAAGGGTGCAGAGCACGTTCACGCAGCTCAGAAGCCCGAAATTTGGGAATTTTAAGAAAGGGAGGCTAATTTAAATGTACGATTCCAATCCTTACTTCTACGGCACAGGCCGCAGAAAGAGCTCAGTTGCCAGAGTCCGCGTTTATCCCGGCACAGGCAAAATCACAATCAACGACAGAGACATTGACGATTATTTTGGTCTTGAAACACTCAAGCTCATCGTCCGTCAGCCTCTCGCTCTTACAGACACAGCAGAGAAGTTTGACATCGTTTGCCCCGTAAGCGGTGGCGGCGTAACAGGCCAGGCAGGCGCAATCCGTCACGGCCTTTCCCGTGCTCTTCTTCAGTATGACGAAAACCTTCGCCTTACACTCAAGAAGGCAGGCTTCCTCACCAGAGACCCCAGAATGAAGGAAAGAAAGAAATACGGTCTCAAAGGCGCTCGTCGTGCACCCCAGTTCTCAAAGAGATAATTCGTTTCGCTTTTCTACCCTTGAAAATGTTGATTTTTCAGGGGTAGAGTGCTTTATTTTTGTTTTTTTAGCTATGAAAATTGTGGTGTAAGACACACGAAAGACACATGCAAGACACAACACACATTTCCTTTGCAAGCACTCATGCACAAGGTTAGTTGACTAACTTTGTTGTTGACATCGTATCAAATTTATGCTAAAATAAAGGTGGACAACAGCTACTCCACCGACAGTATACCGAATTATATACCTGCCGATGAAGCAAAGTATAGTTCAAAAAGCTAAAATCGGCGTACACTTAATGTATGCCGATTTTGAATTTCCTGCTCTGTTTTTGTTTGAACCGTAGCATTTTAACACATGTCATGGTCATACTTATTAATGAGAGGAGGAGGAAAGGTGAACTTTATGTTTGATGATAAATTAAAAGAAGCGTATGAAAAATCAGACCTAATTTTAGATTCCTTGAAAAACTATCGTAACGATGTTATGAGCACACAGCGTATAGTCCGCGCTGTTGAAGAAGCAATCGGCTGTAAAATCATTATTTCTACTTGTTCGTTTAGCGAAGTCTCAGAAGACATTCGAAAATACGGAGCTATGATGCGGACACAGGTAAAAGAAGATGGTTGTAATTTAGCTAGCATCGTTCTAAACAGTGATAACAATGCAAAGTTTCAAAGATTTTCGTTAGTCCACGAGTTAGGGCATCTTATGACTGGCAATTTGTTTGATAATTCTAATGAAAAGTATATTGTTAGCACTCATATCAACTATGAGTTAACAAGCATTCCTCCTGAAGACTATAAGGAAAACGACTTTTTATTAGGTGAACAATTAGCAAATGTTTTTGCGCTTCGTGTTTTAATGCCTAAAGAACTTTTTTACAAAATGGTTGACAAAATGGATAGCTTTTCTGAAATTGCAGATTTGTTTGGATTAGAACGAAATGCCGTTCTATCTCGCATAATGTTAGTTGAATAAATTTAGTGAGTTAGGAAATTTTTTATGAACCCACCCAATGCTGTTGTACCTTCTAAAGAAGGCGAAATAGAAATACCTGCTGACACCTCTGCGTCAGCACCCGATATGTCTGAAGTAAATATACCTGCTGAGCCCACAGAACCACCTGCTGAGCCCACAGAACC
>JAZOBD010000064.1:0-51883 GCA_045595825.1 Acutalibacteraceae bacterium
TTCACCTTCTCATATGAGCTTGACGGTACTATTGAAGATAAAATTGAAGCTATCGTTAAAAAGGTTTACGGCGGTGACGGTATTGAGTTTACAACAAATGCAAAGAAACAGCTTGATTCTCTTAAGGCTGACGGCTTCGGCAATCTTCCCGTATGTATTGCTAAAACTCAGTATAGCTTCTCTGACGACCCCTTAAAGCTCGGTGCTCCCGAAGGCTTTAAAGTAACAGTAAGAAACCTTAAGGTTTCCGCAGGTGCAGGCTTTATCGTTGTTCTTACAGGCGATATTATGACAATGCCCGGTCTTCCTAAAGTTCCTGCAGCAGAAAAGATAGACGTTGACGAAAACGGCAAAATTACAGGTCTTTTCTAATACTAAAACAAATTTAAACACATAACTCTCAGGAGATTATTCAATTATGGAAAACACAACAGAAAAGAAAAAAATAGTTTTAAGCTGTATTCAGCCTACGGGTACACCAACCTTAGGTAACTACCTCGGTGCGCTCAAAAACTGGAAGGCAATGGCAGATGACTATGACTGCATTTACGGCGTTGCCGACCTTCACGCACTTACAATCCATCCCGACCCTGCAAAGCTGCGCAAGCAGTCTGCCGAGATTTTTGCAATTATGCTCGCTCTCGGTCTTGACCCCGAGAAGAACATTGTTTTCTTCCAGAGTCACGTTCATACCCATACTGAGCTTGCCTGGATTCTCAATTGCTACACCCAGTTCGGTGAAGCTTCAAGAATGACACAGTTCAAAGAAAAATCACAGAAGCACGTCGGCAACGTCAACGTCGGTCTGTTTTCTTATCCTGTGCTTATGGCGGCTGATATTCTGCTTTATCAGGCGGATTTCGTGCCTGTCGGCGCTGACCAGAAACAGCACCTTGAGCTTGCAAGAGATATTGCTGACCGCTTCAATTCCCTCAACAGCCCCACGTTTACTCTGCCCGAGCCTTTCATCGGCAAAACGGGTGCAAGAATAATGAGCCTTCAGGACCCCACACAGAAAATGTCAAAGTCCGACCCCAATCCCAAGGCTTCCGTTTCCATTCTTGACACACCCGATATGATTCTTAAAAAGTTCAAGTCAGCCGTTACCGATTCCGAGGCGGTTGTACGTTACGCCGACGGCAAAGACGGCATAAACAACCTTATGGCGGTTTATTCCTGCTGCACGGGTCTCAGCTTTGAGCAGATTGAAAACGAATTTGCGGGTAAGGGCTACGGCGATTTCAAAGTTAAGGTTGCTGAGGCGGTTATCGAAGAGCTTCGCCCGCTTCAGGAAAACTACGGACGTTACATCAACGACAAGGCTTATATGAATGAAGTTGCAAAGAAGGGTGCGGATTCCGCCCTTGCACTTTCACAGCGCACAATGATGAAGGTCAAGAAAAAGGTCGGCCTTTATCTCGGATAAACAATAAACACATAATAAACGCACCTTTTTTGCATAAAATTTTGTTATTATCAACAAAATTGCATATTTATTCAAAAAATACTTGAAATAATGAAAAAAAGGTGTATAATCATCGTGTGTTAAAAAACGAAAGCTTTTCAGGAGGATATTAAAATGAAAGAAATCAAAAAAGTAGTTCTCGCTTATTCAGGCGGTCTTGACACATCCATCATTATTCCTTGGCTCAAGGAAAATTACAATAACTGTGAAGTAATCGCTGTTTCCGGCGACGTCGGACAGGGCACAGAGCTTGACGGCCTTGAAGAAAAAGCAATCAAGACAGGCGCTTCCAAGCTTTACATCGAAAACCTTCAGGATGAATTTGTAAGCGATTACATTTTCCCCACACTCAAAGCAGGCGCTGTTTATGAGAAGGAATATCTTCTCGGCACATCCTTTGCACGTCCCATCATTGCAAAGAGAATTGTTGAAATGGCAAAGGCTGAGGGCGCAGACGCTATCTGCCACGGTTGCACGGGTAAGGGCAACGACCAGGTAAGATTCGAGCTGACAATCAAGGCTTTCGCACCCGAAATGGAAATCATCGCTCCCTGGAGAATCTGGGACATCAAATCACGTGAAGAGGAAATCGAGTATGCCGAGGCACACAACATTCCCCTTAAAATCAACCGTGAAACAAACTACTCAAAAGATAAGAACCTCTGGCATCTTTCACACGAAGGTCTTGACCTTGAAGACCCCGCAAACGAGCCCCAGTATAACAAGCCCGGCTTCCTTGAAATGGGCGTTTCTCCCGAAATGGCTCCCGATGAGCCCACTTACATCACCATCCACTTTGAAAAGGGTGTACCCACCGCTGTCAACGGCAAAGAAATGGGCGGCGTAGAGCTCATCACATACCTCAACGAAATCGGCGGCAAAAACGGCATCGGCCTCAACGATATCGTTGAAAACCGTCTTGTCGGTATGAAGTCAAGAGGCGTTTACGAAAATCCCGCAGGCTCAATCCTTTTCAAGGCTCACGATATTCTTGAAACTCTTTGCCTTGACAGAGATACAATGCACTACAAAGAAATCATTGCTCACAAGTATGCAGAGCTTGTTTATTTCGGCCAGTGGTTTACACCTCTTCGTGAGTCCCTTGCAGCATTTGTTGACAAGACTCAGGAAACAGTTACAGGCGATGTCAAGCTCAAGCTTTACAAGGGCAACATCATCAATGCCGGTGTAACATCACCCTACACTCTTTACAGCGAAGCTTTCGCAACATTTGATGAAGATGAGGTTTACAACCAGAAGGATTCCGCAGGCTTCATCAACCTCTTCGGTCTTCCCATCAAGGTTAAGGCAATCCTCGAAGCTGAGAGAGCTGAAAATAAATAAAATGCAATCAGAGAGCCGTCAACCCTGGCGGCTCTTTTTCCCGTAAGGAGGAAATATTATGAAACTTTGGGCAGGACGCTTTTCAAAAGAAGCTGACAAAAAAACCAATGATTTCAATTCATCAATCGCAACTGATTCCCGTATGTATGCCGAGGATATCCGCGGTAGTATAGCCCACGTTACAATGCTTGCGGCAAAAGGAATCATTTCAAAGGCAGACGGTGAGGCAATCGCCGCCGAGCTTGATAAAATCAGAAGCGAAATTGCAGAGGGAAAACTGCTCATCGACCCCAATGCGGAGGATATACACACCTTTGTCGAGCAGACCCTGACAGAGCGAATCGGCGATGCGGGCAAGCGCCTTCACACGGGCAGAAGCCGTAACGACCAGGTTGCGCTCGATGTGCGCCTTTTCCTGCGTAACGAGTGTGAAGAGACGCTTAAACTCATAAATGAGCTGATTGAGGCGCTCAGGGTAAAAGCAGGGGAGTATCCGGATGCAATTATGCCCGGCTACACACATCTTCAGCGTGCACAGCCGATTACTTTTGCCGCCCACCTCAACGCTTATGTTGAAATGCTTCTGCGTGACGTCGGCAGGGTAGAGGATGCAAAAAAGCGTATGAACGTTTCGCCCCTTGGCAGCGGTGCGCTTGCAGGCACAACCTATCCCATTGACAGACAGATGACCGCTGAACTTCTCGGCTTTGACGGCTACACAAAAAGCACACTTGACGGCGTTGCCGACAGAGATTTCTGCGTTGAACTTGCCGCCGCACTTTCACTTGTGATGGTGCACCTTTCACGCCTCTGTGAAGAGATAATTCTCTGGTGCTCGTGGGAATTCAAGTTTGTTGAGCTTGATGACGCTTTTTCAACGGGTTCCAGCATTATGCCGCAGAAGAAAAATCCTGACATTGCAGAGCTTGTCAGGGGTAAATCAGGCAGAGTTTTCGGCGACCTTATGACGTTGCTTACGGTTATGAAGGGTCTGCCGCTTGCTTATAACAAAGATATGCAAGAGGATAAGGACGCAATGTTTGGTGCATTTGACACGGCAGAAATCTGCCTTGTAACCCGTGTGCCGATGATTGCGACAATGCGTGCAATTCCCGAGAATATGAGAAAAGCGGCGGCGGGCGGCTTTATCAATGCCACACACTGTGCCGATTATCTTGTTTCAAAGGGTCTTGCTTTCCGTGATGCTTACAAGGCAACGGGCGAGCTTGTAGCGCTTTGCATCAACACGGGTAAAACGCTTGAAACGCTTTCTCTTGAGGAATATCAGGGTGTTTGTGAGCTGTTTGACGACGGAGTTTATGAGGCGATAAAGCTTGAAAACTGTGTCAGACGCAGAGGCATGTAACTTATGATAAAACAACCGCCGGTAAAAATTTGTTTTTTATAAAATTATCGGCGGTTTTCTCTTGACTTTTCGGTTTTGTTGTGTTAGTATATTGTTCGCACCAAATGGAGAGATACCGAAGTGGTCATAACGGAACGGTCTTGAAAACCGTCGTACCTTACGGGTACCGTGGGTTCGAATCCCACTCTCTCCGCCATTTAAAAACAAGTTTATATTTTATATATTGTTACCATGGAGAAGTACTCAAGTTGGTGACGAGGCGCCCCTGCTAAGGGCGTAGGTCGGGTAACCGGCGCGGGAGTTCGAGTCTCCCCTTCTCCGCCAGAAAAAAACAGGCATCCGGTTGGGTGCCTGTTTTTCATTTTAACACAGCCTTGATAAAACAAACGCGCCGTGAAACGGTATTAATTATATCGGCAAAATACAGTGGCTTTTTGATTGAATTTTGCCTTGACTTTAACAATGGAAAGTGTTAAAATCCTTTTGTTCAAAAAAAGAGGGGAAAGTTATGACGGGTACAATTGTTAACGCCGTTGCGATTGCCGTGGGCGGTCTTATTGGCGTTTTACTCAAAAAAGGAATCAAAGAAAGCTATACTCAGGGAATTAACAAAGCACTGGGACTTGCTGTGCTGATTATCGGCCTCAACGGAGTTATTTCCAATATGATCACCTCGGAAAACGGCAAGCTTTCAAGCAGTGGTGAACTCTTGCTTGTCGTTGCGCTTGTAATAGGTGCTCTGGCAGGTGAGTTGCTTCGCCTGGACGACCGCTTTAACAAATTCTGCAAGGGTATTGAGGGTAAATTCAAATCTGACGGTTTTGCCTCGGGATTCATTAACGGCACGGGTCTTTTCTGTATCGGTGCAATGTCAATTGTCGGTTCAATCAATGACGGCCTGACGGGCGACAGCTCCGTTTTGTTTGTCAAAAGCGCACTTGACTTTGTCAGCGCCATCATTTTCGGCACAACGCTCGGCTACGGTGTCATTTTCTCATCAATCCCGATTCTTATCTATCAGGGCGGCATTTCTTTGCTTGCGGGCTCGCTCAGCTCAATTCTTCAGGGTGAGCTCCTTGTGCAAATCTGCTCTGTCGGCTATGCAATCATTATGGCAATCGGTTTTAATTTCCTTTTAAAGGATAAATTCAAGACCCTCAATATGGTACCGTCCTTGCTGGTACCCGTTGCATATCATTACATCATGATACTTATAAACTACATAAGAGGATAAATTACAAAAAGGCACCGATTGGTGCCTTTTAATTTTATTCATACAGCTTGTTCACACAGTTGAAGAAAGCTTCAATGTTTTCCGTTTTTGCCGTTGCAGGGATGTCACAGCCCGATGAAAGCATAAAGTTGTCAAAAACTTTGCACCTGCTGTACACACTGCGGCAGCTTTCTTCGATATCGGCGGGCGTGCCGTCGCGGAAAAGAAGAGGGTCAACGTTGCCCATAACAATGCTTTCGGCGGGCATCAGGGGGATTATGTCTTTTAAGTTTATCACGTTGCCGAAATGGAAAACGTCTGCACCGATTGCGGCAATGCGGTCGGCACTTGCCGTGACGGTGTTTCCGCAGTTGTGGTAGCAAAAAACAAAGCTTTCGTCAGCGGTTGCGGCGACAATTTCTTTGACGTATGCGCAGGAAAATTCGTCACACATTTCGGGTGACAGCAGACCTGCCGCAGGCTCGGCAAGAATAACGCCGTCTGCCCCTGCATTTTTGAGTGCGGTTATGTATTTAATGATAAATTCAGTGCATTTTTCAAGCAGTGTCTTTACCTCATCGGGGCTGTCGTAACACTCCATCATAAGCTCGGTCATATCAAACACCCTGCCTGCAAGTGAATAAGGGCCGATTGCACTGCAATAAATCGGACGGTCGCTTATTATTTGTTTGGCTTTTTGTATGCCCTCAATGTAAATTTTTGTTCTGCCTGCACCGATTTCGGGCACAGCTATTGAATCGGCAGCAAAAATATCCTCAATAACGCCTTTTTCAACCGTCGGCACTTCGCTGTCGCTTTTTCTGACCGTGCATCCGAAAGCCTCAGCCTCAACGGATAAATCCATTGCGCTGAGCACAGCACCGGGTTTAAAACGCTTTGCAATTTCCGCCATGCCCTGTGCCTGCAAATCAGCACTTTCAATAAGCTGACTCACGCTGATACCCATCATTGCCGCGGCAGGGGATGCAAGAATGGGAACGGGTCTGTTCTTGTTTCGGAGCAGGTTTATAACGCCTTGTTTCATCTTTTTTCCTCCGCAGAGTTAGTGCTGATATTATAACATTTATTTGCGGCAAAGTCAAAAATGCCCTCAACAACTTTTGGTTGCTGAGGGCGTTTTCGATTAATATTTAAAATTGCTGTAATTGATTGAGGTTGAGCCGGTTGCTGTGCCGCCTGAACCCATAACGTTGCTGATGTCGTAAGCAACGTCGTATGTAACTGCAAGAGAAACGATATTGCCGGTTGTTGCGTTGACTGTCATGACAGCTTTTGCGTTTGAGTAGCTTTCTTTGATTGTTGCGCCGCCCGCAATGTCGTCGATGGCGTCATAAATGTTATGAGCGTTCTTGTGGTCATAGTAGCCCTTATCGCCATTACCTGCGCTGATGCCGCACTTTGCGACGGGAGCATTGATTTTGAAGTTGCCGCCGTCAGTGATGGAGGAAGAACCGTTCTTGATGCTGATTGTGATTACGTAGTTGTTGCCGCTTGTTTTGATTGTTGCGGAGTTGATATCAGCAGCGGTGAGAGTGCTCTTCTTGAAATAGTTTGTGTAGTCGGCGTTGCCCTTGGCAATTGTTTCTTTGTAAGCGTTTTCTGCGCCGATGCCCATAAACTGATAAACAACACCTTTGAACTGGTTGAGAACAAAGCCTGCTTCATAAGAGCCTTCTTTGGTGGTTCTTGTCTTTGAGAAGCCTGCCTTTGCGTTTACAGCCTTTGCGGTTGCGTTGTTGTAATAAGCAAGGATTTCAGCCTGAGATTTGGGGGCTGTGCCAGCTTTCTTGGTTGTTGTTGCTTTTGCGGTTGTCGTTGCCTTTTTGGTTGTTGTTGCTTTTGTGGTGGTTGCGGCGGGCTTTGTTGTCTTTTCAACCTTTGCGGTTGTGCTGTCGGCAACTGTTGTGTCCTCAACTGCTGTGTCTTCTTCGACAGAAGTGTCTTCCTCAGAGGGTTCTTCGGCACTTGTGTCGGCTTCGTCGGTTGTGTCTTCGGCAGAAGTGTCTTCGGTAAGGTCAGCCTCTGCGGTTGTTGTGGTTGTTGTGGTTGTTGTTTCTCCGTCGGTGTTGCCGTTGCAGGCAGCGAATGAGAAAACGAGTGTCAGTGCGAGGATAAGGGCGAGGATTTTTGCGAATGTCTTGTTCATTTTGAATCACCTTTCTTTTGTTTGCTATTATTATATTCTTATGATACAATAGACTCAAATAAAAAACAATACGAAAAGAGGAAAAATAATGATTATTCTCAACGTTTTTTACACTGCCGCCGAAGGAAAGCGCGACGCATTTCTTGAAAAGATTGATGAGCTTTCCGTTGCAACGCTCAGCCGTGCCGAAGCCGGTTGCTCCATGTATGACTATTTTCTTGCCCGTGACAATGAAACGGATATTCTTCTGGTTGAGCACTGGGCGGACGTTGCGGCGCTTGCAAAGCACTCAGCTGCGGCGCATTTCAAGGCACTCCAGGAAATCAAGGCCGAGTATATCGCAGATGTAAAAATCGAAAAATACGTTGTTTAATTTGCAGGGGAGGTAAGCGTTACCTCCTCTTTTTCATACTGTGAAACGTATTTTGCGTCATAGTAGCTGATTAATTGGCTTTCAAAGCCGCCGTTTACGTCAATGGTGATGAGTGTGCCGCCGCGCTGGTCACCCTCTTTGCTGATGCCGGGGTAGGCGAGGTAGTCAATGCTCTTTGTGTAAGCCATCTGGATACCTTTGTAGTTAAGGGCGATGTTGTTGAGGTGGTCGTGGCCGAAGAAAATTCCCTGAGTGCTGCCGACCGAAAGAAGCACCTCGAAGAAGCCGTCGTCGTGAATGGGGCAATAGACGTAGGGGTCTTTTTCGTTCACTTCGCCGTAAACGTATTTTACATTTTCGGTTTCACCGTTTGCCAGATATTCGTCATAGGCGGTTTTCATCGCTGTGGGGGGAATGTGTATGAATAACAGCGATTTCACCGTTTCGCCGCCTTCGGAAAGGGCTGCAATTTCGTTTTTGTACCATTCAATCTGATTTTCGTGAATGTTGTCATATTTCCAGAAAATGCCGAAATAGTCGCCGTCGGTATATGAGTGAGAGTCCATCATAACAAGTGACTGCACAAGCTTGCCTTGTGAGTTTCTGACGTTGATGATGTGGTTACCCTGACCGTCAACGTCTTCGGGTCCTGCCGAAAACAGGCAATATTTGAGATTCTTGTCAGCAAACTGCGCAGCGATTGCTTCGGTTGAATAGTAGCTGTAACTCTCTGAGTCGTGGTTGCCGAAAATGACTGTCCAGTAAACTCCGAGGCTTTCCATCAGCTCAATGAAAACTTCGCTCGAAATTTTGTTGTTGAATGTACCTGCCTGGAAGGGTACGGGGTAAGAAATGTCACCCGTCACAACAACAAGGTCGGGCTTTTCTGCGGTTATGAGTGCGGCAACGGCATTGAGCGACATTTTATCTTTGCCGAAAGACATCCAGCCGCAGCCGATATGTACATCAGAGAGTTGCAGAATTCTGAAATCTCTGTCGGTTGTGAAGGTGTAATAGCCGTTTTCGTCAACCGTCGGCACAAGCTCTGAGCCGTTTTCAACCGCCTTGAAGCTTGCGGCATAGCTCATTTCCTTTTTGTAAAGGACAAAGTTAACGGCAGCGGTCACTGCGGCAATGACAACGATAACCGCAACAAAAATTTTAAGAAATTTTAAAAAACCTTTCTTTTTGCTTTTATTCTTTTTCATTTTTCTACACACACTTTCTTTGGATTTTAAATGTACACATGAAAATATGCACTAAATAATTATTGAATCAAGTACCGCCATTGCTTCGGGATATTCCTTTCGGCTTTTGAAAATGGGGATTCTTTTAAGAATAGTTTCGTAAAGCCTGTCATCCTCTGCGTCTGCCGTGTCGGCGTTGATTTTTTCTTCGCTCAGGCGTTTGAGAGTTGTCAGAAATTCATCTTTTGTGTAGATGACAAGGCGAGGCATTGCAAGCTCAATTGCAAGCTCTTCAAGCTCTTCGCACGCTTTTGCGCCGAATTCCTCAACCATTTCGCGGAAGGTTTTTCCTTCAAAATAAAACGCCATTCCCGAGTAGTGACCGAATGCCTTGCGCGCATCAAGATAACCTGCAAGAATTCTTTTTTCGATTGTTTCAACGTCAAAATCAAAAGCAGCGCCAAGCTCGTCAACGTCATAGGGACGGATGTAAATCATCTGTGCGCAGGAGAAAGCCTGCCTGTGACCGACACCCTTCATCGACGAAATGTCAATTACAATCAGCTTGTCGTAGCCGTTTTTGCGCAACAATCCGATAGGTGCGTTGTCGTAAATTCCGCCGTCAAGGAAATGCTCACCCTCGGGTCCGATTTTGTTTACGCCGGGCACTTTTGCCGAGGCAAGCAGATGGTCAATGAGCTGACCGTGCGGAATGTCAGAGGTGAAGATTTCAAGCGGAGTGAAGTCGGAAAGCAGGAAAGTTACCATTCCGAATTTTACCGGGGAGTTTCTCACCGCTTCTTCGTTGATATATTCGCTTAAAAAATCTTTTGTGGGTGATGCGTCGATTCCGCCGTTTCTGAGAATTTCTTTCATCAGCACCGTGAAATTGCGCGGACTGAAAAGATTGTCGGGCTCACGAAGCTCGCTGGTGATTTTAACGCCCTTGTCAATGCTGACACAGTGCCACATTCTGTCAGCGGCATCGTAGTCGTCAGCGGCAATCAGCGCACCGTTGATTGCACCGATTGAAACGCCAGCAACCGCCGAAAATTCAATACCCATTTCACGCATTGCTTTCCACGCACCGAGCTGATAAGCACCTTTTGCGCCGCCGCCTGCAAGCACAAGACCGTATTTTTCCAAAATTATTCCCCTTTCTTTAAAAATAACAGTAACATAATATTACCATATAAATTTTATTATATCAAGCAAGTGCCCTTTATTTTGTCACAACAAAGGTCGTGATTGATTTTGCGGGCAATATCTGTTTTGCGCCTGCTCTGCCGCTGTGGATTTTTTCACAGTTTTGGTCGGCGCTTGTCTGCCACACCTCGGCAGTGCCGCAGAGTGAGCCGATGCCGGCACGCTTGTCGTCATCCGTGTTGTTGATGACAATGTAAACCGTTTTTTCGCTGTTTCTGAAAGCCAGATATGTAAGCTCGTTTTTGTGCTTGAAACTGTCTTTCACCTCAACACGCACCATGCCGGGCTCGATGAAAGACGTGAATTGTTTGAATGCGTAATATCTGTTGTGATAACCGATTGAGCCGTCGGTGTTGAGATAAAGCAGGCCGTCGCCGTTGACGGCTGTCCAGCTTTGCCACGAAACGGCGTTCATAATTGTCAGGTCCTGATGAATGATGTTTGCCATGTAAAGACCCGACTCAATGCTTGTTGTGTCGATTTTCTGCGGCAGCTCGCACCATTCGCTCATTTCATATTTTTTGTCGGGGTAGTTTTTGCCGATATGCTCTGCGGCGGCGGTTTTGCCCCAAATATTATTGTCCATCCAGTAAGCGTGACCGCTGAAAGTGTCACAGAAACCGTTTAAAATTTCGCTTTCAAAGAATTTGTCAATATATTCGTAATAACCCTCGGAAATTTCGCCCGTTTCGGGTCCGCTGAGCTTGTAGGGTGAGTTTCTTTCCTGCATTGTCAGGGCAAAAAGTTCAAGCAGCTCAACCGTTTCGTCGGCTGTGTAGTGGCAACCCTCCTGACCGACCCATTCGCCGCCCCAGCCCCACTGCGGCTCATTAATCGGCGAAACGGCAGTGACGGGATAGCCCTCTGCCACAAACCAATCGGCAATCGTCAGCACGTAGTCAACAAAGGCCTGATAGTTTTCACGCGGCAGGTTTGAGAAATTTGCCGTCAGTCCGCCCGAGGCGTGACCGCTTGCCGTCATTGAAAAATGCGGTGAGTTACAGAAAAGAATAATTTCTTTTGCGCCGTATTTCACTGCACTGTCGAGCATACGCCTTGCATTTGCATCGCGTGTGAAATCATATTCATATTTGCCCGTTGCTTCGTTGTAAACGTAAAAGCTGTGTGTGCGGCGTGTGTAATCCCAGATGCGTGATTCTGTGTTTTCTCTTTCACCGCCGCCGATGTTGTAGCGGTAAATGTCGAGCCCGAGTCCCGTTTCGTCGTCGTAAAGCAGGCGGGCAATTTCGTCAGCGGTTTCGACATTGTCAATGTCCTGCGACCACCAGCAGCTGCTGGTGCCAAAGCCCTCAAAGGTCTGATACTCGGCAGCATCGTGCGGAATATATAAAATCTGCGGATACTCATTTCCTGTGAATACGGGCCATACCGTTTGCATAACGGCAAGGAAAAAGGCAAAAATCTTTCTTAAAACGTCCATTTATTTACCCTCCGCCATTGTCAGAATGTGAATTTCGTGTGTTGCAGCACCGGGAAAATCGGGAATTATCTTGCCCTCGGGCATATCGCCGCGAAGCCTTATTTCAACGTGAGTTTTTGTGACGGTGAGAGTGAAATCAATTCGCTTGCCGTTGGCAAGGGGATATTTTTTCACCTCAATGACGGCACCTTCATAAAGCCATTCTTCGGGGATGCCTCTGCCGATGATGAGGTCGCCGTTACTGCGCTGGCAAATGAGTGAGTCAAACAGCGCCTTTGTTGCCGTTGACTGACCCCAGATGTGCTGGCAGGAGCCGCCGCCGCTTGCTGCGTGGGCAATGCTCCACGGAGATTTTTCGTCAGGGTATCCGACACCCTCCCACCAGGAAAACGGACCGCTTTGAGAGTTGTTAATCATGAATTGGTAAGCTTTGATTGCGCAGTCACGGTATTTGTCACCGCGCAGTGCGGCACTGCCGTAGCCTGCGTTGTAGGCACTGCTGAAATATCCGTGGGGATAGCCGCCGAAATTATAAACCGTATCGGTCAGCCCCTTTCTTCTTTCAAAGCCGTGTGCGTATGTCCTGTCAATCAGGTCAAGCATAACGCCCTCTTGTCTTGCACAGAAAAGATAACCGTCCCATGACCAGCGTCCGAAAAGAAACATTGATGCCCAGTTTGCATCGCGGGGATCACTGCGCGGCCCCTCTTCGTTTGTTTCGGTCATTGAAATGGGAAGATAGTCAATGCCCTTGTCGCTGATTGTCTCGGCAAGTGTCCTGTTGCTGATGTCGAGCAAAGAGTCGTATTGTTCTTTTGCCCAGCGTGCCTCACTTTCGTTGCCGATGCGGTTGCAGATGTATTCGTAACAGCAAAGACCCGTCAGTGCCGACTGGTTGTCAATTGTCCAGTAGCCGTGCGAGTCAATGGCATTTGTGCGCTTCATAATGCCCGTACCGCTGTTTTCACGGCTTTCTTCAATTGAGTGAGCGTTGCTTCTGATTTCGTCAAATTGCTCCATGATGTAATCGGTATCACCCGTTTTCATCAGGTACTGTGCGAAAAACCAGCTGTATTTCCAGCGTGCGTCGGGGTACTGCACGTTTTCAAGAATGTGTGTTGCGTATTCTTTTATGTGTTTGAAATCACCCATTGTCAGCAGGGCGGAAAGTATGCCCAGCACGTCGTGGTCAAAAACACGGTCATATCCGTTTTCGCCAACGTGAAGGGAAGTGCCGTCTTTTACAATCATTGTGTAAATGTAGCCTGCTTTGTATGCATCAATCAGCACGGGGTCGGGAAGTTTTGTGATTTCGCAAAGCGGTTCAAGTCTTTTCAGCCAGTAGCTTTTCATTTTTTTATAGTGCTCGTCGAATCCGCCGGCCGCCGCAATCACTTCGGGTGCGGGGTAGGGGTATTTGCCGCCGAAACGGTCAGCACCCACCGCAAAGTCGAGCACCGCCGTGCATGAGGGGGCAAGCGTCTTTTCCTGCTTGTTGAGCTGAATGAGAAGCCCGGAAACGCGCGGCAGAGTGATTTGTTTATCTGTTTTATTTGTAACCGTCAGGCGTGAATATGCCACAACAAAAGCATTGCCGTCAAATTCAAGTCTGTCGGCGAAATTTTCGATTTTGTAGGAAACGCCGTTTTTGTCAAACTCGCTGACAAAGCAGGGGAGATAGCCTTCTTTGTTGTACCAGTTGATTTTGCCGTCTGCTTTGCCGATGCCGAATGTGACAAAGGTATTGCCTCGGTCTCGCAGGCAGTAAGTGCCGTCAACGTAAGAAACGGGGGCATCTTTATCGCCCTCAAAGCCGAAAGAGGCAACAAGGCACGGAAAATTCTTGCAGTCAAGCTCGCCCTTGCCGAAAAGTCCTTTTTTGCAGGAAACGCTCAGTCGGTTGACAACGTTGAAATAAATTGCGGCGGCGTTTGAAAAAAGCGGTTTCTTTGGCATGAAATTCAGTCCTTTATACTTGTTATGAAAAAAAGAGTGTGTTATAATTTTTTTAGGAGGGATAAGTATGATAGTTTTTTGTGTGATTATTATTGTGCTTGCGGTGATTGTTGCTGCTGTTTTTGCGGCTGTCGGCTATGAGGGCTTCAAAACCGTGTGTGTGCCAAAACCCAAAGAGCCGCCAAAGGATGCACTGCGCATTGAGCGTGAAAAATGGCGCAAGGCAAACAACGACTATCTTTATTCTCTCAATCCCGAGGATTTGTCAATTGTCACGCCCGATTCGGTTACACTGCGTGCGTGGTTTGCACCTGCCGAAAAAATGTCAAAGCGCTTCGTTATCTGTGTGCACGGACACCGTTGTAACGGCCCTGATGAGTGCAGCCACATTCTGCGCTTTTTCCGCAACACGCTCGGTTACAATTATCTGTTGCCAGACCTGCGTGCCCACGGCAGAAGCGAGGGCAAATACATCACCTTTGCAGGCCGTGACCACAAGGACATTCTGTTGTGGGTCGATTACATTGTAAAACGTTTCGGCAATGATATTGAGGTTGTGCTTTACGGCATTTCGATGGGTGCGGCAACGGTAATGCTTGCCAACTGTGCCAATCCGCCCGTGCAGGTGAAGCTTGTCATTGAAGACTGCGGCTTTACAAACGGCTTTGAAGAGGTAAAGCTTGTTGCACGCGACTTTGTCAAAGGCAAAAAGATTCTTGACATTCCGATGAGGGCGACAAATATCTATTGCCGTCTGCTTGCGAAATTTGACCTTATCCGTGAATCTGACCCGCTGGGCAGAATGAAAAATGCAAAGAATCCCGTGCTTTTCATCCACGGCGACAAAGATGCGCTTGTGCCCGTGTCGATGTGTCACCGCCTTTATGAGGCGTGCCCCGTGAAGAAGGATATTTTCATTGCCGAGGGCTCGCTTCACGCTTTCAGCTACTACGACAAAAAGGAAGAGTATGAAAAGAAGATCGTTAACTTCCTTGAACAGACAATCGGCGTTGAGGCAGATACATTATAATTGTATTTTATTTTATATTTTAATTAAAGTCAATAAATTAAAGACAATAAAAAGCGGCGCGGCATTAATTTGCCGCGTCGCTTTGTTGCTTCTTATTTGTAGTAGTTGTTGAGAGCCTGATTCTTTTTAAAGTTTTTGCAGTAGTCGGCAGAAACCTTTTCAATCATGACTTCGTTTTTGAAAATCTTGTATTCGTCCTTGGCGACGATATCGCTTACGTGCTGGCTGTAATCTTCTGAGCCCTTGCTGTCTTTGATGTTTGCTTCCCAGTCAAGGTCTTTTTCGTTATTGGAAACGAAGTACATAATGTGGTAGCCGTAGGTTGTTTCGACAATGCCTGTGTCGCCGGGTTTTCTTGCGGCATCAAAGCACCATGCTTCAAACTCGTCAACCATGTCGCCGGCTCTTACTGTTTCGTAAAGACCGCCGTTTTCCTTGGAGCCTGTATCTGCTGAGTATTCTTTTGCCATTGTTGCGAATGAGCTTTCGCTCTTGTCGCCTTCAAGCCATTCGTCAAGAAGAGCCTTAGCTTCGTCATAAGCGGCTTTCTTTTCTTTATCGGTGGGGGTTGTGCTCTTTTCGTCAGCGATTTCAAACTCAACAAGGCAGTGTCTGACGGATGTGCTGTTTGTAACGTAAGCGGGGGTTACAACATAGATGAAATAAACAAAGCCTGTGCCGTTGACAACTGTGAAGTCGCCTGCCTTGCGTGCGTCGTCATAAACCCACTTGACACCGTTTTCGCCTGTGAAGGATTTTACTTCGCTGAATGATGCACGGTCGTTAGCCTTGACGTAGTCGGCTTTTGCGGCGTCAGCCTTTTTCTCGGCGGCAACGTAAGCATTGACGGCAGCCTTGAAGCTTTCGGCATCTGTTACGTCTGCAAGGGCAGCCTTGGCAGCGGTGAGAGCTGCTTTGTCAAGAGCTTCCTGTCTTGCTTTGAGCTCAGCCTCTGTTTCAGCCTCTTCCTTCGTGAGGGTTTCGACGGAAAGGCCGTAGTAAAGAATGTCAACGCGGTCGTAAGCGTCTTTATCTTTCATGTAAACTTCTTTTGCAACTTCGCTTGTAACAGCGTCTTTGTACTCTTTTTCTTTGTCTGTGAGGTATCTCTGCATTAAAGCCTCAACCTCAAGCTGCTTTCTGAATGTCTTGGCGTTGAAGCCCGCACCGAAAATAGCTTTAAGATAAGCGTTGAGTGAGAAACTGCTCTTCTTTGCGGTTGTTTCATACTCAGCGATTGTTTCGTCGATTTCTTTGATTTCGTCCTCGGTCAGTTCGTAGCCTGCCTTGACAGCCTCGGTGTAAACGGCGTAAACGTACTGTGCCTTTTCAGTAGCCATTGAAGCATATTCTTCAGCCCAGGTGATTTCTTTGCCATCGGCATCCTTGGTTGTCTGCTCGTCGGGGGAGATGGTTTTGTCGGGGCCGTAACTGTAACCGTACTGTGAATACATTTCAGCGTAGTAATCAACCTCGTTTACGGCAGAGGTGTAGTAGTAATTGTACTGGGGGAGCTTGATTTTTTCGCCGTTGATTGAAAGAACGTTGATAAATCTGTTGAATGCGCCCTGCTCATAAAGACCAAAGTAGCCGATGCCGGCAACAATGGCGACTGCAAGAAGGATTGCAACCGCCTTCTTTGCAACGGAAGCGGCGGTGTTGATTTTGTCACCGTTCTTGGAGTTTTTCTTGCTTGACTGTGAAATTCTTGCTTTGCGCTCTTCGCGGTAGAGCTCAGCCTTTGACTTGGAGCTTTCGTTCTTTGCCATTATGTTCATCCTTTACTTTAAAATGTGATGCCGATTGAACAAATATCGGCACAATGTATTTATATTACCCTATTTTTAATAATTTGACAAGACTTATTTTTGTTTTTGTTATAAAAATTTATACTTTGTTTAAATTTTCGGTCAGCTTTCCGCTTAAAAATTCGTCACGGAACCACACGTCACGCACTTCAAAGCTTTTACCGTTGAGGTATTCCAGTCCGCCGGCGGGGGTTGTGAACGTGAATTTCAGGCGGTATGAATACAAAAACTGTTTCTTGTAGCCAAGTGCTTTGTTGAGTGCGTTTGTGCCGTACTTGCCGTCACCGACAAGCGGATGGCCGATGCTTGCAAAGTGTGCCCTTATCTGGTGTGTGCGCCCTGTCAGCAGCTCAACTTCAACAAGGCTCAGGTTGTCTTTTTCCTCGACAATGCGGTACTTTGTGCGGATTTGCTTGCCGCCCGTGACGGGGGTTTTGCTGACACTTACAAGGTTTTTCTTTTCATCCTTGGTAAGCCAGCCTTCAAGCGTGCCGCTTTTTTGCCTGAGCGTACCGTGCACAAGGCACAGGTAGTATTTTTCGAGCTCTCTTTCTTTGAGCTTTTCGTTGAGCACCCTGAGCGCCTCCGCCGTTTTTGCGGCAATGACAATTCCGCCGGTGTTGCGGTCAATGCGGTTTACAAGCGCAGGTGCAAATGAATTTTCGTCTGCGGGTCTGTATTCGCCTTTTTCGTAAAGATAGCGCTTGATTCTTGTTATCAGTGTATCGTTGTATTCCGTTTCGTCGGGATGAGAGAGCAGACCGACCTTTTTGTCGGCAAGCAGAATGTTTTCATCCTCGTAGACGATTGACAGATTTTTTGAAGCTTTCAGAAAATCGTACTTGTATTCCTGTTCAACAAAAAACTCATCGTTTATGTACATGTCAACAACGTCGCCGACGGTAAGGCGTGTTGAAATTTCGGCTCTTTTGCCGTTGATTTTGATTCGTTTCAGACGGATGTATTTGTACAGAAGCGCTTGCGGCAGAGAGGGGACGGTTTTTGTGACGAATTTGTCAAGCCGCTGCCCTGCGTCATTTTTGCCGATTGTGAAAGTTTTCACCGTATATCCTCCCGAAAAAAATAATTACATAACGATTATAGCACAAAAAAGCTCTTTGCAAAAGTGTTTTTTTGATGTATAATGTGATTATAATGGATTAATGTTGATTTTTTCGGAGGTTAGCTATGTCGCAGGATAACAAGGCTCAGCTTCATAAGGATCACAGACGGCGCGTGAGGTCACAGTTTTTGTCAAACGGAATTGAGGCAATGCCCGACCACAACGTGCTTGAAATGCTGTTGTTTTATTCTGTACCCCGCCGTGATACAAATGAGCTTGCGCATAGGCTGATTGACACTTTCGGTTCGCTCAGGGGTGTGCTGGATGCACCTGCCGACAAGCTTTTGCAGGTTGAGGGCGTTACCGAGTGCACAACCGCAATGCTTACCCTGATGCCTCAGCTTTTCCGCCGCTATACCGACTCTGGCAAAAAGAAGGTATCATTCGGTAATTCCGGTGAGTTGCAGGCTTATTTCGTCGACAAATTTGTCGGCTGTACCGCAGAAAGGCTTTATATGCTTTGTCTTGACGGCGCAGGCAGAGTCAACAACTGCTGTGTAATCAACGAAGGCTCGCTCACAAACGTTGCCCTTGACCGCCGCACGGTGCTGGATACCGCCTTCCGTTGTGCGGCACAGACCGTTGTTTTTGCGCACAATCACCCTGACGGTGTTGCCGCCCCCTCACGTGAAGACGTTATTGCCACGCAGGAGCTGATATCGCTTTTTGCAACGGTTGACATCAATGTGGAAGACCACATAATCGTCAGCGGTGACGAGGCGTTCTCAATGGCGCAAAGTCAGCGATTTGCTCCGCTGTTTATATGATTTTAATACCCGACTTACTGAAAGGAGTGAGAATGTGCCGGATAAATTTGTTCTTCATTCAAAATACAAACCGATGGGCGACCAGCCGCAGGCAATCGAAAAGCTGGTTGAGGGTCTTAACCTCGGTTATAACGAGCAGACACTGCTCGGCGTAACGGGCTCGGGCAAAACGTTCACAATGGCGAATATCATTGAGCGTGTCAACCGTCCGACACTTGTTCTTGCCCACAACAAAACGCTTGCCGCACAGCTTTGCAGCGAATTCCGTGAGTTTTTCCCCGACAATGCGGTTGAATATTTTGTTTCTTATTACGACTACTATCAGCCTGAGGCTTATCTGCCCACCACCGACACTTACATTGAAAAGGACTCTGCCGTCAACGATGAAATCGACAAACTGCGCCACTCGGCGACAAGTGCGCTTTCAGAGCGCCGTGACGTCATTATCGTTGCCAGTGTTTCGTGCATTTACACCCTCGGTGACCCCATTGATTACCGCAGTATGGTTATTTCGCTTCGTCCGGGCATGCAGAAAAGCCGTGACGAATTCATTAAAAAGCTTGTTGAAATACAGTATGAAAGAAACGACGTTGACTTTTCACGTAACAAATTCCGTGTGCGTGGCGATGTTGTTGAAATTTTTCCCGTTTATTCAAGCGAAAACGCAATCCGTGTTGAGTTTTTCGGTGACGAGATTGACAGAATCAGCGAAATTCACGCCCTCACGGGTCAGGTGAAAGGCGTTTTGTCGCACGTTGCCATTTATCCCGCCTCTCACTATGTCATTGCGAGCGACAAAATGGAGCGCTCGCTTAAAGAAATCTATAACGAAATGCTGGCACGCGTTGAAGAATTTGAATCGCAGGGCAAGCTGCTTGAAGCTCAGCGAATCAGACAGCGCACGGAATACGATATTGAAATGCTGCGTGAAACGGGCTTTTGCAAGGGCATTGAAAACTATTCACGTGTGATGTCGGGACGTCCCGCAGGCTCTGCACCGTTTACGCTGCTCAATTATTTCCCCGATGATTTTCTGCTTTTTGTTGACGAGTCGCACGTCACTCTGCCGCAGGTCAGGGGAATGTACGGCGGTGACCGCTCACGCAAGGAAAGCCTGATTGATTTCGGTTTCCGTCTGCCCTCGGCTTACGATAACCGACCGCTGACTTTTGACGAATTTTACGAGCGTGTGGGTCAGAAAATTTTTGTCAGCGCAACTCCCGGCGAGCTTGAAAAAAGCAAAAGTGCACAGATTGCCGAGCAGGTCATAAGACCGACGGGACTGCTTGACCCGGAAATTTCCGTCAGACCCGTTGAGGGGCAGATTGATGACCTTATTTCAGAAATAAACATCAGAATCGAGCGCAAAGAAAGAGTGCTCGTTACAACCCTTACCAAAAAGATGGCGGAGGACCTGAGCGAATACCTTGAAAATATTGATATAAAGGTGCGTTACCTTCATCACGATATTGATACAATCGAAAGAATGGAATTAATCCGTGACCTGCGTTTGGGCGAATACGACGTGCTTGTGGGCATCAACCTTCTGCGAGAGGGTCTTGATATTCCCGAGGTGTCGCTTGTTGCGATTCTGGATGCGGATAAAGAGGGCTTTTTGCGTTCGGAAACCTCGCTTGTGCAGACAATCGGCCGTGCCGCACGTAACGAAAACGGCACCGTTATTATGTATGCCGATCACGTGACCGACTCAATGGAGCGTGCAATTACCGAAACCAACCGCCGCCGTGAAAAGCAGATGAAATATAACGAAGAGCACTCAATCACACCCCGCACCATCAATAAGGGTGTTCACGAAATTATCGAAATCACGTCGAAAAATGCTGATGGCGACAAGGATATTTCAAAGCTCAGCCGCAAGGAGCGTGAGCAGATGATAATCCGCCTGACCGCCGAAATGAAGGCGGCGGCAAAAATCCTTGAATTTGAGCACGCCGCATATCTCAGAGACAGAATCGAGAAACTCAGAAGAGGTAAATAAATGTCAACCAATTTTCTCACCGTCAAGGGTGCAAACGAACACAATCTTAAAAATGTAGATTTAAAAATACCGCGTGACCGTCTTGTCGTTTTTACGTGACTTTCGGGCTCGGGTAAATCATCGCTTGCCTTCGACACGATTTATGCCGAGGGTCAGCGTCGCTATGTCGAGTCGCTTTCATCTTACGCCCGACAGTTTCTCGGTCAGATGGAAAAACCCGATGTTGAATATATTGAAGGTCTTTCGCCCGCAATTTCAATTGACCAGAAGACGACCTCGAAAAATCCGCGTTCAACCGTCGGCACGGTTACGGAAATTTATGATTACCTGCGTTTGCTTTATGCAAGAATCGGCGTGCCGCACTGCCCCGTCTGCGGCAGGGTGATTGCAAGGCAGACCGTTGATGACATTGTCGCAAGCGTTATGAAGCTGACTGAGGGCACAAGGGTGCAGATTATGGCACCGATTGCCCGCGGCAAAAAGGGCGAATACGTCAAAGAGCTTGAAAGCGCACGCAAAACGGGCTTCGTCAGAGTGCGTATTGATTCCATAATCTATGACCTTTCCGAAGAGATAAAGCTTGAAAAAAACATCAAGCATAACATTGAAATAATTGTTGACCGACTTGTCGTCAAAGAGGGTCTTGAATCCCGTCTTGCCGACTCTGTCGAAACCGCCGTTTCGCTGACTGACGGACTTTTGCTTGTCGATGTCATTGACGGCGAAGAGCAGCTTTATTCGCTCAACTACGCCTGCCCCGAGCACGGCGTCAGCGTGGAAGAGCTTGAACCCCGCTCGTTTTCGTTCAACAACCCCTTCGGCGCCTGCCCGACCTGCTCGGGCCTGAGCGTGTTTATGCGCATTGATCCCGACCTTGTCGTGCCCGACAAAACACTTTCGGTGCGTGAAGGTGCAATAAAGGCGAGCGGATGGAGCAAATCCGAGGGCGGCACAATCGCACAGATGTATTTTGAGGGTCTTGCCGCACATTACGGCTTTTCGCTGGATACTCCCTTCGGTGAGCTCTCCGATGAAGCAAAAGATGCGATTTTCTACGGCACAAAAGGACAAAAAATAAAGCTTGAGCGCAAAATGGAATACGGCTCAGGCACATATTATACAGATTTTGAGGGCGTTGTGAATAACTTGCAGCGCCGCTATGATGAGTCAACAAGCGACTGGGCACGTAATGAAATCGAACAGTATATGTCAACCGTTAAATGTCCCGACTGTAAGGGCGCAAGGCTGCGTAAGGAGTCACTGGGTGTTACCGTCGGCGGAATCAACATTGATGAGTTTGCCAATAAATCAATAAAAGACGGTCTTGATTTTATCAATAACCTCGTTCTTTCCGAGCGTGAAGAAATGATTGCACGCCTTATCATTAAAGAAATCCGTGAAAGAATGGGATTTCTTGTCAGTGTCGGTCTTGATTATCTTTCGCTTGCCCGTGCCTCCGCAACGCTTTCCGGCGGCGAAAGCCAGCGTATCAGACTTGCCACACAGATCGGCTCGTCACTTATGGGCGTGCTTTATATTCTCGATGAGCCGAGTATCGGTCTGCACCAGCGTGACAATGCAAAGCTGCTCAAAACCCTGCGCCATCTTTGTGATATCGGAAACACGCTTATCGTTGTTGAGCACGATGAAGAAACGATGTACGCCGCTGACTGTGTTGTTGACATCGGTCCGGGTGCCGGTATTCACGGCGGCAACATTGTTTGTTGCGGCACGGTAGATGACATAAAGAACTGTCCCGAGTCCGTTACGGGTCAGTATCTGAGCGGTAAAAAGAGAATTCCCGTGCCTGAAAAGCGGCGTGAGGGCAACGGCAAAATGCTCACGGTACGCGGCGCAAGGGAAAACAATCTGCAAAATGTAGACGTCAGCTTCCCCTTGGGTAAATTCATCTGCGTGACGGGCGTTTCGGGCAGCGGAAAATCCTCGCTTGTTAACGAAATCCTCAACAAAAAGCTCAGCACCGAGCTTAACGGTGCAAAGCGTGTCGCAGGTCTGCACGACTCGATTGAGGGTATGGAGCATCTTGATAAAGTCATCGATATTGACCAGTCACCAATCGGCAGAACTCCCCGCTCAAACCCGGCAACCTATACGGGAGTTTTCACCGATATACGTGAGCTTTATGCTTCCACAACAGATGCAAAACGCAGGGGCTACAAGGCAAACCGTTTTTCTTTCAATGTGAAGGGCGGACGTTGTGAGGCTTGTCAGGGCGACGGCATTGTGAAAATCGAAATGCATTTTCTTGCCGACATCTATGTGCCTTGCGAGGTCTGTAAGGGTATGCGATACAACAAAGAAACGCTTGAAGTAAAATATAAGGGCAAAAACATTTATGAATTGCTCGAAATGACGGTTGAAGAGGGAATGTATTTCTTTGAAAATCATCCCAAAATTTACCGCAAACTAAAAACGCTTTTTGATGTCGGTCTGGGCTACGTTAAAATCGGTCAGCCTGCCACAACGCTTTCGGGCGGAGAGGCACAGCGTGTGAAGCTTGCAACCGAGCTGTCAAAACGTCCCACGGGCAAAACGGTTTATATTCTTGATGAGCCGACAACGGGTCTGCACACTGCCGACGTGCACCGACTTATCGATGTTTTACAGCGTCTTGTCGATTCGGGCAATACGGTCATTGTCATTGAGCATAATCTCGATGTTATCAAAACCGCCGACCACATTATCGACCTTGGCCCCGAGGGCGGCGACAGAGGCGGCTTCATCGTTGCCGAGGGTACACCCGAAGAGGTTGCCGCAAACGAAAACTCCTATACGGGACAGTATTTAAGAAAAATTCTTGAAAACAGATAAAAAAGAGGCTTGGAGCAAATCCAAGCCTCAAATTTTTTATTCAATTCTGAAAGTTTTAACCTCAAAGGGCTTGATGTCAAAGGTGAGCGTTCCGTTTTCAAAACTTGCCGCCGTTTCATCAATTTCCATCAGGTTTGTTTCGGTTGCCTTTGTGCCGGGCAGATTCCAGTTGAGCTTTACCGTGCCTCTGCGACGCTCGGTTTCCACAACTCTTACGATGAAACCTCTGCCGTCCTGAGCAGCCTTGACAGCTTCCAGAATAACGTTGTCGCTGTCGATTGTGACAAAGGATTTCTCGTTTTCGCCGCTGCCGTTGCCGCCGTCGGAAAGGCTTGCGATGGGCTTGATATTAAGACCGAGGGCTTTTTTGACCGTTTCGGCATTTTCCCAGCTTTCCTTGTGGGGATAATAAACGTAAGTGAAGGTGTTGATGCCGTGGTCACCCGTGCGGTCGGGGCAGGTGGGGGCACGCATAAGTGTGATTCTGAAATGGCTGTCAAGAATATCGTAGCCGTATTTGCAGTCGTTGAGAATACTTACGCCGTAGCCGCACTCGGAAAGGTCGGCCCATTTGTGGGCGCAGACCTCGAATTTTGCCGCATCAAAGCAGTTGTTACGGTGTGTGGGTCTGACGATAGCACCGTGTGCAATTTCAAACGTCGCCTGCGTGTTGAGAATGTTGACGTCAAAGCCTGCTTTGAGGACTTTGTCGGTTTCCCACCAGTCGGCAACCGTGTCAAAAACAAGGGTGTCATCGCCGGCATTGAGCGTAATGTCCTGAGTGATTGTTGATTTGTTGAAGGTGCGTCTGATACGGATTGTGCCGTGTCTTTCGTCGGCGGCAACAACGGAAATTTCATCTGCTTCGTTGAGCTCCCACATCTTTTTCTTGTAGTTTTCTTCAAGATTCCATGCGGTTTCGTGTACGCATTTGTCCTGTGAAACGCTCAGAATGTTGCCTCTGCCGTCAAGTGTTTCACGTGTGTTTATCTTGTCGTAAATGCTTGTGATGATTCCATTTTCGTCGAATTCAACACGGAGCTTTTCATTTTCGAGCAAAGCGGTTGTTGCCGTAACGGTTGCAGTGGATTTTTCAACTTTGCCGAGTCTGAATACTTTATAACCGACGCAAGGCAGTGAATCGGGGATGAAGGTAAGAATAAACCTGCCATCTTTCTTTTCAACGCTTGAGGGCAGTCTGTTGCCGTTTTTGTCAAGTGCGCAGACGTCTTCGCCGTCAACCTCGACCGAAACGGGACAATTCTGATTGAAGGAGGTAAGATTCCATACAATAACGCTGTTTTTGTCGCAGGCAATTGTTGCGTTGAGTGCGGCAAGTGCGTTGTCACGCAGTGCGGTTGTGCGCTTTGTCAGGTCAGCGTAATCCCTGCGGCAGTCGTCATAAACTGCGTGGATGGAAGAGCCGGGAAGAATGTCGTGGAACTGGTTTGTGAGCATAATTTTCCAGCACTTTTCAAGCTCTTCCTTGGGGTAAGCGTAGCCGCAGACTGCGCCCGCAAAGACGCTGAGCATTTCGTCACGGCTGAGCAGATATTCGTTGAGTCTGTTATATTTTTTGACAAAGGCCTGACTTGTGTATGTGCCTCTGTGGTTTTCATAGTACATTTCGTCGTTCCACACGGGCAGTTCATCCCATTTTTCCCTGACCTCGTCAAAGAAGCCGTCAACGTGACCGATTCTTGTTGCGGGCAGACCGGGATAATTTTTCAGGCGCTTGCCCTTTTCAAGCATATCGTGCGTGGCACCGCCGCCGCCGTCACCTCTGCCGAACATTGCCATTGTGGTGCTGACAATCTTCTTTTCGTCGTTTGTTTCGGCATCCATAAGCTCGCCGATATCAAATTCGCCGTTGTAGCTTGCACGTTGAAGATATGCAAGAATCTCCTCACCGTTGTTGCCTTTCCAGCGGAAAAGGGTGTGCGGAAATCTGTTGGTGTCGTTGTTGTTGAGCTTTGATGTAATGAAATTCTTCATGCCGCTTCGCCTGATAATCTGCGGCAAAGCCCACGAAAAGCCGAAACAGTCGGGTAGCCAGTATGTGTCGGAAACCTTGCCGAATTCGGTCATGAAGTATTCTCTGCCGTAAAGAAGCTGACGGATGAGTGCTTCGCCCGAAGCGATGTTTGTGTCAGCCTCAACCCATACGTTTCCTGCAACGTCCCACTGGCCGTTTCTGACCTTTTCCTTGATGCGCTCATAAACGTCGGGATAGTGTTGTTTCATCATGTCGTAAAGCACGGCCTGACTCTGCGCAAAGGTCATTTCGGGGAACAAATCCATAAGGGCGATGTTGTTTGAGAAAGTTCTTGCGCTTTTGCGCACGCTTTCCTGAATTCTCCAAAGCCATGCAACGTCAATGTGGCTGTGGCTTGTGAGAATAATTTCGGACTGGGGTGTGTATTTAATCTGACCGAGCAGGTCGGCAAAAACATCTGCGGCTTTTGCGATGCTTGCGCGTACACGCGGCTCATCAAAATCAAAGTCAACAGTGTGCAGACTTTCATCAATTGCGCGGTAAACAGCGGCGTGTATGTAGTCATCTTTGATGAAATCAAGTGCTCTGAATGCAACCTCAAGGTCATAAATGTAACCCTCACAAACGGGGTCAACGGCAACAAGGCGTGCTTTTCGGAACTGATATTCAGTCTGCTTGGCACCGTCCATCGCCGCATCACAAAATGCGCCCGAGTTTACTGCCGCTTCAATTTCGATGTCGAGCACGTCGCCTGCGTTATATGTGTCAATGAATATTGCCTCACGGTGCTGCCACTGTTCGCCGGATGTGACTGAGCCGCGTATGACACCGTTTACTTTTACAAGTGATTCGCCGCCGATGTTGAGTTCAAGGCGCAGAGGCTTGCCTGCAAGCCCCTCGGACACGGTTACTTGCTTTTTGAACCAATGAGCTTCGTCATAGCCCGTCTGCCAACGGTCACCGATGCACATTGTCGCACTGAAACCGTCATAAGAATATTCACCTTCGGCAACGTATCTGCCCTTGGTGTAATCCCAACAGTCAATTGTCATTGTTGCAAGGTACAGATACTTTTTCAGATACCTGTCAAACATATATCTGAGCACCTGCGGTTTTGGTGTAATCATGGCAATACCTCCGTAAAATCAAATAAATGTCACAAAAAATGTGAGCCTAATGTTATTATAAATGTATATAGTTTACAAGTCAACACTTGTTTTGATTTGTTCAAGAAATGCCCGTGCGGCAGGGGGGAGGGCAATTTTTTTCTGGTACCAGCAACCGATTGCACGCGGATCAATGGGTTTGTCAAGCTTTAATTCAAACACAGACCCGTCATCAATGTATTTCTGAGAAAACTCTTTTGTAACGCAGGCAACACCCAGATTGATTGAAGCAAATTGCAGCAAAAGCTCGTGCACGCCAAGCTCGATTGCCGCCGAGGGTGTTGTGCCCGAGCGCAAAAAAGCTGCGTCAACATAGTTACGGGAATTCGATGTTTTTTCAAGCAGCAAAAGCGGCATTTTTGCAATTTCGGCAAGTGTGAACGTGCGGTCGCCGTATTCTTCTTTTTTACTTATCGGTGCAACAAAAATATCGTGCACCTCCATACATTTAATTACTTCAAGTGCATCGTCGTGAATCGGCAGGTTACCGAAAGCAAGGTCAAGTGCACCTTGTTTAAGCAGAGAGATTGCCTCTTTTGTCACTCGGTTGACCATTTCGATTTTGACGTTGGGGTAGGCGTGGTGGAATTTTTCAAGGTGAGCAAGCAGATAATAAGATGCAACCGTGTCGCTTGCACCGATTCTCAGCTCGCCCTCGGTCATCTCTTTGAATGCCTCAATTCTGTGCTGACCCGTTTCAATAAGTCCGAATGCCGCCGAGGTGTACTGGTAAAGAATTTCTCCCTCGTGCGTCAGGCTGATGCCGCGCGGAGTTCTTGAAAAAAGCGTTGTGCCAAGCGTCGCTTCAAGCTGTTTTATCGTCTGGCTGACGGCAGATTGCGTGATATAAAGCCTTTGTGCGGCCTCCGAAATGCTTTTTGCCTGTGCCGTCACGTTAAAAACACGGTACTGATCAAGTTTTATATCCATTATTAGCACCTCTTATAGTGAATAGTAAAATATCTAATTTTACTTATACCACAATATGATGTATAATGCAAGTGTAAAAAAAGCCTTTCAGGGCTACGAAAGGGATTTTGTAACAATGGAAAGATTTGTCGGTACAGTTTCAAGGGGTATCCGTGCCCCCATCATCCGCAGTGGCGACGACCTTGTCAGCGTTGTTTGTGACAGCGTTCTGTCTGCGGCAAATGCAGACGTTGACGGTTTCGAAGTAAGGGATCGTGACGTTATCGGTATCACCGAGGCTGTTGTTGCCCGCGCACAGTCAAACTACTGCACGGTTGATGACATTGCAACAGATGTCAACACAAAATTCGGCGGCGGCACAGTCGGCGTTATTTTCCCCATTCTCAGCCGTAACCGTTTTGCAATCTGCCTTCGCGGCATTGCAAAGGGCGTAAAGAAAATCGTCCTTATGCTTTCCTATCCCTCGGATGAGGTCGGCAATCACCTTGTTTCACTTGATATGCTTGATGAAAAAGGCGTAAATCCCTATTCCGACGTTCTCACTCTTGAAAAATACCGTGAGCTTTTCGGCGAAAACAAGCACGCCTTCACAGGTGTTGACTATGTTGATTACTACTCAGGCCTTATCAAAGAATGCGGCGCAGAGGTTGAGGTTATTTTTGCAAACAATCCCCGTGCAATTCTTGATTACACCAAAAATGTTCTCACCTGCGATATTCACACAAGGGCAAGAACAAAGAGAATCCTTAAGGCGGCGGGCGCGGAAATCGTTCTCGGCCTTGACGACATTATGAATGCCCCCGTAAACGGCAGCGGCTGCAACGAGCAGTACGGTCTTCTCGGCTCCAACAAAGCAACCGAAGACAAAGTAAAGCTCTTCCCCAGAGAGTGCACCGATTTCGTTTACGCAATCCAGAAGCAGATGAAAGAAAGAACGGGCAAAACCGTTGAAGTCATGGTTTACGGCGACGGCGCATTCAAAGACCCCGTCGGTAAAATCTGGGAGCTTGCAGACCCCGTTGTTTCACCTGCACACACAGCAGGTCTTATCGGCCAGCCCAACGAGGTAAAACTCAAATACCTTGCCGACAACAACTTTGCGGACCTCAGCGGTGACGCTCTTAAAAATGCAATTTCCGATTACATTAAGAACAAGGGCGACGATCTTGTCGGTTCAATGGAATCTCAGGGCACAACACCCCGCCGCCTGACCGACCTTATCGGCTCACTCTGCGACCTTACCTCGGGCAGCGGTGACAAGGGTACACCCATTATCTACATTCAGGGTTATTTCGACAACTTCACAACCGTCTGATAAATTCAGATTACCGCCTTGCATTTTTGCAGGGCGGTTTTTTGTTGCTTTTTATCTGCATTTATAATATAATGAAATCAAATTCTAAGGAGGTGTACCTCTTGAAATATTTACTTGGCATTGATATCGGAACATCCGGCACAAAAACAGTTCTTTTTGATTCTCTCGGAAATGCCCTTGCCTCAAAGACTGTCGGCTATCCGCTTTATCAGCCGCACAACGGCTGGGCGGAGCAGGACCCCGAGGATTGGTGGCAGGCTTGCGTTGAGGGCATCCGCGCCGTTGTTGCCGTCGCAGATGCCGATGTGTCGCAGATTGCGGGCGTCGGACTTTCGGGTCAGATGCACGGTCTTGTAATGCTTGACAAAAGCGGTGCTGTCTTGCGCCGTTCAATCATCTGGTGTGACCAGCGCACACAAAAGCAGTGCGATTATATGAATGACGCTGTCGGCGCACAAAGGATAATCGAAATCACTGCGAATCCGCCGATGACAGGCTTCACTGCATCAAAAATTCTCTGGGTGCGTGAAAATGAGCCTGAAATTTACGACAAGTGCGCACACATTCTTCTGCCCAAGGATTACATAAGATACCGCCTGACGGGCGAATTTGCAACCGAGGTGTCCGATGCTTCGGGAATGCAGCTTATGAACGTTGCAAAAAGAGAATGGTCAGACGAATTGCTTTCCGTTCTTCATATTGATAAATCACTGCTCGGCAAAATGTATGAATCGCCCGACGTTACGGGCACCGTACATTCTGCGGCGGCAGAGCAAACGGGTCTTGCCGTGGGCACAAAGGTTGTCGGCGGTGCGGGTGACAATGCGGCGGCGGCAATCGGCACGGGTATTGTAAGACAGGGCAGTGCCTTTAACACAATCGGCTCTTCTGCCGTTATTTATGCCGTTTCCGACGAGTTGAAGCTTGACCTGAAAGGCAGGGTGCACAGCCTTTGCGCATCCGTGCCGGGCAAATGGACTGTTATGAGCTGCACTCAGGGTGCGGGCATTTCGCTCAAATGGCTTCGTGACACCTGCTGTGCGGCTGAAATCGCCGAGGCTGAAAAACTTGGCAAAGACCCGTATATAATTATGGATTCCCTTGCCGCAAAAGTGCCCGTCGGTGCTGACAGATTGCTTTTCCTGCCTTATCTTATGGGTGAGCGCTCGCCTCATCCCGATGCCGATTGCAGAGGCGTATTTTTCGGCCTTTCCGCAATGCATACACGCGCCGAAATGGTGCGTGCGGTGCTTGAAGGCGTTGCATTTTCGCAAAGGGAATGTCTTGACGTTTTCCGTGAAATGGGTGTGCCCGTTGAGGATATGACTGTTTGCGGCGGAGGCAGTAAAAGTCCGCTGTGGCGACAGATTCTTGCCGATGTTTACGGTTGCCGTGTTGCAACGCTCAGGGTTGACGAGGGCGGCGCACTCGGTGCGGCACTGCTTGCAGGTGTCGGCGCAGGCGAATTCTCCTGCGTTGAGCAGGCTTGCGAGGCGGTTGTTGCAAAGAATAAATATATTGAGCCCGACAAAGAAAACAGTGAAAAATACGTACCTTATTTTGAACTTTATAAAAAACTTTATCTTGACCTGAAAGACAGCTTTGACAGGCTGGCGAGGTGTTAAAATGGATATTCTTCGCAGTGCCTTGCCCGAAGAGGTGGGGGTCAGACCCGAATGGATTTCAAATTTCATAACCGCACTTGAAAAACGCGGCTTGATGATGCACAGCATTTTGTTTGCACGCTTCGGCAGAATTTTTGCCGACGGATACTACGCACCGTTTAAGAAAAACGATTATCACCGCATGTATTCCGTGAGCAAATCCTTTGCAAGCATGGCAGTCGGTTGCCTTGTCGGAGAGGGCAAAATCTCTCTAAGCGACTGTGTTGCCGGTTTCTTTCCCGATAAAATCCCCGAAAATCCGAACCCTTACGTGATGCAGACAACCGTGCGTGACTGTCTGATGATGGCAACGCCTTATTCCGACGGTGTAACCTACCATCCCACCGACCCTGACTGGCTTGCCACTTTTTTCAATCCCGTAAGAATTACTGCAAATCACCCGTCAGGCACACTTTTTCACTATGATACGGCAGGCACTTACGTGCTTTGTGCCATTGTTGAACGTGTGACGGGAATGCCTTTTCTTGATTATCTCAAAGAAAAAACTCTTCGCAAAATCGGCGTTTCCGAAAAAATATGGTGCGTCAAAGCTCCTGAGGGCTACTCGTGGGGCGGCTCGGGCGTTATGTGTTCAACCCGTGACCTTGCACGCTTTGCACAGCTTGTAATGAATAACGGCGAATTTAACGGCGAACAGCTCATTCCCGCCGATTATGTCAAGGCGGCTACCTCACGGCAGATTGACAACTCCCTGAGCGGTCACAGAACATATTTGAGCGGTAACGGCTACGGCTATCAGATTTGGATGACCCACGATGACTCGTTTTCGTTTCTCGGCATGGGCGGTCAGCTTGCTGTCTGTGTGCCGAAGCTGGATTTGCTTTTTGTCTGCACCGGTGATGTTCAGGGTAATCCTACCACTTACAATGCTGTTTTTGAGGAGCTCTGGAAGCAGGTTATTGAAAAAATCACCGAAAAATCCCTGCCGAAATATCCTGCCGAAGAAAAGGCGCTCAAGGAACAGCTTGCTTCACTGAAATGCGTTTTGCCAAACGGCGAAAAAACAAGCGACCTTGCCGCAAAAATAAGCGGTGTCACGTATAAGCTTAATGAAAACCGTATGGACATTGATACCCTGCGTGTTGATTTGGATGGTGAAAACGGCGAGATTACCTTTGTCAAAAACGGTGCGGAAAAGAAAATACGCTTTTCGATGGGCGAATATCTCATCGGCGAATTTCCCGAAACCCACTATTACGATGAAAGAATCGGAACCTCTGCCAACCGTAAATACCGCTGTATGGCTTCTGCCCAATGGACTCAGCCCGACAAGCTTGCCATTCGTGTCTATGTCATTGATAACTATTTCGGTAATCTCAACATTACCCTCGCTTACAAAGGTGACGAAATCGCCCTTGCAATGAACAAGACAGCAGAATGGTTTATGGACGAATACAACGGCGTCACCGGGGGTCGGATTGCCGAATAAAGGCGCATAACAACGTTTTTTCTCACTCGTATTACCTCGTATGCGTTTACTTAAACAATATAAGCTCACACAATATTCAGCATAACAAAAGAACGGTGTGAATCCACACCGTTCTTTTTGCATCTTGATTAATTTTTATCAGTAAAGCCACCACACTCTGCCCCAGAGAAGCCAGCGGATAAGGAGCATAGGAGGTGTCCAGCCGAGTAACAGGTTTGCCGTGTCTGCAAGAAATCTCAGACCGTCGGAAACGTCAATTGTCGGCACGATGAGCGGCTTTTCAATCTCAACGTCGGGTGAGGCTACGGGGAAAGCCTGCGAGTAAAGAATACCGCCGTTGCCTGTCAGCGTGAAACGGACATAGCAACCGATTTTATCTTCATAATCGTTAAGGTCAAGGCTTGTGAGGCTTTTTCCCTCGGCAATAAGCTCTCCGTCGGAGTACCATCTGACACAGTCAAAATCCTTTGCCTTGAAAGAAATTGTGTCTGTTGAGTTGTCGACGTTAAGCTTTGTCACCGTCGGTGTATTGCCCGTACCCTCAAAGTCTTCGCCGAGGGTTGCACGCGCATATCTTGCCGCACAGAAGAAAGCTCCCGTTTCCATTGATGTGCGCAGTGCGTCAACGGTAAACTCTGGCATCAGCATATAAGTGAATGCCCTGTCATACTGGTCGATGACGTGGCCGTCGGAGAAAGTCAGACAAAATACGTTTCTGCCGTGGGGGATTGTCTTTTGCAAAACCTCATCCCACAGAATGTGGTCATATCGTGTGCGGTTGTTGACGCCGCTGTTGACGTCCATTCCGATGCAGGAAGGATAGTC
This sequence comes from Acutalibacteraceae bacterium, assembly GCA_045595825.1. Lineage (GTDB taxonomy): Bacteria > Bacillota > Clostridia > Oscillospirales > Acutalibacteraceae > CAG-177. The sequence continues at coordinate 32,624 of JAZOBD010000064.1, forward strand.
AAGAAAAATATTAGCAAGCTTGTTGGAGTAATAATCCTCCTTTGCTCTTTCGGGGTCATCCTCACAGCCGACGTATTCGCCCACGTGGTCAAGGAAGGTGATGCCGCCTTGTTTTTCAACACGGCGCACAACGGTTTCATAGTCGCCGTAAACGCCCATCAGTGCCTGACCGTAGTCTGCAAAAAATGCGTTGACGTGGCAGTCGTTAATCGGCGTTGCGCCGTTTGCTTCAACGGCACCGGTAACTTCAAGCATACCTCTGCCGTTTCTGCCGACACCGTTTATGATTTCACTGTAACGCTCCTCGGTGAGCACTTCAAGGTTTTTCATGCCCGTGTTGCCGAATTTAAAGAAACGGTAAATGGGCACCGTGTCGGGGATTTCCGTCCACTTTGCGCCCAGAACGGCGTGGTCACTTATTGCAAGAATATCAAAGCCGAGCTCGTAGTGCTTTTCAATGCTTTCGGCAATGCTGGGCACGCCGTCGCTTGCGTTTGTGTGTGAGTGAAGTGACGCTTTGTAAGACTCCCACGCACCTTTGCCCGACCATACTACGCCTTTGTAAGGGTTTTCAATTGTGTAATCGTTGTTGCCTTTGACATCGGCTGCATTTGCGCTTGCGGGCAAAAAAACTGCGCCGGCAATAACAACGGTTAAGCAAAGAATAATGCTGACAATTTTTTTAATCACAACGCCGCCTCCTTAAAAAAACATAAAGTTCTTGAAGAACAGAGCAAGTGCCACGGTCAGGTCATAAATGCCAAAATTAATCTCGGCGATTATGTCGCGCAGGATAATGTTGAAATTAATATCCATTTAAAAAACTCCTTTGCAATGTTTCTTTTTGTAATAATTTAAGTATAACAAACAAAAAATGAAATCACAAGGGAAATAAGCTTGAATTTTTCTTGTTTTTACTGTATTCTATGTTTTGTACAAAAGATGAAAGGCAGATTTTATGGTTAAAGACAGCGAACGCTACGCCGTGTTTATTGACATTGACGGCACTCTGATAAGCAAAGGCTTCACAGTGCCCGAGCGTAATATAAAAGCAATTGACGAGGCACGAAAAAGGGGACACAAGGTTTTCATAAACACGGGTCGCTCTTACGGTAATATTCCCGACAAGCTCTTTGCTCAGCTTGACGTTGACGGTTACATTGCAGGCAGCGGTGCAAACATCAGCATTGAGGGCAAGCAGATTTTTACCGACCGCATCAGCACTCAGACTCTTTGCGACGTCAGCGAATACTTTCTCACCCACACCGATTACTGGTGCATTTTTGAGGGCAGGGAGAAGATATATTATATTGATAATGACGTTGATACGCACGACCACGCCGACCAGCAGCTCATCACCTCTGCCGACGATTTCAGGCTCAGACATTCGGACGAGCCGATTGAGGTTATCGCCGCTGGCAAAATCGTGCCGCAGGATTTCATTGACCGCTTTTCTCACGAGCTGACCGTCATTCAGTTTCCCACCTATGCCGACTGTATCATAAACACTTGCAGTAAGGCGGGCGGAATGAAGAGTGTGCTTGATTATTACTCAATCCCCGTTGAGCGCTCAATAGCCATCGGTGACAGCGCAAACGACGAGTCAATGTTTAAGGCTGCGGGCATCAGCGTTGCCGTTGCCAATGCGCACTCGTCAATTCTCGCCATTGCCGACTATGTTACTCTCAGCAATCACGAGGGCGGTGTCGGTGCCGCAATTGAACACTTTCTGCTTAAATAAAAAATGCCGCAGAGCCTGAGAAGGCTTTGCGGCATTTTGATTATTGTTTAGTTTTCAGCTTTTTTGGAAAGCATTGCGTTTACAAGGATACCGAGGATGAGAGCGGTTGCAATGCTTGTGATTGTGAGCTTGCCGAAGTTGAGCGAAAGACCGCCGATACCTGTGACAAGAATTGTGCTGACAACGAAAAGATTCTTGTTCTTATCGAGGTCAACCTTCTTGAACATTTTGAGACCGCTGACTGCGATGAAGCCGTAAAGAGCAACGCAGATACCACCCATTACGCAGCTGGGAATTGAGTTGACAAAAGCAACAAAGGGTGAGAAGAAAGCAAGAAGGATTGAGCCGATTGCGGCAGCAATAATTGTGTAAACGGAAGCGTTTCTTGTGATTGCAACGCAGCCGATTGATTCGCCGTAAGTGGTGTTGGGGCAGCAACCGAAAAATGCGCCTGCCATTGAGCCGACACCGTCACCGAGAAGGGTGCGGCTGAGACCGGGCTTGTCTTCAACAAGGTCGCGACCGATGATGGAGCTTAAGTTTTTGTGGTCGGCAATGTGCTCTGCAAAAACAACGAAAGCAACGGGGACGAAAAGAATTGCAAGTGAGCCGAGGTTTGCCCAGTCAAAAGCCGAAATTTCCTTTGCAGCCTCAAGGAATGCAAATTTGGGGAAATGGAAAACTGTGCCGACTGAGAAATCTGAGAAAATTGCGGTGAGGGGGCTGAAATCAATAATCTTGAACATTTCAATACCCGTTGCGTTGCCGATGAGTGTGAAAACGGTTGCAACAGCGTAGCCTGCAAGAATACCGATGATAAAGGGGATAAGGCGTGCCATTTTCTTGCCGTAGGTTGAGCAAAGCATTGTAACTGCAAGTGTTACAAGACCGCAAAGGATTGCAATAAGGTTGTAGCCTTCGCCTGTTGCAGATGATTTGGTAAGGTCGCCGATGGCGTTGCCTGCAAGGCTGAGACCGATAAGAGCAACCGTGGGGCCGATGATAACGGGCGGCATAAGCTTTGAAACCCATTTTGCGCCTGCAACTTTAATGACGATTGCAATAACAACGTAAACAAGACCTGCAAAAACGGCACCGAGAATTATTCCGAGGTAACCGAAAACGGTTGCGCTGCACATTGCGGAAAGAAAAGCGAATGAGCTGCCGAGGAAAACGGGGCTGTTTGCCTTTGTGAAAAGAATGTAAACCAGAGTGCCTGCGCCTGCACCGAGAAGTGCGGCTGCGGGGTCCATTTCAAGGTTTACTGCGCCGCTGGCGTTGACAATAACGGGCACAACGAGGGTTGCCGCCATAATGGCCAACATCTGCTGGAAAGCGAAGACGATGAGCTGACCAAACTTGGGCTTGTCTTTGACATCATAGATGAGCTTCATTTTTTTACCTCCGTTTTTTGGCTTAAAAAGCCTTATTCCTACATATTTTAACACGGTGCAAACTGAAAGTAAACATATTTACAAAAAACTTTTGCGAAAAAAATAAGGCTTGCACGGTTGTTGCCGCGCAAGCCTTAAAAGATTACCAGTTAAACATTTCTTCGGGATTTTTGAAAATTTCTTCAAGACGCTGGATGAAGGGGACAACGTCGCCGAAATCAACGGCACGGTGGTCGAAAACAAGGTCGATGGGCATAATCTGACCGATGCCGATTGTGTCGTTGCCGTTTTCGTCGGTGATGACAACGGGCTTTTTCTGGATTGCGCCCATACAAACGACAAACACCTGCGGCTCAATGAGTGAAAGCAGAGCTACTCTGCCGGGGATGCCTCTTGTTGAAGAGCCGATGTTTGAAATTGTGACGGTGCCCTGTTCAAGGTCTTTTCTTGTCAGACGCTCGCTTTCGGGAATGCTGTAATATTCCTTCTTTGCATTGCCGGAAAGGGTCTTGATTTTGTGCTTGCCCGTCTTTGCACCGATAAGGCGCATAAGTGCGGTGCCGATTTTGCCCTTTTTGAGCTTAAGAATTGTGTCGTTGAATGAAACGGAATACATTGCCTCAGTGAAGTTTGTGTTGCTGATTTTCTTCTGTGTTTCGGCAATGTACTCGGTCAGCTGGTAAAGATTCTTGTTGCCGAGGTCGTGCAGGTTGATTGTCATCATTTCGCCGTGCGGCAGCACCCAAGTCATGTTGGCGTGAATTTCGTCAAGCTGCTCAATCTTACCTCTGACAAGCTTTGAGTTGAAATGGATGTGGGCATTAAGCTGAGGGGCAGCTTTGAGACCCTCTGAGATTGCTTTGAGCATAACCGTGTTGACAGTCATTTTTGCAGGCAGTTTGCCCGAAGCATTGAGATCTTTGACCGTTTCAACAAACTTGGTTACGTTGGGCTCGTAGATGTAAGAAATGTGGGGTACGTCCTTCCAGCTTGCGGAAGTCTGGTTGGCGACTATTTTTCTCTGAATACCGAAGTGGGTTGTTTTGGTTACTTTCATTTGTATCATCTCTTTCCTTTTTCTAAGTTTTTCCACGACAAATATACCACAAAATCTGTTTTTTGTTGTTCGATAAAAGAAAAATAAAAAACTTGTATTTAGAAATTTATTATCCTTTTTGGAACAATTTTGTGTGTTTTGCCGTTATGCAGACGTTTCTTTCATGTCGTACACAAGGTTTTTAATCCACTTTTTGCCGCTGAATCTGATAAGGCAGGCAATGCATTTTATTAAATCCTCTGCCAGATACATTGCGGCAATGAGCAAAATGAAATCAACACGTTTTACAAGGCCGAGGTAGCAAACAACGGGAATGCTGACAGCGTACAGGCTGCCGATGTCTATAAAAATGCCGATGTTTACGTCGCCGCCCGCACGGAACGTGCCGACAATCAAAATATAAGGAATGTTTCTGAAAGGCAGCCAGCAGGCATAAACAAAAAGCAGTTTTGATGCAACGTCAAATGCTGCCTGAGTTTCGATATCCATCAGCGACAGCAGGGGATTGCGCACAAAAATGATAATCACGCCGCAGATGATACCGAGCACGGGTGTCATTGCGAGAAATTTTTTTGCCGTTGACTGAGCAACGTCGGGCTTGCCTTCGCCGATGCTTTTGCCAACCATAATCGAGCATGCGTGGCAGATGCCGACAAAGAAAACGAAAGCAATCTGTTCAAGTGAACTGAAAACGGTGTAGCCTGCATAGTTTTCAACACCCTGGCGTGCGAAAACCATTGAATAGACGTTTGTGCCGACCGCCCAAGCTGTTTCATTGAGAATGACGGGCATGCACACACGCAGAAAACGTGCGGCAAACTCTTGGTCGAGCCTGAAAAACTCGGGGATGGGTGCCCTGATAATGCGCTTTCTCACGATTGCAACAACGGTTATGATGACCGACTGCAGCACCGTTGCCAGCAGAGTTGCCGTTGCCGCACCGCGCAGACCGAGTGCGGGTGCGCCGAATTTTCCGTAAATTAGAATATAATTCAAAATCGTGTTTGCGAGCACGGAAATTATTGAGCTGAAAAGCGGTGTGGTTACGTCTTCGGTAGAGCGTAAAACCGTGCAGGTGAGCTGGTTGTAGGCGGAGAAAATGCCTATCAGACCGACAATGCGGATGTAGCTTATACCAGTTTGAATAACGGGTTCGTCGGTTGTGAAAACACGCATAAGTGTTTCGGGAATCAACGTTGCGGCAAGTGAAAACAGAATGCCGACGGAAATACCGAGAATCAGTCCGAAACCGTAAGAACGCCTTATATTACGCTTGTCTTTGTTGCCCCAGAACTGTGCAATCAGCGCAGAGGAACCCGAGGAAATTCCGAACAGCACAATGTTGAGCAGGAAAATCCATCTTGATGCAACGCCGACAGCGGAAACCTCAACGTTGCCAAGCTTTACAACCATTGCCGTGTCAACAATCTGTGCGCAGGAAACGAGCAGCTGCTGAAGAGCAATCGGCAGGGCAAGGGAAACCATTTTTTTGAAAAAATTTTCTTTCATCGTAAATCTCTTTCATCAGAATTTCTACAACATTTTAACACATGAAAAATGTTTGTCAAGAAACAAGTTTTAATCGTTATTTGAATTGACTTTTCATAACTATGGTAATATAATATAAATTAACTATAAGGCTATTAAAAACTTTCTGATACGGGAGGTTTAAATGAATATTACCAGCAGCTATTACAGCTCAGGCAAATTCCTGCAAAGAACGCGTGAGTTTTATGACTCTGCGTCGGGCTTGCCCTGCGACAACGTGCTCTGCGTTGCCTACGATGCAAACGGCAAACTCTGGGCAGGCACGGAAAAGGGTCTCGCTTATTTTGACGGCTCCGCTTTCAGGACAGTTGCCCTCGAAAAAAGCGGTGAGGATAAAGCTGTCGGCAAGCTTTATCTTGATGCAAACGGCGGTTTCTGGGCGGCAAACGGCTCAAAGCTTTATCTGCTCAAAAAGACCCGCTTCACACTTGCCAACACCTTTGAGGCGGATGTTGTTGACGTGACCGATTTCAACAACTGTCTTTATGTGCTTACATACCGGGGTGTTTTCAGCTTTGACGGCAAAGAGTGGAAGCCGCTTTACCGCACCGGTGATGACAGCATCACTTCCATTGCTGTCAGCGCCGACAATTTTTACGTTGCAAGGGGCAGTGAATTACTTGCGCTCAGCGGCAAAAGACTTCACTGGAAAGAAATCCGCTCAGAATTCGGCGCAAAGCCCGAAATGAAAATCAACACAATGTGCTTTGACTCTTTCGGTCACCTTTGGGCGGGCACGGACAAGGGCCTTATGATTTATGACAATAAGTCATACTGGCTGACAAATAAAAACATTGATTATCTTCCCGCCGAAGAGATTTATTCAATCACCGTTGATGCTGAAGGCGGTCGATGGTACGGCAGTGACTGCGGTGTGATTTATGAAAAGGATGCCAACGTCAGATATTTCGGCTACCGTCGCTGGGTACCCGACTGCAAGGTTGTTTCCGTTGCCGTTTCGGCAGACTGCAAAACCGTGTGGGCGGCAACCGCAAAGGGTGTTTCCTGCATTGGTGCTGTTATGATGTCACTGCGCGACAAGGCTGATTATTATCAGGAAACTGTTGAAAAATATCACGTACGCGGCGGTTTTGTGACAAAGTGTCAGACTTATGAATACGAAAATTTAGACAATTCTTTTGTTGAAATTTCCGACAATGACGGTCTGTGGACTGCAAAGTACGTTGCATCCCAGGCTTTCAGATATGCCGTGACGGGCGATGCGGATGCTCTTGAAAACGCACGCCGCTCAATGAATTCAATGCTTCTTCTCACAAACATCACGGGTATCAGGGGCTTCACTGCCCGTGCAATCCGCCGTGAGGGTGAAAAAGGCTACGGCAACGGTCATCCCGAGTGGCACCTTTCCGCTGACGGCTCGTGCGAATGGAAATGCGAAACCTCAAGCGATGAAATGACTGGTCACTTCTTCGGCTTTTCAATTTATTATGACCTTTGCGCCAATGAAGAGGAAAAGGTCAGTATCAGAAATGCCTGTTGCGGTATGGTTGACCACATAATTGAAAACGACTTCAAGCTTGTTGACTATGACGGTAAACCTACCACCTGGGCAAACTGGAATCCGATGAGCCTCAACTGCGATGACAGATGGGCGGTCGAAAAGGGCATCAATTCCCTTGAATTGCTCGCATTTATCAAGGTTGCCCATCATATGTCGGGTGATGAGCGTTACAACGCCGTTTATACCGACCTTATCAAAAATCATCATTATGCACTCAATGCCGCGCGTCACAAGATTGATGACGGCCACACCTGCCACATTGATGATAACCTCGGCTTCCTTGCCGCGACGACAATTTTAAGGCTTGAAGATAACAAGGATATACGACGTCTTATAATGATGGGACTTGCCGACCATTTCAGATATGAGAGAATTGAGCGTAATCCTCTGTGGGGCTTCATCCACTCGGCATTCACACGCCGTTACAGCGACCTTGAAGCCGCCGTGCAGAGTATGCGTGAAATCCCGCTGTCACTCATTGAATACAAGGTTATCAACTCAACACGCCGCAACCTTGTTTACGATGACCAGCAGGAAAAATGGGGTGAACCGCCTCAGCTTAAAGAGCCGCTTCCCTTTGACGAAAGGCCGCTTCACAAATATGATTCAAGTCCTTTCAACGTTGACGGCGGTGACGGTTTGCGCGCCGAGGACGGCACAATGTATCTGTTGCCTTATTGGTTTGCACGTTATTACAAAGTAATTGATGAAACAGAAGAATAATATAACATTTCAGGAGGATATTGATATGTCAGGAAAATACAATGAATACGCAGGCGTTTATTCCCTTTTGCTCACCCCTTTCAACGAGGACAGAACGATTGATTACAAAACTCTCGAGGAATACATCCAGTGGCAGGCAGATATGAAGCCCCAGCACCTTTTTGCAGTCTGCGGCTCATCCGAAATGAAAGAATTAAAGCTTGACGAAAGACTTACAATCGCAAAGCTTGCCGTTAAAAATGCAAACGGTGTTCCTGTTTTTGCAACCGCTAACCTTGAACCCTCCTGGTTTGCTCAGGTTGAAGAGGTAAAGCAGATGTCACAGACGGGTGTTGACGGCATTGTATTTGTCACCAAGGGCTTCGGCGACGATCAGGACAGAATGTTTACATATCTTGCAGAGCTTGCAAGCTATACAGACCTTCCCATTATGCTTTATGAATTCCCCGGTGCAAGCCCCCACCTTATGACCGGCGATACCTACGGCAAGCTTGTTGAAACCGGCAAGTTTGTTGCAATCAAGGACACAACCTGCACAATGGAGGGTATCCTTGACAAAATCAGAGTTCAGGGCGACAGCAACGTTCTTCAGGCTAACATTCCTTTCCTTTATGAAGCTTACCTCAACGGCGCAAGGGGCGTTGTTGCAACCCCCACCACCTGCGGCAACCATCTGTTTGTCAAAATGTGGGATGAATTCGTAAAGGGCGACCTTGAGGCTGCAAAGAAAACACACGAGCACATCATTCTTCTTGACAACTGCATCGACAGCGGCTTCTGTGCATCCGCAAAATACCTTGTAAACCTTCAGGGTATCAAGATGAATTGGTACACAAGAGGCACACACCAGCTCAGCGCTCAGCGCCTTCAGTCAATCGAGGTCTGGTATAACTGGGCAAAGAGCGAAGGCATAATGAAATAATTTTTAGGACAGAAAAACTATGATTTTAGAAAATTTAATCCGCTTTTCCAATTTTTACGGCGCCGATGCAAGCCTCGTGCTTGCAGGCGGCGGCAACACCTCCGCAAAGGAAAACGGTTATATGTACGTTAAAGGCTCGGGCACTGCCCTTGCCACAATCAAGGCTGACGGCTTTGTAAAAATTGACCTTGAAAAGCTCGGCAGGATTTTTACCGCCGAATATTCCGAAAACGACAGTGAGCGTGAGGCTCAGGTGCTTGCGGATTTAATGGCATCAAGAGCGGCAGGGGAGGAAAGCAAACGCCCGAGCGTTGAAACAACTCTCCACGCACTTTTTGAGCAGACCTACGTCCTGCACCTTCACCCCGCACTTGTCAACGGCCTTTCCTGCTCTCAGGGCGGCTTTGAGCTTGCAAAAGAGCTGATGCCTGCTGATTTTATCTGGGTTGACAGTTGCAAACCCGGCTATATTCTTGCAATGCTCTGCTGCGAAAAAATGCGTGCTTTCAAAGAAGAAAAAGGACGCGCCGCAGACGTTATTCTGTTACAGAATCACGGCATTTTCATTGCCGACAATACGGTTGAAGGTCTTGATAAAAAGCTTAAATCGGTTATGGCTGCACTTGAAAGCAGACTTGTCACACAGCCCGATTTAAACGGGGTTGCACCTGATAAAAACGCTGAAAAAATCGGCAATACACTCGCTGCCGCCGTAAACGGCACGTGGAAATTCATCGGTTCACCCTCTGCAATGCAATACTGTATCGACAAGTGTGCGGCGTCAGACCTTCTCAGACCTTTCACACCCGACCACATTGTTTATTGCAAGGCTTATCCGCTGTGGCTGTCTGCCGATGCGGATATTGCGGCAAGCGTTAAAGAATACAGTGAAAAATACGGTTTTGCTCCCCGCATTGTCATTGCCGAAAAGACGGGAATTTTCTGTGTCGGCACTGATGAAAAACAGGCAAAAACCGCAAAAATGCTTTTTGAAGATGCGCTTAAAATCGCTGTTTATACAAAATCCTTCGGCGGTGCCTTGCACATGACCGACGAAATGACTGATTTTATTGTCAACTGGGAAGTTGAAGCTTACAGAAGCGCACAGAATAAGTAAATCGGAGATGATTTTTATGGATATTACCGCTGCAAAGCAGGCGGCAAAGGAAAATGTTTTTTCACGTGTTGAAACGGGCGGCAGGCTTTCGGGTAAAATTGCCGTTGTCACGGGCAGCGCCCAGGGCTTTGGCAGAGGCATTGCCAAGGAGCTTTATAAGCACGGCGCTTTCGTGCTTGTTGCCGACCTTGATTTTCAGCGTGATGTTGCCGAGACTTTTTGCGCTGAGCTTGGCGAGCGTGCCGCATTCTGCCCCGTTGATGTTTCAAGCGAGGAATCGGTGCGCAATATGGTGTGCACCTGTGTTGAAAAATTCGGCGGACTTGACCTGATGGTTGCAAATGCAGGCATTGCAAAGGCAGGCACGCTTGAAAACATGGACGTTGCAACCTTTGAAAAGATTGAAAAGGTTAACTATACGGGTTATTTCCTTTGCGCAAAGTATGCAAGTGAAATTATGAAGGCACAGTTTGAGGCGGATAGTTCACGTTACGGCGACATTGTTCAGATTAACTCAAAGTCGGGCATTGTCGGCTCAAAGAACAACTTTGCGTATTCGGGCAGTAAATTCGGCGGCATCGGTCTTACACAGAGCTTTGCCCTTGAACTTGCCGAATATCAGATAAAGGTCAACTCAATCTGCCCCGGTAATTACTATGACGGTCCGCTGTGGTCAGACCCCGAAAAAGGTCTGTTTGTGCAGTATCTCAATGCCGGCAAAGTGCCCGGCGCAAAAACGGTTGAGGATGTAAAAGATTTTTATCTTGCCAAACAGCCCATCCGCCGCGGTTGCTTCCCGTCGGATGTTGCAAAAGCAATCCTTTACTGTGTTGAGCAGTGCTTTGAAACAGGTCAGGCAATCCCCGTAACGGGCGGTCAGGTAATGCTTGCATAAATTTTAAAAAAGAGGTCAGCTATGAACCCCATTCTTAATTCACTCAATGCGCAGACGGCAGAGGAAAGACTTTCTGCGCTCAGGCAGATAATTGCCTCTGAAACCTGCAAGCCGCAGGTGCTCCGTCAATTTGCCAACAATCATATTCACACGTCATATTCTTTTTCGCCTTATTCACCCACGGCGGCAGTTTACTTCGCACGTGAGGCAGGTCTGCCGACGGCAGGTATAATGGACCACGATTCCATTGCGGGCGCATTTGAATTTATTGAGGCAGGCAAGATTGCAGGCGTTGCAACAACGGTCGGTCTTGAATGCCGTGTCAGCCTTGCAGGCACAGTGCTTGAAAACCGCCTTGTCAATAACCCTGATCAGAAGGGTGTTGCATATATGGCGCTTCACGGCGTGCCCCACGGCAAAATTGAATATCTTCAGAATTTCTTTGCACCGTTGCGTGAAAAGAGAAACGTCAGAAACCGCAAAATGGTCGATAACATCAATTCTCTTATGTCACCTTACGGCATTGAAATTGCTTTTGACGACGTTCTTGCCCTTTCGGAATTTTCAAACGGCGGCAGTGTCACGGAACGTCACGTTCTTTTTGCACTTGCCCAAAAAATTTATCAGGTAAAAGGCGGCACAACGCTTGATTTTCTTGAAAACACAATGAATCTTTCCCTTTCGGCAAAACAGCGTGAGTATCTTTCCGAGCCCGACAGCGGTTATTTCCTTTACGACCTGCTCGGCGTGCTCAAATCAAGCCTTGTCAAGCTCATCTACATTCCCGCCACCGACGAATGTCTGCATATTTCCGAGCTTTCGGCACTTGCAAAAGAAATTGATGCACTTTTCTGCTACGCATATCTCGGCGACGTCGGCGATTCCGTCACGGGCGACAAGGCAACTCAGAAATTTGAAGACGACTACATCGAAGAGCTGTTTGACCTGCTTGATGACTTCGGCGTTGATGCTGTAACTTATATGCCCTCACGCAACACAACGGCACAGTTGCAGCGTGTTATGGAGCTTTGCGAAAGCCATTCATTTATGCAGATTTCGGGTGAGGATATCAATTCACCCAGACAGAAATTCATCTGTCAGCAGCTTGCCTTGCCCGAGTACAGACATCTGATTGACGCAACGTGGAATTTAATCAGGTACGAGAGCGACCGCAGCTGAGCGGATTTCTTGACAAAATAAAAAAATATCTGTATATTCTAAATAAACAAGCAATTTCAGATAAGGATGATTGTAATGAATAAATTAAAAGCAAATGTCTGCGCCATTACATATTCAGGTCAGGGCGTAACGCAAAATAACGACAATATCAATCTTAACGGTATGCTCACCGCAACGGGCGACCTGCGCAAAGGCTCGGCTTATGTTCAGAATCTTTTTGAGCCTTTCTATTTTGCTGTTTCCGACGGTATCGGTGCAGATGCCATTGCAGGTGTTGCATCCGATATCACAACCAAAACCGTTTCCGCCCACGCCGAACAGGTTGTTTCCGGCACAATGGATACGTACAGGGCACTCAATAACTGCATGAACGATGCAAACAGCCGCATCTGTAATGAAAGTGCCAATCTCAACGACAGGATCGGCGCAACCGTTGCAACCGTCTATGCTTTCAAAGGCAGACTCATTGCGGCAAACGTCGGCAACACAAGAATTTACCGTTATTCAAACGGAGTCCTTTCACGCCTCAGCGTTGACCACACACAGGCACAGCTTATGATTGATATGGGCGAGGCAACCGACGAGTCCGTGCGCAACACTCCCGATGCAAACCGCCTTACAAGACTTCTCGGTATTTACCCCGAAGAGGGTACCTGCGAGCCCAACATTCAGGTTGTTGAGGACCTTGACGATAACGACATCATTCTTGTCTGTTCAGACGGTCTTACAAATTATGTCAGTGACGCTGTCATTGCCGAAATTCTCGGTGAGTGCAAATCCTCTCAGGATGTTTGCAGCAAGCTTGTAAAGAAGGCAATTGTCGGCGGCGGCAACGACAATATCAGTGTTGTTGTTGCAACAATCGGTCTTGAACGCACAGCAACCTTTGCACCCCTTGCCGCAACGGCAGGTGACACAGACCCCGATTATGAAGAGGAATACGCCACAAGCTACAAAGAAAACACAAGCTACACCGAGCTTGAGCGCACCGTTGACCCGAGTGCCACTCAGACAGAGGATTATTACGGCAACAAAAAGAAAAAATACGTAATGCTTATTATAATTGCTCTTCTTGTTGTTCTTCTCGGCGTTCTTTCTGTTTTCGGTATCAAGATTTATAAAGATAAAAAGGATGAGATGACAACCACAACTCAGCCTTCAACAACGGAATATCCGGTTTATAACCCGACTACCGAACCCTTCACAACCGAGCCGACAACGGAAGAAAGCACAACCGAAGAAAGCACAACGGAAGAAGAGTCCGAAACAATCTCAACCACACGCAGACCCTCAACCACAAGACCCAAAACTACAAGACCAAAAACCACAAGGCCTAAAACCACTAAGCCCAAAACTACAGAACCCACAACAAAGCCTACAACACTCACTACGAAGCCCACAACACCCGCACCCACCGATCCTAAACCCACCGATCCTAAACCTACCGATCCTAAACCTACCGATCCTACACCTACCGATCCTACACCTACCGATCCCACACAGCCTTCGGGCGGCGAGGGCGGCTCAGGCTCCGGTGAAGGCAGCGGCTCAGGTTCCGGCGAAGGCAGTGGCTCAGGCTCCGGTGAAGGCAGCGGCTCAGGCTCCGGCGAAGGCAGTGGCTCAGGCTCCGGCGAAGGCAGTGGCTCAGGCTCCGGCGAAGGCAGCGGCTCAGGCTCCGGTGAAGGCAGCGGCTCAGGCTCCGGTGAAGGCAGCGGCTCAGGCTCCGGTGAAGGCAGCGGCTCAGGCTCCGGCGAAGGCAGTGGCTCAGGCTCCGGTGAAGGCAGCGGCTCAGGCTCCGGCGAAGGCAGTGGCTCAGGCTCCGGCGAAGGCGGCAACACTACCGCTTGATGATTTAAATTTAAAGATATGATGGATAAAACACCCGATAAAAACATTATATCCGCAATAATCAACGGGGGAGCATCGGTAACGGTGTTCCCCTCAATTTCATCCACGAACGATTATTGTCGGCAAAATGCGACAAATCTGAAAAAGCCCGCGATTGTCATTGCCCGAAGTCAGACTGATGGCAGGGGCAGAAAGGGCAGAAGCTTTTATTCGCCCGACGGCACGGGCCTTTACATGAGCATGCTTTTTGAATTTGCCGATTATTCCGCGCTTTCGCTTGCAACGCCCGCGGCGGCGGTCAGCGTCTGCCGTACAATTGAAAAGCTTTCGCAGGTCACACCGAAAATCAAGTGGGTTAATGACGTTTACGTCGGCGACAGAAAAATTTGCGGAATTCTTACCGAAACCGTTGTCGGAAGCGGCGGCGAAAAATATATGATTGTCGGCATCGGAATCAATGTCACAACCGACATTTTTCCTGAGGAGATTTCGTCAATCGCAGGAGCAATCGGCGAAAATGTTGACCTGAATACCCTTGCCGCACAGATTTATCTTGATTTTTCAAAAGCGTTTGACAGCGGCTTTGACAGCATTGTCGCTGAGTACAAAATGCGCCTGAATATGCTCGGTTGCCGTGTTACCTGCACATCAGCCGATAAATGCTTTGAGGCAACCGCCGTTGATATCAACGAACGGTGCGAGCTGATTGTAATCGCTGACAGCGGTGAAAAAACAACACTTAATTCAGGTGAAATTTCGGTAAAAAAAGTTAATTGATACGAAACAAAAGGACCCTCGGCAAACTTGCCGAAGGTCCTTTTTGTTATTTTGTTTTTATCTTTTGAACCAGTCTGAGTATCCTCTGGGACCCCAGTATTTATAAGTTGCGTCGCTTAATTTGCGAAGAACGTCGGTGAGAACTTCCATTCCTTTTTCTTCCGCCTCTGCTTTGAACTTATCCGCCTCGCTCGGCTCTTCAACACCGAAAATCTTTGCGCGGATTGCGTAGAATCTTGATGATGCGGCTTCATATTTTTCTTCGTTTGCAACTGTGTCTTCGAGTGCGGCGTCACACTGTGCAATTGCCGCGGCAAGCTCTGCCTTGTCTTCTTCGCTTACGCCCGAAAGGTCATAAGTTCTCATATAGTTGAGGTCATTGATAAGCCCTTTGGTGCTTCTTGCACCGTTGAACTGCGGGAATTTATCGGGGTAAGAATGAACACTTGTGAAATTGTTGTCAGTCAGCAGTGAGATTGTCAGCTTCATGATGATGTCGTTTCTTGCTGTCTGTTCGTGATTCTGACCGTAGAAATAGAAGGTTGTCTCGGGCAGAAGACCCGTGCCTGCATCCAGAATGTTGTGGGGGTCAACGTGGTTGTGGTTTTCGGGGTCTGTGCAGTTTTCCTTGCAGGGTACGTAGTTATCGGGCAGCTTAACGTCAACGCCGTAGCTGGTTGCGCCCATTGAAGTTGAATCAAGCTGAATGATGCCGTCTGCGTTGACCTTTGAGTAAGAGTCAACAATGCTGTAAAGCGGTACGTTGTAGTCAACAATGTCAAATACTTTTGCGCCTGCTTCAATAGCAGAAAGGATGTTTGCTTTTGAATCAAGCTGTGCCTGATAATAGATATCTGTCTGGCGGCGGATTTCCTTATCCTCGGGGTCACTCAGGTACTTATCGCGTGCCTTGGGATAAGCGTCGGAGGGGCAGAGTGCCCATATGCAGGTTGAATATTCAAGATAATCTTCGATCAGTGTGTCAACTGCCACGTCAAGTGCGTTGTTGAGAACGTCCTTGGGGAAAATTCTTATTGCCAGGTTGATAAGGTAACCCGTCCAGGAGTCGTCACCCTCAAACAGAGCGGTGAACATATCTCTGTAAAGAGCTTCGTCATCGTCAATCAGACCCTCTGTAAAGATGTCACCGATAAGGTCGGAGCCGTCAAGTGCGGGGATGATGTAAACAATTCTGTCAAGGTCGCCGTAAACCTCGGGGTGACATTCGAGCAGTGCGTTTGCAAGTGAACCGCCCTGGCTGATGGGGACAATGTTTACCTTGTCGTGACCTGTTTCTTCCTTAACCAGCTGAATCAGCGCATAAAGCTCATCAGCAAGGTCGAGAATGTTGCCGAATGAATAATAAGAGAAGAAATAAAGGTGGTCAGCGGGTGCAACGTCAAGGTAACCTGCAATCGGAATACAGTCAAGAATGTACTGCTGGTCGTGCTCGCTGAGTGAAGCGAAAGAAGCGTTATATTTTGTTGCACGGATGTCATTTATCATTTTGCCGTTTGCGTCGCTGGCAACTCTGCCAAGAAGAATCTTGCCGAGTGCGTCACCGAGTGCGGTGGCAAATCTGCCGCCGAAATCGTGCTGGAACATAAGTGTTGTGAAAAGGGGAAGACCTGCGGTTGCAAGAGCCTCTTTTACGATGTCGCCCGTGGAATCAAGGAAGAAGGGGGCTTCACGCACGTCGCCGTCGGAATTTACGGCAAGGTTGCCGTTTTCGTCATACATAAAGGATTCGCACTGGAAAAGACCGGGGACAATAATGCTGGGTGTAAACTCACAGTTGCCGTCACATTCGTGAGCTTCTTCCTGTGCGAAAACGCCCGTTGCAGTGCCGATGACACTGAACAAAAGGGCAAAAGAAAGAATTACTGCCGTGCTTTTACGAAAAAACTTTTTCACAAAAAAACATCCTTTCAAATAAATTCTTAATTATCATATCACAATTAAAAATTTTTTACAAGTATTGCTTGTAAATATTGCACAAAAAATAAAACTGTGTTACTATGCTTTTATAAAAGGAGGATGGATTATGAGCGACAAATTAAGAATCGGTATTATCGGCACGGGCGGAATTGCCCATTCCCACGCAAGGGCATATAAATCATTTGATGACGTTGAGATTGTTGCGGGTGCGGATATAATCCCCGGCAAGGCAAGAGATTTTCTTGATGAATTTGAACTCAGCGATGCAGTGGCTTACGAAAGCTGTGAAGAGCTTTGTCAGAGGGATGATATTGACGCCGTCAGCGTTTGTACTTATAATCAGGCTCACGCCGTCTGTGCAGTCAATGCGCTGATGTCCGGCAAGCACGTTTTGCTTGAAAAGCCGCTTTCCGTAACGCTTGAACAGGGTCTTGAAATAATGCAGGCTGAAAAAGCCTCGGGCAAAATCCTGACCGTCGGTTTTCAGCCGCGCTACGGCAGTAATATGAAGCAGGTCAAGAAAATCATCGGCGAAGGCACACTCGGTGACGTTTATTACATTCAGGTCGGCGGCGGACGTTTCAGAGGCATCCCCGGCAGAACTTTTATTGAAAAAGACAAGGCAGGCTTCGGCGCAATCGGCGACATCGGTTGCTACGGCCTTGATTTTGCGCTCAACTCAATCGGTTATCCGAAGCCTCTTTCCGTTTCGGCTGTTTCTTATGCGCATTTCGGCAAAAATCCCGACTTGTATTCCGAGGCACACCGCTTCACCGTTGATGACGACTTTGCCGCCGCATTTGTACGCCTTGAGGGTGGAATAACTCTTGATTTCCGTGTAAGTTGGGCAATGCATATGGATACGCTCGGCGATTTCCTTTTCCTCGGCACGAAAGCAGGTCTTAAAGTTGAGGGCAAACCCGGCATGTGCTGGGACGGCACCGCAGGCAACCTTACTCTTTATTACGATGATGAAGAGGGTAAACCCACAAGCAAGGCAATTGACCCCGAAATTCCCACAGAGGTCAAGGCAAACCTCGGTGAGCAGAAGGTGCGCGATTTCCTCGATGCGGTAAAAACCGGCGGAAAAGCACCCATCCCCACAAGCCAGATTATTTATAATCAGGCAATCATTGACGGCATAATCCGCTCTGCACAGCTTGGCAGGGAAGTTGAAATCAATGTATAATAGAGGTCAATTTTATGGAAATAAGGCTTATGAAAAATGAAGAGGCGTCTGAGTTTTTAAAAGTTTCAGCGGCATCGTTCATCTGGAAATACGACCCGAAGGTTGACAACAAGGTTGATGAAACCGTTCTGGCGGCATTTCATGAGGGCAAGCTTGTTGCAGGTATTGAATTGCTTGATTTTGAGTGTAACTACTGCGGCAATTTTCTCAAAACCGTCGGTATCGGCGGCGTTTGCTCTTTGCCCGAAAGTCGCAGAATGGGCGGCGTCAGAAAAATTTTTGAGGAGTTCGGCAAAACCGCACCCGAAAACGGTTATGCAATGGGCTTCCTTTATCCTCATTCGGTTTCGTATTATGAAAAATTCGGCTATGCCTACATAAACCGTTTGCTTACAATCAGCGTACCGTTTGAAAATATGACACATATTCCCCGCAACACGGATGCAATTCTTTACTCGGCAGAGCATTTTGAGGAGCTCAGTGCCCTTCATGCAAAATGTGCTCTCAAAGAAAATCTGCTTACCCTGCGCAATGAGAGAAGCTGCTTCTGTGAAAATCCGCTGGGTGAGTGTGATTACACGTATTTCCGCCGCAATGCCGCAGGCGAAGCTGACGGATACGTAAGATTCAGCGTCACACGCCCGAAGGACCTCACCGTCAAGGATTTATATTTCCTTACACCTGAGGCGCTTTACGGCTTGCTCGGCTTCCTGCGCAACTATGACGGCATTGTCAAACGTCTTGTTGTGCAAAAGCAGTATCAGGGCTCTCCGTTTGCCTGCATTGCAGACAGAATCACGGGTGTCAGCTATGAAAATGACGGCTGTGCCGCAGGCAGGATTTACGATATGACAAAAATTCTCAAAAGCAACGCTTACCCTGAAAATCACGGACATTTCCGTCTGCTGAGCGTTGATGAATTTGAGCAGAATTCGGGTGTCTTTGACGTTGAGTATCAGAACGGCAAAGCTGTTGTAACACGCAAAGCCGACGGCGATTACGATATTTCATTAACCCCTGCCGCCGCCGCAAGGCTGATGCTTGCAGGCGAGGGTCATACCGCCGAAACCTCCGCATACGTAAACGGCACCGAAATCAGGGGCAATGCCGACGACTTTTTTGCGGCTTTTGCTCACCGCCCCACACGCTTTACCGACGGCTTCTGATAAGTTAAAAAGTATACAAAAAAAAGCACAAAAGTGACTGAAACCTCGTAAGTTTCGCCGTTGCTTTTGTGCTTTTGTTGTGCTATTATTTCAAGCGAAATTTATAATAAAACAGAAGGTATATTTTATGGCTGTTCTTCTCGGGATTTCCATTGCTCTGACGGCAGGCCTATTGCTGTCAAGAGTCATAAAGCCGTTAAAGCTTCCCGCTGTTACGGCATATCTCATCGCAGGTATTCTTATC
>JAZOBD010000065.1:0-37139 GCA_045595825.1 Acutalibacteraceae bacterium
TTACAAATGCAAAAATTGCGGTCACGAAATTGTGCCTACTTATTCGGAAGCACTGTGGGCAATGCACAGGGGAACTACTCGTCACTTAAAGTGTCCAAAATGCAATAAACGCACTTGGTGCAAGAAAGTATTGAAGAAGTAAATTCCAATTTGTTGAACTAAATAATAAAATATTTAAGTGCAATGGGATATAAAATCCTGTTGCACTTTTCTATTAGTAAGGAGTGATTTAAAATGAAACAAACAACACTTGAAGATTTATACTATGGCAACATAAACCCTAATGAAATAAGCTTTGTGAGGGGGTCTGAATACGGTAAATGCTTTGATAAAGTAACGGAGCTTTCAAAGTCCGTGTGCAGTCAGTTGTCCGAAGAATACATAAATAAAATGAATGAACTTGAATCAGCCTACACCCGAATACTGTCCGAAACAGAACGAGAGTATTTTATATCCGGCTTCAAACTCGGTGCTAAAATAATGACCGAAGTTTACAACGGCAGAAGCACAACCTTCCGTGAAACATAAATATCCAAACAATCAAAAAGTTCGTTGAACAATGCTGTATCGTGTAACACGAGTATCAATCTTAGGCTACTAAAAAGCAACAAAGCCATTGAGAACTATCAATTCTCAATGGCTTGTTTCATATCACATATTTATTTGATAAACATTCCGAAGTCGACGAAACGACGACGAGTTTATGTGTTCAATATATCTCTTAACATTGAGTATATAAATGAACATTCATCTTTGTTATTTCCTGCAGCTAAAGAAGCTAAGTGAATCCAATTTAATATTCTGTTTTCGTTTACACCAAGTTGTTGCCAATGCTCTTTCAATAATTCTTCGGGAGTTGAAAGAAGTGTTTCAACTAATAAGTCTTTATGTTTTTCGATTCTTCCAAAAGCAGCAGGAACTCTATTGTATATATTCTTTGACGTTTTAATATCAACTTTTCCGCCTGCTGAAAACTGGTCACGAATGTTTGTGTTGATAATACCGCAATTTGTTGCTAACCACAATGCATATCTTTGATATTTTTTTGAATTGTTCGGTGTAAGGATTTCGGGAAACAAAGCATATCCTTTAACTGTGTATAGTGTCTTTTCTTCGGGTGATAATGTAGTCCAAAGTTTAACTGTTGGCGGAGCAGCGGATTCATCAATATTACCATTAGATGCCCACCATAAACTTTCACCAGGTTTTAGATTCTGTTTATAGTAATTAGAAACAGGCACAACAGGATTATCCATTTTTCTTAAATCATCGTAGGGAATACCCATTTTATCAAATATAGTTTCACCAACACCAAGCTCCATATCTATTTGATAGCGAGGATAATGGGTGACAGATATACCTGATAAACATTCTTCGTAAGGTCTGCTTTTAAATGCAATAGGTTTTCCTAACTTTCCAAAGGTAAGGAATATTCTCTCAACATTTTGATCTCGAGTTGATTCTAAAATACTGCTTCCGATAGATTTCCAATGGTTTTTGTTTGTACTTTTAACTTCAACACCATAAAACTTGTTTGCTACTATATCAGGAAAAGAAGAACCCGATACTAATTGTATTGTTCCTTCAAATGGAGTATTCTTTGAACATCTTATCAAAGCTTCATATACATCTTCTTCAAGTTCAGTTCCGTTTCTTCCTTTGTAGTATGATTCTTTCCCGACTGCTTCTGTGTTTAAAAGAATATCGGTGTTTTTCATTAATGCTCTAAATTCAACAATTGAAGGTATATTATTTTCAGAAATAATCAATTGTTGTCACCTCCAAAATATAATTCCCAAAGTGATTCGATTCTTTTGGCTATATGAAATGCTAATAATGGCGGTACTGCATTTCCGATTAGTTTATAAGCTTCAGAGGCAGAAACAGATGTATTGTTAGTTTCATTTTTAAACACGAACTCATAGTCATCTGGAAATGTTTGAATACGTGCACATTCTCTAATTGTTAATCTTCTTTCCTTTTTGTTACTGTTTAGCTCATCTATATAGTTTCCACCGTGTTCAATACTCAATCTACGAAATTCAATATTTCCGTGATGTTCCGACCTGATAGTTGGACCAATGCTATCTAATTTAATCTCTGTTTGTCCTTGACAATGTTTGCCCATAAACTTTGCTTTAGAGTATTTTTGTTGTGATATATCATTAGATGTTTCGGGTTCTTCTAAATCAATAAAAGCTTGTCTAAGTGTAACGGGTGGTAATAGATTATAACCAGTAGTTGTAAATGAATGAGTAGCTAACGGATAAGGGTCAAATTCTTGAGGTATAGTTTTCATCGATAATGATGTTAAAGCTTGCTTTGTTAATGCAGATTTTTTGAACCCAAAAAAGATAACTCTTTCTCTTGATTGAGGAATACCATAATCGGCAGCGTGAAGCACTCTTGCAGGAACAACAAGATATCCGTTACCACCAATTGTACTGAAATCGTGTTCAATTATCTCTTTGACATCACCAAGATTGACAAGTCCTTTAACATTTTCGGCAATAAACATTTTAGGTTGTGTTATTGATATAACTTCACGCATCCAAATATATAATTGTCCTCTATTTTCGGTATTTGGAGTATCAGTATTTATTTTGGATTTTCCGTCGTGGCTTTTATCTGAATCAAATCCTTTTCTTTTTCCAGCAATCGAGAAGTCTTGACAAGGAAAACCACCTGTAACTAAATCAACATTGTTTGGAAAAATAGGGATACCGTTTTCTCTATGTAATTTTACAAGGTCGACAATGCTATCAAGACAATATGTTGAATCGCATATTCCTTTTGATGAAAAATAATTTGTCCAAGCAGATTTTGCATCTTCTCTAATATCATTTGCAAATATAGTATGAAATCTATTTTTAGGAAGTCTAATCCAATTCTTATTTAATTGAGTTACATTCCATTCGGGATGAATAGATTTATTGATTGAAGCAGAGAGTACGTCAAATCCTCCTTCAAAACCCAAATCCATTCCGCCACAACCCGAAAATAGTGATAATACATTTATAATTGATTTTTTAGTCTGATTTTTAGCTGTCTTTTTTTGTCTAGCAGGTTTTGGAGAAGTAGAGGGAATAAACCAAATACCACTTTCTTTTATTGCTCCGTCAATTCTACCCTCATTACATAATATTTGAACTCGACGGGGCGATATATCCCATTTTTGAGCAGCTGTATGAACAGATATTAATTCTTTCATAAACTAACCCCCTATTTATTATACAATTGTATTATATTCGTTTGTGCGAATAAATTCAATAGATATTTTAAATATTCATATACTATGATTAAAAAAACAGCGGTGACAGATTTCGCATCTGTTGCCGCTTTGTTCTTCCTATCTATCCAAATTGAACTCTTTGCTTGACAGACAAGAAGTTTCAAAAAACGAGATATTTTTGTAGGCAGCAGGGCGAAACAGGCGGGAACTTTTGAGTTCGTGCTGATTTTTCATCTACTCAAAAACTCACGCCAAATTGAAATCTCCCGCCTTCCCGCCTGAATTGTTGACCTGCATCAAAACTGAGCATTTTCTCCCGCCTTTTTCCTGCCTATATCCCGCCTTGGATAGATGTTTGAATATATTTCATTATATATGTCTTGACTGTTTAAAGAGGTAGATATTTTCACAATCACCGACGACCTTCGACGACGGAAAGACGACGATAGCAGTGACATAAATACCCGAAACAAGTATGGTTAAAATATCAATTTCTGGCGTCGCAGCTAAAATATGAGAGTGCGAAATCCTATGTATATCAACGGTTTTCTGACTTCAAGAGTCCTCTTGGAAATCGTGTAACGGGCTATAACCTGTTCGAGGGTTCGAATCCCTTGCTCTCCGCCAGAACCCCATAGAAGTAATAGCTTCTGTGGGGTTTTTCTTATGCTTTCACGCACAGTAAAGTATATCCGAAACCCACTTCCGACGACCAAAAGACGACGACACACCGAGCATAAATATCTCTATGGTCGGCAAGAACTTCTGTCATTGTCGGCAAGGGAGCTTTTATATATCTAATTAGAAGAGGTTTAAAGAATTATTCAATCATTTTGCAGTTCAAAAGTTAACTTAATATAAAAAAACATTGATATTAATTGTGTGTTTTGTTATAATTCAAATGTATATTTAAAACATATTATTTTTTAAATTTAGCCTTACTATCTATTTGCAAAGTTTTTAATTGTTTTTCGACATGAGAGAAGGTTGAACTGATGAAAAAGTTTTTAACTGCGCCACAGAAAAGTATGTATGATACACATAACTTCTTTGATGATACTGCAATCAGCAATGTTGGCGGATGCGTTTTCTTTAAAAAGGAAGTTGATGTTGAAATAATAATAAATGCTATAAACAAACTGCTTGAAACTTCTGATGGCATGAGAATCCGTCTTATACAAGAGGAAGGCAATGTATATCAGGTTATCTCTGACTATGTAGCTGAGAAAATTGATATATTATATTTTTCTCAAAATGATTATAAAATTGAGCTCGAAAAGAATATGAGCATTACGTTTGATTTGAATGACAAGCTGTATTGCTTCAAAATTATTTGTGTTGAAGATAAAATTGGTGTGTATATGAAACTTCACCACATCATTTCTGATGCGTGGAGTACCGCACTAATTGCCTCAAAACTTTCTGAAATCTGTTTTAATGATGCAGTTGAATGCGATGAAAGTTTGTCATATCTAAATTTTATAGAGAGCGAAGAGGAATATAAGAACAGTAAGAAATATGAAAAAGACAAGGAATATTGGGTTTCCAAATACGAGTCAAAACCAAAGCTTGTTACAATGTCACCCGGCAAATCGTCGGATTTTGATGTTTCTGCTTTCAGAAAGTCTTTTGACATTTCAACAGACGTTTCAACAAAAATTCTTAATTATTGTGAATCAAATGGCTTATCTTTGGCTGTTTTGTTTGAAGCTATTGTTTCTTTATATGCCACAAGAATTAACAATGTAGATGATGTAACTCTTTGTTCTATGGTTGTAAACCGTAACGGATATGAAGAGAAAAATACAGTCGGAATGTTTAATAATATTCTGCCATTAACAGTTAATGTTATTTGCAACAAAAGTTTTCTTGAGTTATGTCGTGATATTTCAACAGAACATTTTCAACTTTTTAGACACCAGAAATATCCTTTCAGCGAGATATTAAATCTAATAGGAAACGGGGACAATTCGCCCGTTTATGATATTATGGTTTCTTATCAGAATGCTGAGTTTGAAATGAACAACATTGAATCAGTTGAGTGGATATTTAACGGAACATCTGACCTTGGATTTATGGTCAATATTTCAGAAAATAAAGACGATAAACATATACATTTGGATTTTGATTGTAGGAATAATCTGTTTTCAGAATATGAAATCGAATTAATTTACAACAGACTTGTTTCTATTATTTTATCGGTTATCGGTAATGTTGAAATCAAAATTAACGAAATTGAAATTCTTACTGAAAATGAAAAGAAACAAATTCTTTTCGATTTCAACGATACAAACAAAGACTATCCGAGAGAAAGACTTATACACAGCTATTTAGAAGGAAATGCAAAACTTTATCCTGATAAAATAGCTTTGGATTTTGAGGGTAATCAGCTTTCATATGCCGAGTTCAACAAGAAAGCCAATGCATTAGCTCACTATATAGCTAATAATATTGACGAACATAATCCCGTAATTGGTATTGTCAGCGAGCGTTCATTTGATATGATGATAGCGATATACGCAGCTTTAAAAGCAGGATGCAGTTATATGCCGATTGACCCGCATTTCCCCAAAGACCGCATAGACTTTATGATTAAAGACAGTGGTACTCCGTTTGTTTTGTCACAGAAGAAATGGCTCAATATTTTAAGTGATGATGTTAAAACAGTCAATATTTCTGATTTTAATTATTCTGAATATAGTAGCGACAATTTACAACTTGATATTTCATCAGACGATATCGCTTATGTTATTTACACTTCCGGCTCAACAGGAAAGCCGAAAGGTGCTATGATTGCACACCATTCCGCAATTAACAGAATCAAATGGATGCATGATAAATATCCGTTGAATGAAAACGGTGTTATTCTTCAAAAAACACCTTACACTTTTGATGTTTCAGTTTGGGAGCTGTTCTGGTGGAGTATGTATGGCGGAACATTGAAGATACTCGTTCCCGAAGGGCACAAAGATCCGTCTGAAATAATTAAAGCTGTCAAAGACGGCTCGGTTACTCATATGCATTTTGTCCCTTCAATGCTCAATGCTTTTCTTGAATATGTTGAAGCAAATCCGAAGTGCATTAATGAACTTGAATCTCTTCGCTATATTTTTGCAAGCGGTGAAGCACTTCAGGCTAACCATGTCAAAAAGTTCTATAGTCTTCTCAAAGATAACGGAACAACACTTCACAATCTTTACGGACCTACCGAATGTACGGTCGATGTATCGTATTATGATTGTGACCCCGAAAATATCCCCAAAACAATACCAATCGGCAAACCGATTGATAACACACAGCTTATTGTTCTTGATAAATTCGGAAAACTTCTTCCATGCGGGGTTGTCGGTGAATTACATATAGGCGGTGTTGGTGTTTGCAAAGGATATCTTAACCGAGATGAACTGACTAAAGAGAAGTTTATAATCAATCCGTATTACGGAAATGCTGTTATGTATAAATCGGGTGACCTTGCTCGCTTTTTACCTGACGGCAATATTGAGTATTGCGGAAGAACAGATTTCCAAATTAAAATCAGAGGTTTGAGGGTTGAACTTGGCGATATTGAAAATGCAATTTCAAAATATCTCGGAATAAAACAGGTGCTTGTTACCGTATTTGACATCAAGGGAGAAAAGAATCTCTGTGCTTATATCACGGCTTATCAGACTATTGATACAAACCGTTTGCAGGAATTCCTCAAGGATTATCTTCCCGATTATATGATTCCTCAATATTATGTTCAACTCGTAGAATTCCCCACAACAAACAACGGAAAAATTGACCGAAAAGCTTTACCTCAGCCTAATATTGAAGCTGTTCACCGAGAATATGTTGCGCCTGCCAATAATATTGAGGCTCTTATTCAAAAGTATGCAATGCAGGTTCTTGAATCGGAAGAAATTAGTTGTGCCGAGAGCCTGTTTGATTATGGCTTGACTTCATTGGGGGTTATTTCAATAATAACCGATTTATCTATTGAAGGTTTTGAATTTAAAGTTAAGAGTTTTTATGAACACAGAAGCATTCAGGCAATAGCTAAAGCATATTATGATGGTGAAGCCGATGAAGATTATGAAGAGGACAAGCTGTATTATTCCGACATAAGCGATATCAGTAATTATTCTTTGCCTGAAAAGCAAGGGAATGCCATTCTGCTGACAGGTGCAAGCGGATTTTTAGGTGTTCACATTATAGACGAACTCATAAAGAACACCGATAAAAAGATTTACTGCCTTGTCAGAAGTAAAAAGAAGCTTGAAGATGCAGTTGAAGAGTATACAAACATCACGTATCCCCATGATAGAATAATTGCTGTTAAGGGCGATATAACTTTGCCCGGTTTAGGAATTGCTG
This sequence comes from Acutalibacteraceae bacterium, assembly GCA_045595825.1. Lineage (GTDB taxonomy): Bacteria > Bacillota > Clostridia > Oscillospirales > Acutalibacteraceae > CAG-177. The sequence continues at coordinate 7,589 of JAZOBD010000065.1, forward strand.
AAGAATATTTATCAGCTATAAATGATGATGTTACCGATATTATCCACAGTGCAGCAGATGTTACTTTCTTCTGTGCGTGGGAGCGTTCAAAACTTATAAACTACACGGGAACTTGCAATGTTTTGGAACTTGCCGAAAAAATCGGTGCAAAGCTTCATCACATTTCAACGATGAGTGTTTCGGGAGATTTGCTTACCCGTCAGACTGTTGAACGGCCCGGATTTGCAGAGCATAACCTGTTTATCGGTCAGAAATATAAAGATAATGTTTATGCTCACAGCAAATATCTTGCCGAAAAAGAGATTGTCAAAGCGATCAGAAATGGCAAAGTTAATGCATCTATTTATCGTATTGCTAATCTGACTTGGCGTGCTTCCGACGGCAAATTCCAAAGCAATTATCTGAATAATGATTTGTTTATTATGACAAGTGTTATGAAAGAAATTGGAAAAGCCCCATATGAAATGCTTAACGAAAATATCGCACTGACACCTGTTGATGACTGTGCGAGAGCGATTGTTTCTTTAATGCTCGGATACACTCAAAACTCGGTGTATAATCTGTTCAGCGAACACAGCATGACAATCGGACAGTATCTGGAAAGTCTTGATATTACCGATTCGGTTTCATTTGAAGAATACAGAAAACTGTTGCAAAAAAGAACCGATGCACAATCGCAGTTTATGCTCATGTATGTATCTGGAATTGAAAAAGAACCACAGAAATCTATTGTTGAACTTGTTACCGAACAAACAAATAATAATCTTCATAAGATAGAATTTAATTGGGAAAAGCTAAATGTTTCATATGTACAATTATTTGAAAAATTAAACTGTTCTTAAAAGGAGAATAGAAAATATGGAGAAATATAAAATGAAAAAACTTAAAGTAATAACAACAATAAGTAGCGTTGTAGTATTTATCATTTGTTTTGCTTTTTCTGCTTTCGCGGTTGATTATGAATCTCTATCTGAAACAGCAGAAATCCCAGAAAGAAATATAGCCTTCGCTTCAATTGATATTATCGCATTAGCGACTCTTGTTGTTTCGCTTTGTGTATCTACTGCAAATATAATTTTGTCTATAAAAACATTAAAAATAAATCACAGGCATGAAAAATCTTTGCAATGCGAAGCAAAAATTATAGATTTAATTGAAAAAGTTTCCGAAATTTTCGAAAAATATAGCATAGCAATTAATTTGAATGACAAAAACAAACAGGTAACATTAAATAAGTACTCAAAAGAGATTAACGACAATCTGATTTTAATAAACAAAACAATAGTTGATCTTACTTCAATTGAAACATTAAAGGTTGTTATATATTTTAGGAAAAATTTCGACTACGAAAAAATCAAAGCTCTTACAATCATTAAAGGAGATAAATATACATATTACTATTTCTTGGCATATTTATCTGTTTTGCATTGCGTGGTAAAACATGAGCTTACAGGACACTTGATACCAGTTCGGTGTTTTATAGAATCTATGTTTATATCTCCAAATTTCGATGTTGAATGTTTAGAAATAATGGCTATTGTAAAAGAGATCGTTGACGAATCAAAGATTTCAAAGAAGTTTTATACAAATATGGAGTCCTGTGCATATGAAAAAAACTAATTATTCTTTATATCACAACAAATTAATAAAAACAACAAAAGAACTGTTAAAGTACTCAATTGAACGATACAAAAATAAAACTGCATTTATTTATCCCATAAACAGAAAAGAAGACGCTTCAAAAACATTTTATGAATTTGCATCGGATGTAAATGCTTTGGGTACTTATTTTCATTCTTTAGGCTTGAATAATTGCCATATTGCAATTTATGGCGAAAACAGTTACGAATGGATACTAACTCATTTTGCGGTTACTTGCGGAAAAAATGTTATTGTTCCCATTGACAAAGAATTAGATGCAAGCAGTATTTGCGAATTGCTGATTGATAGTGAGTGTAAAGCGATAGTTTATTCCGATACATATTCAGATGTTGTTGGTGAGCTTGAGCAAATGCAATTTTCAGATATGTCATTTATTAAAATGAGCGAACTTCCAAAATGCATTGCTGAAGGTTTAAAACTAATTGATAACGGATATACCGATTACATTAACATTGAAATAAATCAAAATGATTTAGCATCAATCGTTTACACTTCAGGCACAACTGGTAAAAGCAAAGGGGTTATGATGTCACATTATAACTTTTGTTTAGACATGTGTAGTGCAACAGGAAATGTTTTGTTAGAAGGAACATCCCTTTTAGTTTTACCATTACATCATTCGTATGCCTTGGTTGCAAATGTTTATTCGGAAATGTTTTATGGATGCACGGTTTATATCAATAAAAGTTTAAAAAATTTATCTAAAGATTTTCAAAAGTGCAAGCCAAATCATTTGTTTGCAGTTCCGCTAATTATTGAAACTCTTTATAAAAACATTTGGAACAATGCTCAAAACCAAGGCAAAGATAAGTTGTTAAGAATTCTGATAATAATAAGTAATATGTTACTCAAAATAAAAATTGACTTCAGGAAAATATTGTTTAAATCAGTCCTTGATGCTTTTGGTGGCAATCTGAAATTATTAGTATCCGGCGGTGCGTATTTGGATGAAAAATATATTCGTCGTTTTAATTCATTCGGGATAACGCTTTTAAATGGTTATGGAATAACAGAATGTGGACCGTTTGTTTCTGTAAATCGAAATGAATTGAATGTTATTGGTAGTGTTGGACTGCCTTTGAAATGCAACAAAATAAAAATCTCTGAAGATGGGGAAGTTCTTGTTAAGGGCGATAATGTAATGCTTGGTTACTATCACAATGAAGATGAAAATAAAAAGGTGTTTTCTGATGGATGGTTCAAAACGGGCGATATCGGAAAAATTGATGATTTTGGTGCTTTACATATCACTGGTAGAATTAAAAATTTGATTATTCTCGCCAATGGCGAAAACATTGCAGCTGAAGCAATTGAAAAAGCAGTTTGTTCTATTTCATATGTCAAAGAAGTTGTTGCTTTTGAAAAGGATGGCGTTATCGCTGTTGAAGTTTATCTTGATGAAACTTTTCAAAATGCAGAACAAAAACTTCATGATGACATTGAAAAGCTTAATAGAACACTGCCTTTAACTCATAATATTGGAAAAATAATAATCCGAGATAAAGAGTTTCCTAAAACAACAACTAAAAAAATTAAAAGGAATTATAATTAACGAGGTGCTATCATGGAAGAAAAAGTAATTGATATTATATGTAAATATCAGAAGATTGATAAAAGCAAAGTTTCTCTTGAAAGCAATCTTATGAAAGATATCGGTCTGTCATCTTTCGATGTCATCGGTCTTGTTTGCAAGTTCGAAGAAGAATTTGATATCGAAATCCCCGACAGAGCAATCACAACCGTCCGAACTGTTGGTGACATTGTTAATCTGATATCATCACTTTAAAATATATCTATTAAGTAATTATGCCCTGTACGTTTAATACGTGCGGGGTTTTATATTTAAAAAGGAGCATCATTTTGAATGAAGCAAACAACACTTGAAGATTTATACTATGGCAACATAAACCCCTGCGAAATAAGCTTTGTGAGAGGTTCTGAATACAGCAAATGCTTTGATAAAGCAACGGATCTGCCAAATTCTGTATGCATGCAGTCAGATAACTTCCGACGACCAAAAGATGACAACGGTGGCGACTGTGCTTTTTGTTAAATATTGGTTGTATTTGTGTTTTAATTATGCTATAATATTCAAGAATATTATGATGAGGTGATAATATGAGCGACATCAAAAAGACTTGGTTCAAAGAAATGTCTGTTTATCAGATCTGGCCCCGCAGCTTCTACGACGGCAACGGTGACGGTATCGGTGACATCAAGGGCGTAATGGAAAAGCTTGACTACATCAAAAGCCTCGGCGTTGATGCAATCTGGTTCTCTCCGCTTTACAAATCTCCCCAGCACGACTACGGCTATGACATTGCCGACTACAAGTCAATTGCACCCGAATACGGTACTCTTGAAGAATTCAAAGAGTTGCTTGACGCCGCCCACAGCAAAGGTCTCAGAATCATTATGGACCTTGTTATTAACCATACATCAAACGAGCACGAGTGGTTTATCGAAAGCCAGAAGAGCAAAGACAGCCCTTACCACGATTATTATTTCTGGCGCAAGGGTAAGAAACCCAATGGAAAAAAGCCCCCCAACAACTGGCTTTCAACTTTTGCAGGCCCCGGTTGGCATTACAACGAAAACCTTGACGAGTGGTATCTGACCCTTTTCGCCAAGGAACAGCCCGACCTCAATATGGATAATCCCAAAGTCCGTGAAGAAATCAAGGATATCATCCGTTTCTGGCTTGATCTGGGCGTTGACGGTTTCCGTGAAGACGTTATCACATTTATTTCAAAGAAAGAGGGTCTGCCCAACGGCTTCCCCATTCCCGTTGCCTGCGGTATGGAGCACTATAAGTGCGGCCCCAACCTTCAGAAATATCTCGGCGAATTCAGAAAAGTTACCGACAACTATGACTGCATGACCGTCGGCGAAGCTCCCATGATGACACCCAAGCTTGCTCTCAAATTCATCAAAGAGGGCGCAGAGCAGAAGCTTAATATGATGTTCAACTTCCAGCACATGGAAGCTGACTGCTTCCTCGTCAGCTGGATTCCCATGCCCTTCAGCCTCAAAAAGCTTAAGAAGGTTTATAACAACTGGCAGAACAAGCTTTACGGTATTGCCTGGAACGCAAACTACATTGAAAACCACGACCAGCCCAGAATTATCAGCCGTTACGGCGACGACGGAAAATACAGAGTTGAAAGCGGTAAAATGCTTGCAACAATGTACATCTGCCAGAGCGGTACACCCTTCATTTATCAGGGTCAGGAAATCGGTATGGTCAACATCAAACTTCCCGATGTAAATATGTACACCGACGTTCAGACAAAGAATACATATCAGCTTTTCAGAAAGCTCGGCTTCTCTGAAAAAGCAACCCTTAAAATTGTCAACCGCGCATCCCGTGACAATGCAAGAACACCCGTTCAGTGGTCTGCCGAAAAGAATGCAGGCTTCACCACAGCTGACGAGCCTTGGTTCTTCATCAACGACAACTATACGGAAATCAACGTTGAAGCTGCTGAAAAGGATGAAAACTCAATCCTTAACTATTACCGCAAGCTTCTCAAATTCCGTAAAGAAAACGAGATCTGCATTTACGGCGATTTCAAACTTCATTATAAGAGCAGCAAAAAGCTGTTTGTTTACGAGCGTAACTACGAGGGCAAGAGAATGCTCGTCATCAACTCTTTTGTTGAAGATCCCGTAACATTTACCGCACCCGCAGGCTTTGACTTGAGCAAGGGTAAGCTCGTTCTTTCAAACTATGACGTTGTTACGGACGGCACCCTCAACAGCTTCCAGACCAAGCCCTATGAGGCACGCGTTTACCTTTTTGATTAATCAATAACAACCCGTTATCGGCGGTGGGGATAAAACCCTGCCGCCGATAATTTTATATAAAATATATAATATTTATATATTAAATATTGAAAAATGCTTATTTTACTGATATACTAAAAAGATATGAAAGGACTGATGAAAGCTTGAAACGTAAAAAATGGGTTGTTGCCGAATGTGATAAGGATTCAGCTGCGCAGATTGCCGAGCAATACGGCATAAATCCGCTTGCGGCGCTTATCGCCGTTTCCCGCGGACTTGACCTCGGTGACGATGCGGAAAGCTTTTTTGATGAATTCTCATATCCTGAAACTGACCCGTTTTCACTTATAGATATGGATAAGGCGGTTGAAAGAATCAACCGTGCACTCGACAATTACGAAAGCATTACCGTTTTCGGTGACTACGATGCCGACGGAATAACCGCAACGGCGCTGTTGTATTCTTATCTTGAAACAAACGGCGCAAATGTCACACGCTACATTCCTGACCGTCTTGTTGAAGGCTACGGACTCAATGTTGAAGCGGTTGAGGCGCTTGCGGCATCCGGCACAAAGCTGCTTATCACCGTTGACAACGGCGTATCGGCAATTCTTGAAACTCAGCGTGCCAACGAGCTCGGAATGGACGTAATAATCACTGACCACCACAAGGTGGGGGAGGAGATTCCCGATGCCGTTGCGGTTGTCAATCCGCACCGTCCCGACTGTCCGACACAGTTCAAGGATTTTTCAGGCGTCGGCGTTGCGCTGATGCTTGTCTGTGCACTTGAAGGCGGCGGATTTGAGGGTGTGCTTGAAGAATACGGCGACCTTGCCGCAATCGGCACAATCGGGGACGTTGTAACGCTCAAAGGCGACAACCGACTTATTGTGCGCACGGGTCTGCGTATGATTAACGAAGAGCCCCGCCCCGGTATAACGGCACTTCTTAATAAAGCCGGTCTTTCCGGTAAGTATATTTCCTCTGCCAATGTTGCGTTTGCTCTTTGTCCTCGCATCAATGCAACGGGCAGAATGGGCACGGCAAACAAGGCACTTGACCTGCTTTTGTGTGACGATGAGGATATTGCTGACCAGATTGCCGAAGAAATACAGAGCCTTAACGTTTTGCGCCAGAAGACGGAAAACGACATTTTTGTTCAGGCGCTTGAACAGCTTGCAAGGCACCCCGAAAGAATGCACGACAGAATTCTTGTTGTTGATTCCGAGGACTGGCATCAGGGCGTTATCGGCATTGTTGCGGCAAAGCTTGTTGAAAAATTTTCAAAGCCTGCAATTGTTATTTCGCACGGCGAAAAAGAGGCGAAAGGCTCGTGCCGCAGTGTTGAAGGCTTTTCGATTTTTGATGCAATAAATGCTGTCAGCGACTGCCTGACACATTTCGGCGGTCACACCCTTGCGGCAGGCATCGGTCTTGAATGTGAAAGAACTGACGAATTCCGCAAGCGTATAAACGACTATGCACGGCACATTGAAATTCCGTTCCCTGTTCAGAATATTGACTGCAAGCTTAATCCCAGGGGAATCAATCTTGATTTGCTGGATGCGTTACAGTTGCTTGAACCTTTCGGATCGGGCAATCCTCAGCCGTCATTCGGACTTTACGGAATGAGAATTGATGATTTGTCTCCGATTTCCGAGGGTAAGCACATGCGTCTTTCACTTTCACGAAACGGCGCCAAGGTAAATGCGGTTTATTTTAAAATGCCCGAAAACAGTTTTCCTTTTGTCCGTGGCGATATTGTTGACCTTGCCGTCAACCTTGACCGCAACGTTTACAACGGTGAAACCCGTGTGTCTGTGATTGTGCGCAATATGCGCTTTGCCTCAACCGACGAAGAGGCAGTACTGTCAGGCATGCGTCTTTACGATTCTCTTTGCCGTGACGATAAACTGACACCTGAGCAGGCACGTCAGCTTTATCCTTCAAGAGATTTTCAGATTGCCGTTTACAAGTACATAAAAGCACATCCGCTTTATGAAGAGGACTATGAAATGCTTTGTGTGCGTCTTGGCGATAACGGTGCGGCGGTCAGCCGTGCAATGGTTGCCGTCAATTCAATGCTTGAAGCAGGCGTACTGAAACTTAATGATGACGGAAGCATCTGCGATGCCCGTTCACAGCAAAAGGCAAACCTTGACGAAACACCCCTTATGAAAAAACTGCACAGATATATCTGATGCTTAACAAATAATGAAAGGATGATTCTGCTTATGACACAGGACCTTAAATACGACATTAAAGCCATCTGTCCTGAGGATGCCGAACCCTGCGAGATTGAATGTCTTGAAAAACTTCTTTCCTCGCTCAACGAAGGCATGACCGAACAGGATGTTGACAGCGTTGTAAGGGCATATCAGTATTCCCGTCAGGCACACGAAAAGCAGAAGCGCCTTTCGGGTGAACCCTATATTATCCATCCGCTGAGCGTTGCGCAGATTGTTGCAAAGCTTGGTATGGATGCCCCCGCAATGGTTGCGGCAATTCTTCACGACACGGTTGAAGATACAAAAGTAAGTCTTGATGACGTCACGCGTCTTTTCGGCAGGGAGGTTGCCTTGCTGGTTGACGGTGTCACAAAAATCGGTAAAGTTCCGCTTTCAACAAAAGAGGAACAGCAGGCGGAAAACATCCGCAAAATGCTTCTTGCAATGTCGCAGGATATCCGTGTTATCATTATCAAGCTTGCTGACCGCCTTCACAATATGCGTACGCTTATGTTCAAGGCGGAACAAAGACGCCGTGAAATTGCGCTTGAAACAATTGAAATTTATGCCCCCATTGCTCACCGATTAGGTATCCGTCCTATCAAGGAAGAGCTTGAGGACCTTGCAATCAGCTACCTTGACCCCGTCGCTTACAACGAAATCGAACGTTCGCTTGCCGAGCAGAACAACTCCCGCACAGAGTTTCTTGACACAATTCAGGACAGAATCAAAGACAGAATCAGTGACGTTGTTTCGGGCGCTCAGGTCAGCGGCAGAATCAAATCCGTACACGGCATATACAGAAAAATGTATATGCAGGGCAAAAACTTCGACCAGATTTATGACATCTATGCGGTGCGAATTATTGTTGACTCTGTCAACGATTGTTACAACTGCCTCGGTGTTATTCACGATATGTTCAGACCCATCCCCGGCAGATTCAAAGATTATATTTCCACCCCCAAGCCTAATATGTATCAGTCACTGCACACATCCGTCATTGATGCCGAATACGAAGGTATTCCCTTTGAGGTGCAGATAAGAACGTGGGAAATGCACCACACCGCCGAATACGGTATTGCGGCGCACTGGAAATACAAGCTCGGTATTTCGGGCAAGAATAAGTTTGAAGAGCGTCTTGTCTGGATAAGACAGCTTCTTGAAAGTCAGAGCGACGTTGAAGACGTTGAAGACATTGTCAGAACAATCAAGAGCGACCTTGTGCCCGAAGAGGTTTATGTTTTTACCCCCAAGGGTGACGTTTTCAACCTGCCTCAGGGCGCAACGGTTATCGACTTTGCTTATGCCATTCACTCCGCCGTCGGTAACAGAATGGTCGGTGCAAAGGTTGACGGCAGAATCGTGCCGATTGACTATCAGGTGAAGACCGGCGAAATTATCGATATTCTCACATCTTCACAGCAGGGCAAGGGTCCCAGCCGTGACTGGCTGAAAATTGTCAAAACAAGTCAGGCACGTGCTAAAATCCGTCAGTGGTACAAACGTGAAAAGCGTGATGAAAATATTGCTGAGGGCAAAAACGAGGTCGAAAAAGAGTTCAGACGCAATTTCGTGCGTTTGCCCGATGATAAGCTTAATGAATTCCTGCTTAAAATTGCCGAAAGACAGCACTTCAAAACAATTGAAGATTTCTATGCGGCAATCGGCTACGGCGGCATTTCACTCATCCGACTTATGCCCAGAATCAAGGAAGAGTATTCAAAGCTTGTCAAAACAACTGACACGAATGTTGTCACAATGCCTGAAAAACGCCGCACCAAGAGCAGCGAGGGCGTTGTTGTTGAGGGAATTGACAACTGCCTCATCAAATTCTCACGTTGCTGTAATCCGTTGCCGGGTGATGAAATAATCGGATTCATCACACGCGGTCACGGCGTTTCAATACACACTAAAAAATGTACAAATGTCCCTCGCGACATTTCGACGGCAGGCGAGCCTGAAAGATGGGTCAAAGCCTACTGGGATAAAAACGTGCGTGAGGAATTCAAATGCACACTGCAACTTATCTGCCTTAACCGTGTCGGTCTGCTTGCGGACGTTTCGGGTCAGCTTGCACAGATGCACGTTATGATTAATGACCTGACCACACACCATCTCAAAGACGGCAGATGCTCAATGGTGCTGACTCTTTGTGTCAACGGTGTTGAGCACGTCAACAACCTTGTTGCAAAGTTAAAGAAAATTGACAGCGTGCTTGATATTGAAAGGACAGGTGTCTGATGAAAGCTGTTGTTCAGCGTGTTAAAAAATCTCAGGTCAGTGTTGACGGCCGGGTTGTCGGCAAAGTCGGAAAAGGCTTCAACGTGTTGCTTGGTGTGATGCAGGGTGACACAAAAGCAGAGGCGGAATTGCTTGCCGCAAAAATTGCGAAATTGCGTGTTTTTGAGGATGAGCAAGGCAAAATGAATCTCTGTGTTACCGACATCGGCGGTGAGATTCTTGTCATTTCTCAGTTTACACTCTGTGCCGACCTGAAAAAAGGCAACAGACCTTCTTTTATAAATTCCGCAAAGCCCGATGAGGCAAATGAGCTTTACGAATACTTTTGCAAACAGCTTCTTGAAAACGGCGTTTCCAATGTTGGAAAGGGCATTTTTGCCGCTGATATGGAGGTTGAAATCATCAACGACGGACCTGTAACGATTGTTATGGATACCGATATCTGGAAAAGGTGATAAAAATGATTGAAAAATTTTTTATTGACCACCCAATGCTTGCAAACTGCTGGCTTGTTGCCGATGAAAAGAACGGCAAAGCGGCAATTGTAGACCCATCCTGGTTTACCGACGAAATGAGAGAAATTCTCACCGACAGAGGTCTTTCGTTGGAATACATTCTTCTCACCCACGGTCACTTTGACCACATTCTCGGCGTTACGGACCTGAAAGCTTTTACCGGTGCAAAAATCGCAATCCACGCTGAGGATGCCGATTGCCTGCACAACGAGATTAAGAGCCTTGCCGAGGGCAACACCAACGATTTCAAACCCACAAACGCCGATATTCTCCTCAAAGACGGCGATGTCTTAAAAGTCGGTGATATTGAGATAAAGGTTATGCACACCCCCGGTCATACCCCCGGCGGTGTCTGCTATATTGTTGAAGACGAAAAAACAATTCTCACGGGCGACACTCTGTTCTGTATGACGGTCGGTCGCACCGATTTCCCCGGCGGAAGCTTTGAAACTCTTGCCGAATCACTTAAAAAGCTTATCGCCCTTGACGGGGATTATGTGATTTTGCCCGGTCACAACCGTGAAACAACTCTCGAAAGAGAGCGCACAAGAAACCGCTTTATCAGAAGGATGTGATGATTTGATACTCAGAGTAATCGGACACAAGTTTCACTATGAAGCCGAAAACCTGTGTAGAATTTTCTTTCCAAATGATAAAATAACAGTTGTACGTGATTTTGAAGGTCAAGATTCCCGTACCGTTGTTACCGAAATCCGTGACACTGACGGTGTATGCAAAGTGAATGTTTCGGTTGATATTGACGGCAAGCATTTGCAGCAGAGTGCGGATTGTGTATGCACCTGCGCCGGGGATTACGACGAGTGTGAGCTTCTTATGGCACAGATGATGTTTCATCAGCTGAGCACCGTTACGGGCTATGTTCCGCCCTGGGGCGTGCTTACGGGCGTGCGACCCTCAAAGCTTATGATAAAGCTTGTAAGCCTTTACGGTGAAGAGGGGGCAAAGCGTCATTTTACCGAAAAGCTTCTTGTGAGCGAGGAGAAAACACAGCTCGCTTTTTCCGTTTCTCAGGCGGAAGAAAAAATCGTTTCGCTTTCCGTACCCGAATCGGTCAGTCTTTACGTTTCGATTCCGTTTTGTCCATCAAGGTGCAGCTACTGCTCGTTTGTGTCACACTCAATTTCGAGCCCTGCCGCAAAGAAATTGCTTGCACCTTATATTGACAGGCTCTGCGATGAAATTGAACTGACGGGTGAAATTGCTTCAAAACTCAATCTTCGCATTGAAAGCATTTATTTCGGCGGCGGCACTCCGGGTGTGCTTGAATCCGACCAGTTACGCCGTCTTTGCACAAAAATCAACGATAATTTTGATTTGTCACACCTGCGTGAATACACCGTTGAAGCTGGCAGACCCGATACGCTTGATGAATATAAGCTTGCAACTCTTCGCAGTGTCGGTGTTGACAGAATCAGCATAAATCCCCAGACCTTTAACCAGTCGGTGCTTGACACGGTCGGCAGGAAGCACACCGTGCAAAAAACCTTAGAGGTGTACGAGGCTGCGAGAAAGATTGGATTTAACAGCATAAATATGGACCTGATTGCAGGCTTGCCGACTGAAAGCTTTGAAAGCTTTGCAAACTCTGTGGATACCGCTGTTTCGCTTGACCCTGAAAACATAACCGTGCATACGCTTGCACTTAAACGCTCGTCAACGCTTGCTGCTGACGGATACTTTGTAAGCGACGGCAACACCGCAAAGCAGATGCTTTCTTATGCGCAGGATAAGCTTATGAAAGGCGATTATTTTCCTTATTATATGTACCGTCAGAGCAAATGTCTGGGCAATCTTGAAAATGTAGGCTGGTGCAAGACGGACAAAGAATGTGTCTATAACATATTTATGATGGAAGAATGCCACAGCGTTTTTGCCGTTGGCGCAGGTGCCGTCACAAAGCTGAAAGCACCCTCTTCCGATTATATCGAGCGTATTTTTAATTTCAAGTATCCTTACGAGTATATTGACAGATACGGCGAATTGACCGAGCGCAAAAAAAGAATAAATGAGTTCTATTTGTCATACTAAAATTGTAGTAAACAATAAGGAGAGACTGTATGACATTAACCGGAATAAACTCTGCGGCACTTGACAATCCCAAGGCTTTTTGCGTGCAGTGCAATGCGGATTATGCCGCACAGCTTGACCGCGCGGCAAGCTTTATCAACGAAAGCAGGCTTCGCAAAATTATTCTGCTCGCAGGCCCCAGCTCAGCGGGCAAAACGACAACGGCGTCGCTTCTTGCAAGGCGAATCAAAGAAAGCGGCAATATGGCTTATATCGTTTCGCTTGATAATTTTTATCACGGTGTAAAGGAAGCCTATCCGCTCAACGAAAACGGAAAACCCGACTTTGAGTGCCTTGAAGCGCTTGACCTTGAATGTATGCACGACTGCTTTGAAACTCTGATAAAAGAGGGCAGCTGCGAATTACCTGTTTTTGATTTCAAAACGGCCAGCCGCAGTGAAGAAAAGCAAAAAATCTTTCTCAATGAAAACGACGTTGTCATTGTTGAGGGGATACATGCTCTTAACCCTGCCGTTGCCCGCCACCTGCCGCCTGAAAACCTTGTAAAGCTTTATGTGAGCGTTTCCTCGCGTGTTTACGGCGAGGAAGGTAACGTCATTCTTGCAAAGCGTGAGCTTCGTTTTATCCGCCGTATGGTGCGCGATTTTCACCACCGTGCAAGTTCTGTTGACAAAACCTTTGAGCTTTGGTTTGATGTCTTGAAGGGTGAGGATAAATATATTTTTCCGTTCAAAGAATTTGCCGACATAAAGCTTAATTCATTTTATGCTTGCGAGCCGTGTGTTCTGGCAGGGGAGGCGTTGCGTCTTCTTGCAACGGTTGATGAAAACTCGCAGTACAAAAAGCTTTGCGGCGAGCTTGCGGCAAAGCTTGAAAAATTTGTTAAACTTGATTATTCAATGCTGACACCCGACTCTCTTTTGTGGGAATTCGTCGGGTAGATAAATAAAAAATCACAAAGGAGAGTGAAAGACTTGGCTGGCGAAAAGAAACAATCCGTGCTCAACGGCGCAATGGTGCTGGCGTTTGGTGTAATCCTTGTCAAGATTATCGGTGTGTTTTTCAAAATTCCGTTTACGGATATGGTCGGCAGTGTCGGCAGAGGCTATTTTAACTCCGCCTACGAAATCTACACACCTATTTTTGCAATTTCGATGGCAGGTCTGCCCGTTGCCGTCGCAAGGCTTGTTGCCGAAAGCGTTGCACTCGGAAAATACCGTGAGGCAGAAAGCACTTTCAAGGTGGCAAAAAAACTGTTCTTCATTGTCGGCTGTGTCGGCACGTCAGTGCTTGCGCTGATTGCTTACCCTTATTGCAAGTATTATGCCGATATGCGTAACCTGCCTGCGATTTTCTGCATTGCACCTGCCGTTTTCTTCTGTTGCATCATGTCGGCTTACAGAGGCTATTATGAAGGTTTGCGCAATATGAAGCCCACGGCAATGTCTCAGGTCGTTGAGGCAACGGGAAAGCTTTGCGTGGGTCTTGTCCTTGCATATATCGTTGTTTGGCTCGGTGAGCGTCAGTTTGCGGCAGGTATGGCTGCCTCGGGTGATACGGTTGCAACCGTATTCGGCGTTGAGGTGACAAGCCGTACGCAGGCAAATAACGATGCAATTTATCCCTGGGCGGCGGCAGGCGCCGTGCTCGGTGTCACAATGGGCTCAGTTCTCAGCACTCTCGCTCTGATGATATATCATAAGGTTAAGGGTACTGCTTTCGACCGTGTTCAGCTTGTCAATTCCCCTGCGGCAACCCCCGACAAAGAGCTTGTCCGCACAATGATAAGCATTGCCGTTCCCATGGTTGTAAGCTCTCTGATTCTCAACATAACAAACCTTATCGATACCACAACCATTCAGGCACGCATTGCCACGGCAATTGAAACGGACTACGATTACATTTTTAATATGTATGCTCCGTCAATCAATGCTGCTGTTGAAGCTGACAGACTTGACCTTTCTGACAATGCAAACCTCGTCAAATATCTGTGGGGCGCATACGGCTCGGCTCTCGATTTCAGAAATCTTATTCCCACAATTACCGTACAGCTTGGCGTAAGCGCTCTGCCTGCACTTGCTGCGGCGTGGGCAATCAAAGATAAAGAAAACTGCAAATCCACCGTTGAAACCGTTCTGCGTGTGGCAATGATGATTGCACTGCCCGCAGGTTTCGGCATGGCTGTGCTTGCGCAACCCATTCTCACCATCCTTTACGGCAGAGGCGAAAACTCTGACGCAATTGCCATCATTGTTCCCGTTATGGCCACTTACGGCATTGCAACGGGTCTTATGTCCGTTTCCACACCGATTACAAATATGCTTCAGGCAATCGGCAGAACGGATATTCCCGTCAAGTCCGTCATTGTCGGCGCCATTGCGAAGGTTGCCTGCAACTACATTCTCGTCGGAAATCCGAAATTCAATATTTACGGCGCCGTAATCGGTACGGTTTTGTTCTATGTCGTAATTGTCAGCTTTAACCTTGTTTCACTTCTGCGTATTTCAAAGGTCAGACCGCACTGGCTTTCTGTCATCGTCAAACCCCTTGTTTGTGCCGCGCTTTGCGCAGGTGCCGCTTATGCGACAAACGGCCTTTTGTGCAAGGTTTTACCCGCCGGTGACCCCACAAGTATTGTTAACGGCTCAACCTTTGCCGCAGTCATTTCAATCGGTGTTGCGGTTGTTGTTTATGCCGTTACAATGGTTTTGTGCAAAGGTCTTGTGAAAGAGGATATAATTTCACTTCCAAAAGGGAAAAAAATTGCAAAAGCCCTTGAAAAATATAGACTTTTGGGTTAAAATAGTAACAATGTTTGCGGAGGTCTTTGAGTTGAATAATTTTGAGTATAAGAATAATTACACGGTTACGGACCTTCTTGAAATAATGCGTGTTCTCCGTGCCCCCGGCGGTTGTCCGTGGGATGCCGAGCAGACACACGAAAGCATCAAGAAAAATCTGATTGAAGAAACCTATGAGGTAATTGAGGCAATCAACAAGCAGGATAACGACCTTCTTTGTGAAGAACTCGGTGACTTGCTGATGCAGGTTGTCTTTCACGCTCAGATGGAAACTGAAAAAGGAACCTTCGGTTTTGATGAAATTTGTGACGGCATCTGCAAAAAGCTCATTGAACGTCATCCTCACGTTTTTGCCGATGTCACTGTTTCGGGCGTTGACGATGTGCTGACAAACTGGGATGCAATCAAACGCCGCACAAAGGGGCAGAAAACAACGGGCGACTCAATGCAGAGCGTGCCGCGTGAATTACCTGCACTGATGCGTGCAACAAAGTTGCAGAAAAAAGCGGCAGATGTCGGCTTTGACTGGAACGATGTTTCGGGTGCACTTGATAAAGTCAGCGAAGAAATCAACGAGCTTAAAGAAGCAATCGCTTCGGGCCGACAGGAATGTATGCTTGACGAATTGGGTGATGTTCTTTTCTCTGCCGTCAACGTTTCACGTTTTATTAAATGCGATGCGGAAGAAGCACTCACCGCCGCTTCCGACAAGTTTATGAACCGTTTTCTGATAGTTGAAAAAATGGCCGCTGAGCAGGGGATTGATATGAAAAATTCTTCCCTTGAAGAACTGGACAGGCTTTGGGATAAAGCCAAATTAATGTGAATATGCAATACCTTCGGTATTTCATAAAATATACTTAATACAAGGAGTAAACAAATGAATAAGTCAGATCTCGTAAATGCTATTGCAGCAAAAGAAGGAATCGAAAAGAAGTGCGCAGAAAAGGCAG
Organism: Acutalibacteraceae bacterium; assembly: GCA_045595825.1. Taxonomy (GTDB): domain Bacteria; phylum Bacillota; class Clostridia; order Oscillospirales; family Acutalibacteraceae; genus CAG-177. The sequence goes on from JAZOBD010000065.1 coordinate 23,824, forward strand.
TCAACGCTGTTGTTGCAGCTGTTGCTGATGCTCTTGCAAACGGTGAAAAAGTTCAGCTTGTCGGCTTCGGCACATTCGAAGTACACGCTCGCGCTGAAAAGAAATGCCGCAACCCCAAGACCGGCGAGGCTATCACTGTTGCTGCTACAAAGGTTCCCGTATTCAAGGCTGGCAAGGCTCTCAAGGATAAGGTTGCTGAATAATTAAAGATTTTTATTTTCGGGGCCGTTCTTCGGCTCCGAAAAATTTTTTCAGGAGGATTTTATGCGTCTTGACAAATATCTCAAAGTTTCAAGAATAATCAAAAGACGAACTGTTGCAAACGAAGCTTGCGATGCAAAGCACGTAACCGTCAACGGCAAGGTTGCCCGTGCTTCTTACGAGGTTAAGGTCGGCGATATCATTGAGCTGACATTCGGTGAAAATAAAAACCGTTTTGAAGTTCTCAGCATTTCCGAACACGCTAAAAAAGAAGATGCGGCGCTGATGTATAAGCCTCTGAAATAATTTGTCGGTCATAATTCAAAACTCTTGCACATATCAATTGTGTAAGAGTTTTATTTTTTGAAAGGACTGATTATATGGAGGAAAAAAAGACTGTTTCTTTGCCGCACAATGTTATAATGGAGGACAGGCGATTGCTCACGGTTTCCGGGGTAAATGATGTTGACAGCTTTGATGAACAGACAGTGATTGTTTTCACCGAAATGGGCGAGCTCACCGTGCGTGGCAGTGATCTGCACATTAACCGACTGAGTGTTGAGGTCGGTGAATTGCTCATTGAGGGCAAAATCGTTTCGCTTGCTTATTCCGATGAAGCACCGCGTAACGGCGGCTTCTTCTCAAAGGTGTTCAGGTAACAATGGTTTATATAAGCTCTCTCGCACAGCAGACACGGCTGTTTCTTTATGCCTTTGGGTTCGGATTTCTCCTGGGAATACTTTACGATGTTTTCCGTACTGTCCGTCTGATTTTTTCAAATTCCCGTCTTGCTGCCTGGGTGGCGGATATTGTGTACCTTATTTGTGTTTCTTTGCTTACTTTCGGTTTTGTGCTTGTGCTCAATTCAGGCAAGCTTCAGGGCTATGTGCTTGCAGGTGAGGTGCTGGGCTGGCTTGTATATTATTTTTCAACCGGCAGCATTGCCGTCAGGGTAAGCAACGCAATAATAAAAGCCGTCAGAACGGTTTCTTCAGGTGTTTTCAATGCTGCAAAAAGACCTTTTTTATTTGTCGGTGGCAAAATTAAAAAGAAAAGCAGAAAAACATCGGATTTTTTCAAAAAAACATTCAGAAAATTTAAGAAAAATAACAAAATGCTATTGCAAAATCAACACAATATATTGTATAATGTAAAAGCATTAATATATTCCGAACCAGAGGCAGACTATGACAAAGACAAGAAATAACACCCACAACAAAAAACGCAGTGTTATACTGACCGTGCTTTTGCTCGCGTTGGTCTGTTATTTTGTTGCCACTTTGGTCAGTTTGCAGGCAAAGGTTAAGGCACAAGAGGCTGTCAACGCATCTTATTCCGAGCAGTACGAAGCTCAGAAAGCCGAAAACAATGAGCTTCAGGCTGTCATTGACAGCGGTAATGAAGAAGATTATATTGAGCGCATTGCAAGAGAAGAGTATGGCTACGTAAAACCCGACGAAAGGGTTTATTACGATTCGGCATACTTAAATTAAGGGAGGACTTCTTTCTTTATGCAAATTGAGGAAGGCGCAATTTTTAGCGGCAAAGTTACAGGCCTTACCGATTTTGGTGCTTTTGTTGAACTTGAGTGCGGAAAAACAGGTATGGTACATATTTCAGAGGTCGCTCAGACTTATGTAAAAGACATAAAGGAACATTTGTCGCTTAACCAGGAAGTCAGGGTTATGGTTCTCTCTGTAAGTCCCGAGGGAAAAATCAGCTTGTCAATTAAAAAGTTGCTTGATCAGGAGGCACCCGCTCAGCCTAAGCCTTCAACACGTCCCCCTCGCCCCAGGCAGGAAAGACGCTCTCCGCCCGTATGGCAGGGCAACAAATCAGCCCCCGTGGCAGAGCATCAGTCTTTTGAGGATATGATGGCGCGTTTCAAGCAGGTCAGTGATGAGAAAATGACCGACCTCAAACGTTCAAGCGAGTCCAAGCGCGGCGGTTATTCACGCCGTGGCGGCAACAAACAGTAATTAATTCGGGCAGACAAAGCGTCTGCCCTTTTTTTTGGTGATATTTATGAGTGTTCGTGAAATTGATGTCAGTTTAATCAGGACCGCAGTCAGCGAGCTTTGCATCAAATCAAACAAGGTGTTGCCGGCTGACCTTTGCGACCTTATCTGCGAGGGAAAACGCCGTGAAACAAAAGATCTTTCCAAAACGGTGATGGGTGTTATTGATGATAATATCACTGCCGCGCGTGAGCTTGACGTGCCCGTTTGTCAGGATACCGGAATGGCGGTTATTTTTCTTGAAATCGGTCAGGATGTTCATTTTGTCGGCGGCAGTCTTGTGCAGGCGATAAATGACGGCGTTGCCGACGGTTATGTCGGCGGATACCTGCGTTGCTCCGTCGTTGCCGACCCGTTAAGACGCGTTAACACGGGAAACAACACACCTGCGGTTATTCACACGAAAATCGTAGATGGCGACAGGGTTAAGATAACCGTTGCACCCAAGGGCTTCGGCAGCGAAAACATGAGCGCAATAAGGATGTTTACTCCAAGTGCAAGTACCGATGATATCGTGAATTATGTCGTTGAAACCGTTGTCAAAGCGGGCAGCAATCCGTGTCCGCCGATGGTGCTTGGTGTCGGTATCGGCGGGGATTTTGAGCAGTGTGCTCTGCTTGCGAAAACCGCACTTTGCAGAGATGTCAGTAAGAAAAATCCCGATGATTTTTATGCCGAGCTCGAAAACAAAATGCTTGATGCAGTTAATGCAACGGGCATCGGTCCGCAGGGCTTTGGCGGAAAAACAACCGCTCTGAGCGTTGCAATTGAAGCTGCGCCCACTCATATTGCAGGTCTGCCGGTTGCGGTAAATGTCGGTTGTCACGTCACCCGTCACGCATTTACACAGATTTAATTGTGAAATTTTTTTAAAATTTTCTAAAAACTGTTTATTTTTTTGTGAATATGTGCTATAATTTAGTTGAAATCAAGGATGGGTTCTGTTTTCCTTGCATTTCAATCTAAGTTCAAGGGGATGACAATATGAAAATCACCATCACAGGACGTAAATGCTCTCCCAGAGATTCGTTCAAGGAGCGCGCAGAGAAAAAGCTTGCAAAGGTTGAACGCTTTTTTGGTGCCGAGGCCGAGGCAAAGGTAACGGCAACGGTTGAAAAATCATCTCAGTCTGTTGAAATTACCGTCATCAACAACGGCATGATATTCCGCGCACAGGAAAGAGCGGAAAACATGAATGATGCGCTTGACCGCTGCGTCGATTCCCTTATCCGTCAGATTCGTAAGAATAAGACCCGCGTTGAAAAGAAACTTCGTTCAGGTGCTTTTGATGATATCAACGCTTATGAAGAACCCGTCGCCGAAGAAGTTGATTTCGACGTTGTCAGAACAAAGACGGTATCTCTCAAGCCCCAGTCGGTTGACGAAGCTATTCTTCAGATGAATATGCTCGGTCACCAGTTTTACGTTTTCCTCAATTCCGATAATGACAGCATCAATGTTGTTTACAGACGCAGTGACTCTGGTTACGGTCTTATCGCCCCTGAGATCGAATAACGGTTGCTGACTGCTGAATAAAATATAATTCCGCCTGCGGCTATTTTCCCGCAGGCTTTTTGTTTTCCAATTTGGGCAAAAAGCTTGACAGTTTGACTTATTAAGTTTAATATAATAAATTAGTGTAATATTTTAAGGATTGTATTTTATGAATATTAATTTTGTAATACCGTGCCTTCTCGGCCTTGAATCACTTATTGCGCAGGAGCTTCGTGATCTTGGCGCAGAAAATGTCAACGCAGAAAACGGCAGAGTTCTTTTCTCGGGCGATGAAGCCTTGCTTGCAAGGGTTAATATTTGTTCTCATTTTGCCGAAAGAGTGCAGATCCTTGTCGGCAGCTTTGAGGCACATTCATTTGAAGATCTGTTTCAGGGCACAAAAGCTCTGGCGTGGGAAAACTGGATTGGCGCACTGGATGCTTTTCCCGTTAAAGGCTACTCGATAAATTCCGACCTTTTCAGCACCCGTGACTGTCAGGCAATCATCAAAAAAGCGGTTGTGGAAAGACTTAAATCAAAATATGCAATTGAGTGGTTTGAAGAAACGGGACCCGTGCATCAGATTCAGTTTTCAATAATGAAAAACAACGTTTCCCTGTTGCTTGATACGTCTGGTGCAGGCCTGCACAAGCGAGGCTACCGACTTGATGCAAACGATGCACCGATTAAAGAAACGCTTGCGGCCGCCCTTTGCAGTCTTTCCCGTCTGCGTCCTTACCATAAATTTTATGACCCGATGTGCGGCTCGGGTACAATTCTTATTGAAGGCGCATTGCTCGCAATGAACATGGCTCCCGGTCTCACCAGAGGTTTTTCTGCGGAAAGGTGGGACGTTATCCCCAGAAGCGTGTGGGAAACCGAGCGTGAAAGAGCAAGGGAAAATGTTCAGATTTGCGATGATTTCCATGCATTTGGCTCGGATATTGATGCGAAAGCTATTGACTTTGCAAAAATCAATGCTGAGCGTGCAGGTGTTGCCGATAAACTGAGTTTTGCTGTGCGTGACATAAAAGATTTTGCTCCCGAAACCGAAAGAGGTACGGTAATCTGCAACCCGCCCTACGGTGAAAGATTGCTTGACCTCAAACAGTGTGAAATGATTTACAAAACCATGGGCACTGTTTTCAAACAGAAAAAAGGCTTTTCTTACAGCATTATCAGCCCAGACGAAGAGTTTGAGGCTGCATTCGGCCGCAAGGCGGACAAGCGCCGCAAGCTTTATAACGGAATGATTAAGTGCCAGCTGTTTATGTATTTTAAATAGGAGATGAAAAAGATGAAACACGTTTTTATTATCAATCCCGTTGCAGGCAAGGGCAAAGCTGTTGCAACCATTGAGAGTAAGATTAACGAGGTCTGCCGTAAACTCGGTATCGACTACGAGATTTATATAACCGAAGCTGCGGGCGCCGCCCTCAAATACGCAAAAAAAAGAGCCGCTTCGGGCGATGAGATTCGCTTTTATGCCTGCGGCGGTGACGGCACTCTTTATGAGGTTGTCAACGGTGCTTTCGGTTTTTCCAATGCTCAGGTTGCCGTAATTCCGCTTGGCTCAGGTAACGATTTTATCCGCCTTTTCGGTACGAAAGAAGATTTCCTTGAGATTGAAAATGTCATAAACGGTGTGCCCACAAGCCTTGACGTTATTAAATGCGGTGAGCAGATTGCCATTAACCAGTGCTCAATGGGTCTTGATGCCGAGGTATGTGCAAGACAGGCTAATTTCAAGAAGATTCCCTTTATGCCCGGTGAGGCTGCATACTACGCCGCAAGCCTTTATTCGCTTATGACAAAGGTCAAGAACAAGTTTACAATTTCCATTGACGGCGGAGAGCCTTTCACACAGAACTGTCTTTTCTGCCTTGGCGGAAATTCCCGCTGGTACGGCGGCGGATTCAAGGGTGCACCCCTTGCAATTCCCAATGACGGTCTGCTTGATTTCATCATTGTTGAAAGCAATATGAGCCGACTTAAACTGCTTACGCTCCTCAACCCCTACAAAGCGGGTGAACACCTTGACTGGGATATCACAAAGTTTGTCCGCGGCAAAAAAATCACAATCCACTGCGACACACCTGCCGCAGTCAACGTTGACGGTGAGTGCCAGTTTGTAACTGACAGCTCATTTGAAATTGTTGAAAACGGTATTGTTTTTGTTGTACCTAAGAATTCTGCGTTTCTTACCGAAAAAACAATGAACGCAAAAGCATAATCAAACAAAAAAGAAACCGCCGCGAGTTTATCGCGGCGGTTATTGCTTTATTAAAGAGATTTAACTGTTTCCATTACGTAGTTGCCGAATTCTTCGCAGGTGCAGCCGTCGGCTCTGCCTGTAATTTTCAGCTTCTTGTCTTCAAACATGCAGAAATCAAGAGCCTTTTCAAGTTTTTCGGCTTTTTCCTGCTGACCGATGTGGTTAAGAAGCATTACGGAAGCGCGGAGCATTGAGCAGGGGTCTGCATACTGGCCGCGGCCTTCTCTGATCATTCTGGGTGCTGAGCCGTGGATAGCTTCAAACATAGCGTATTTCTTGCCGATGTTTGCGCTGCCTGCGGTGCCTACGCCACCCTGGAATTCAGCGGCTTCGTCGGTAATGATGTCACCGTAAAGGTTGGGCAGAACGAAAACTTTGAAATCGCGGCGGCGTTTTTCGTCAACAAGCTTTGCGGTTGCAATGTCGATGTACCATTCGTCTGTGATGATGTCGGGATATTCCTTGCCGATTTCTTTACAGATGTTGAGAAATTTGCCGTCTGTTGTTTTGATGACGTTTGCTTTCTGAATGATTGAAACTCTTTCTTTGCCGTTGTTCTTTGCGTATTCATAAGCAAGTCTTGCAATTCTTTCGGTACCCTCGGTTGTCGTAACAACAAAGTCCATTGCAAGGTCGTCTGTGATGTTGAAGCCCTTTGAACCGACAGCATAAGCGCCCTCAGTGTTTTCTCTGAAGAAAGTCCAGTCAACGCCCTGTTCGGGGATACGTACGGGGCGAAGGTTGCAGAAAAGGTCAAGAGCCTTTCTCATTGCAACGTTTGCACTCTCAATGTTGGGCCACGGGTCGCCAGCCTGAGGTGTCGTCATGGGTCCCTTGAGGATGACGTGACATTTTTTGAGTTCTTCAAGTACGTCATCGGGGATTGCCTTGTTAACGGCAACTCGGTTTTCAATTGTAAGACCGTCGATGAATCTGAATTCGATTTTGCCGGCCTTTACTTCATCTTCAAGAAGAAACTGAAGAACTCTTGCGGATTCGTTGCAGATGATCGGGCCGATGCCGTCGCCTCCGCAAACACCGATGATGAGTTTGTCAAGATTTGTGTAATCGACAAAATCGCCCTGAGCCTTTATTTTGTCGCTTCTTTCGCTCTGCTCTTTGACAAGAGCGGTGAATTTTTCAATGGCAAGCTGTAACTGTTCCTGTGTCATTTATATCATCCTTTCTCAGTTTGAAAGCTTTGTGTAGTTGAGCAGACCGCCGGCAAGAATCATTGCCTTCTGTCTGTCGGAATAATCGTAGTTGAGCGCATAAATAAGACCCTTTGTTTCGTTGCGGAGTGTTACGGGTGCGCCGTTTTCGATTGCTTCCCTGATTCCGTTGAGCGCAAGAACGTCGCCCTGGTCAACGGTGTCATAATCGTCGGGGTTGGCGAAGGTGAACGGCATAATGCCAGCGTTAATCAGGTTTGCACAGTGGATTCGGGCAAACGATTTTGCGATAACCGCTTTGATGCCGAGGTAAAGGGGAACAAGTGCGGCGTGCTCTCTTGATGAGCCCTGACCGTAGTTTGAACCGCCGATGATGAAGCCCTTGCCCTCTGCCTTGCAGTTTTCCGCAAAGTTTTCGTCACACTGACGGAAGCAGAAATTTGAAAGATAGGGGATGTTTGAGCGGTAGGGCAGAATTTTTGCGCCTGCGGGCATAATGTGGTCGGTTGTGATATTGTCGCCAACCTTGAGAATTGCCTTTGCCTGAATGTCGGCAGGAAGAATGTCGCTTGACGGGAAAGGCTTGATGTTGGGACCGTATTTAATCTCAACTGCATCTGCTTCGGAAATATCGGCAGGCTTTTCAATGAGATTGTCGTTGATGATGAATGCTTCGGGCATTGTGATTTCGGGCATTTCGCCGAGTGTTCTCGGGTCTGTGAGAACGCCTGTAAGTGCGGAAGCGGCGGCAACCTCGGGACTGACAAGGTAGATACCGGCATCAGCTGTGCCTGAGCGTCCCTCAAAGTTGCGGTTGAATGTTCTGAGCGAAACACCGCTTGACTGAGGAGACTGACCCATACCGATGCAGGGACCGCAAGCACATTCAAGCAGTCTTGCGCCTGCGCAGAGAATGTCGGAAAGCGCAGAGTTGAGTGAAAGCATATTGAGAACCTGCATTGAGCCGGGGGAGATGGTAAGACTTACGTTGGGGGCGATTTTTTTGCCTTTGAGGATTGCGGCAACCTTCAACATGTCAAGAAGTGATGAATTGGTACATGAGCCGATGCAGACCTGGCTGATTTCGATATTGCCGATTTCTTCAACGCTCTTAACGTTGTCGGGCATATGGGGCATTGCGGCAAGGGGAACAAGCTTGCAAAGGTCGATGTCGATGATTTCGTCATACTGTGCATCTTCGTCTGCGGAAAGCTCGCACCAATCTTCTTCGCGGCCCTGTGCCTTGAGGAATTTTCTTGTGATATCATCAGAGGGGAAGACTGAGGTGGTTGCGCCAAGCTCGGCACCCATATTTGTGATTGTGGCTCTTTCGGGTACGGAAAGTGTTGCAACACCTTCGCCGCCGTATTCAATAACTTTGCCGACACCGCCCTTGACACTCATGATTCTGAGCACTTCAAGAATAATGTCTTTTGCGCTGACCCAGGGTGAAAGCTTGCCTGAAAGTCTGACAAGGGTAACCTTGGGCATTGTTGTGAAATATTCGCCGCCGCCCATTGCAACAGCAACGTCAAGACCGCCTGCACCGATTGCAAGCATGCCGATGCCGCCGCCCGTGGGTGTGTGGCTGTCAGAGCCGATGAGGGTTTTGCCCGGCTTGCCGAAACGCTCAAGGTGAAGCTGATGGCAGATGCCGTTGCCGGGTTTTGAGAAAAGCAGACCCCTTTTTTTGGCAACGCTCTGAATGAATCTGTGGTCATCAGCGTTTTCAAAGCCCGTTTGCAGGGTGTTGTGGTCGATATAAGCTACAGAAAGCTCGGTACGCACTCTTTCAATACCCATTGCTTCAAATTCAAGGTAAGCCATTGTGCCCGTTGCATCCTGTGTAAGTGTCTGGTCAATGCGAATACCGATTTCAGTGCCGGGTATCATTTCGCCCGTCACAAGGTGATTCTTGATGATTTTCTGAGAAATCGTCAGTCCCATTTTTCCGCCTCCGTTACATTAAAAATTACAAAAAATAATCCATTATAGCAAATTTTACTCTTGAAGCAGTCTTTTGTCAAGGCGGACGGAGCATTTTGTGCATATATTGTAATAATTTTGTCTATATAAACAAAATATTGAGTTTTTTACTTGCTATGTTTGAATAACGGTGCTATAATATCTAAAATGCCTCAGTTTTGTTTAATTTTTGCCCGTTTGTGCGGGCGGGAAGAGAAAATACAAGCAATTGTGCAGTTATATTAAATTTTGAAAGAGAAAGGGTGGGTGCTGATGGCAAACAACACAAGCTCCAAAAAAACGGCAAACCGTTCGGGAAACGCCCCGAAAAAAAACTCTGCCGACACACGCAAAAAGTCCGCACAGCAGGTAAACAATAAAACGCTGACCCCCGAACAGCAGACTGCAAGGCGCCAACGTGCGGCAATAATTTTAATGGCTGCGGCGGCTTTCCTCATCTGTGTTGCCTTCATTAAAGGTGAAAGCGTGTGGAACTGGATGCATTGCACACTTTTCGGCCTGTTCGGCTTCTGCGCTTACATCTGGCCGTTTATGCTTCTTGGCCTTGCGGTTATTTACACGCTCAATAAGCCGATAGGTACTTTTGCCGCCGACATAGCTGGTGTCAGCTCGTTTGTTTTACTTCTCGGCAGTGCAATTCATATCTTTTCAAAACCTTCAGAGTATCTCAGCACCACCGCCCTTGCTGTTCAGTTTAAGGAAGTGTGGGCGGCAGAAACCCTTGCCAGCGGCGGATTTTTCGGTACGCTTATCGGCGGCGGTCTTGCAAAGCTTTTCGGTAAAACGGGTGCGGGAATAACCGTTGTTATTCTGCTTGTTGTTCTCGCCATGCTTCTTACGGGTACAACACTCATCGGTTTTGTCAAGGGCCTGAGAAGTGCTTTTGTGAAAATCGGCGAGGTCACAGCCGAAAGAATGGAGGCCAATGCGGCACGCCGTGAACAGGTTGAGGCTGAAAGAGAAGAGGAAGAAGACAAAAAAGAAAAAGTAAAAAAGTTCAGTCCTCCTCCGACCGTCAAGGATACTCCCAAAGCTGACGCAGATAAAGGCATTGACATCGTGCGTGATGATTCAACGTTTTCAATTCCCACCGACAGTCCGATAAATATTCCCACCGTCAACCTTGACGACGCAAAGCCCGTAACACCGACAGAAAAGGCGGTTGAGCAGGCGATTAAAGATTCCGGTAAAGTTCAGCGCAAAAAACCTCAGCGAAAGGCGGAAACCGTTGAAGAAACTTCCGAAGCACCCGATGCTTCTCAGGGTCAGTACGTCTATCCGCCCATCGAGCTGCTCAACGCTCCCGTTGAGGGTGAAAACATCAATTATTCCGATGAGATTCAGACAAACGCACAGAAGCTTCTCACAACCCTTGAAAGCTTCAATGTCAAAGCTGAAATCATTGATATCTGCCGAGGACCTTCCGTTACACGCTATGAGCTTGTGCCTGATGAAGGTATCCGCATAAGCAAAATCACAAAGCTTGCCGATGACATTGCCCTGCGCCTTGCCGCATCGGGTGTGCGTATTGAAGCACCCATTCCCAACAAATCGGCAATCGGTATTGAGGTGCCCAACAGACAGAAATCAATGGTCTGTATGCGTGAAATCATTGATTCTTCAAAATACAGAGATACAAAAAGCAAGCTTTACGTTGCGCTCGGTAAGGATATTGCTGGCAACATTATCTGCACGGATATTGCAAAAATGCCGCATATGCTTATTGCGGGTACAACCGGCTCCGGTAAATCAGTCTGCCTTAACTCAATGATTGTCAGTATTCTTTTCAATGCTTCGCCCGAAGAGGTCAAGCTTCTTATGATTGACCCCAAGCAGGTTGAGTTCACGATTTATAACGGCATTGCACATCTTGAAGTGCCCGTTGTTTCCGACCCCAGAAAGGCGGCAGGTGCTCTTGGCTGGGCGGTTGCGGAAATGGAAAGAAGATACAAGCTGTTTTCCGAAAACAACGTGCGTGACATCGGCGGTTACAACAGACTTGCCGAGGTACGTACCGAACTTAAAAAGATGCCGCAGTACGTCATTTTCATTGACGAGCTGTCCGACCTTATGATGGTTGCACCCAATGAGGTTGAAGATTCTATCTGCCGTCTTGCACAGATGGCACGTGCGGCAGGTATGCACCTTGTCATTGCAACACAGCGTCCTTCCGTTGACGTTATCACGGGTATTATCAAGGCAAATATTCCCAGCAGAATTGCGCTTTCCGTTTCTTCGCAGATTGACTCTCGCACAATACTTGACACTGCCGGTGCTGAAAAGCTTCTCGGCAACGGCGATATGCTTTTCAGCCCCATCGGTCTGTCAAAACCCGTTAGAGTTCAGGGCTGTTATATTTCGGAAGAAGAAATTGAAAAAATCGTTGACCACATCAAGTCACAGATGCAGACAACCTATAACGAAGAAACAATCAAGGAAATTGACGCCAATGCCGCAGCAACGGGTGCCAAGAAAAAGGGCGGTGCGCCTGCACCTGAAGATACGGATGACGAGCGTGACGAAATGTTTGACAAGGCGGTTGAGGTTGTTGTTGAGGCAGGTCTTGCTTCCACGACAATGCTGCAAAAACGTCTTAAATTAGGTTATGCCAGAGCTTCAAGAGTTATGGATGAGCTTTTTGATGCAGGAATTATCGGACCTTATGAGGGCAGTAAACCCCGAAAGGTACTTATAACCAAACAGCAGTGGTATGAAATGAATGCCCTTTCACAGAGTGCTGCCGGCGGCACGGCGGAAGCGACCGATGAGCCGCAGGAGGTTTTCACTCAGGAAGAGTTTGAAGACATTTTCAGCAACACTGCTGACGAATACGAATCGGTATTTGCCGATGATGGCGATGAAGAGGAATAAATTATGAGTTTTTTGCCCGTGTCGCGTGAAGAAATGACCGCAAGGGGATGGGAACAGGCTGATTTTATTTATGTCAGCGGTGACGCTTATGTTGACCATCCCGCCTTCGGTGCGGCAATTATTACGCGTGTGCTTGAATCCTGCGGATACAAGGTTGCCGTGCTCAGTCAGCCCGACTGGCGCAGCGACAAGGATTTCACACGTCTTGGCAGACCGAAATACGGCTTTTTTGTCAGCAGCGGCAACATTGATTCAATGGTGGCGCACTATACCGCCGCCAAGCGTAAGCGCTCGGAAGATGCATACAGCCCGGGCGGAAAAGCCGGTCTGCGCCCTGACAGAGCTGTGATAGTTTACTGTCAGAAAATCCGCAGACTTTACGGAGATATTCCGATTGTAATCGGCGGTCTAGAAGCATCTTTGCGTCGCTTTGCTCATTATGATTATTGGGATGATGAAATACGTCCGTCAATTCTTTTTGACTCGGGCGCCGACCTCATTTCTTTCGGAATGGGTGAACGTCAGACAAAGGAAATTGCCGACCGTCTTGCCGACGGTGAAAGTGTTTGCGACCTGCGTGATATCCGCGGTACCTGCTATGCCGTCGACGTCAGGGAAACACCTTATTCGGGCGCGGAGTGTCCGTCTTTTGAAAATGTAAAAGCTTCGAAAAAAGAATATGCCGTTTCCTGCCGTATTCAGCAGGATGAGCAGGATTTTTTCAGAGGCAAAGCAATAAAACAGCGCCACGGTAGCAAGATGCTTGTCCAGAATCCTCCCGCAATGCCGCTTACAACGCAGGAGCTTGATGCCGTTTACGCTCTGCCGTTTATGCGCACATATCATCCGATGTATGAAAAAGACGGCGGTGTGCCCGGTATTGAAGAGGTACGCTTTTCAATCACACACAACCGCGGTTGCTTCGGCGCCTGCAATTTCTGCTCGCTTGCTTTTCATCAGGGCAGATACATTACCACGCGCAGTAAAGAATCAATTGTCGGCGAGGCAAAGCTTCTCACCGCATTACCCGATTTCAAGGGCTATATTCACGACATCGGCGGCCCGACTGCCAACTTCCGCAGACCCTCCTGCGACGGTCAGCTCAAGCGCGGCGCGTGCAAGGGAAAGCAATGCCTGTTTCCGGGTCCCTGCAAGAATCTGAAAGCCGATCACAGCGACTACATGGCGCTTTTGAAGAAGGTCAGGAGTCTGCCGGGCGTGAAGAAGGTATTTATACGCTCGGGAATCCGCTTTGACTATCTGCTGGCGGACAAAGACGGTGCATTTCTGCGCGAACTG
>JAZOBD010000066.1:0-67650 GCA_045595825.1 Acutalibacteraceae bacterium
CTTGGCCTCCGACTTGGTTGACATTTTTCCGCTGCCGGGACCGGGGGCGGTGATAACGACAAGGGGATGTGTGGTTTCAATAAACTCGTTCTTGCCGAATCCGTCTTCGCTGACAATGCGACTGACGTCATAAGGATAGCCCTCAATCGGGTAATGCAGATAAACTTTTATACCGAGGCGTTCAAGCTTGCTCTTGAAAACAGTTGCGGCACGCTGACCCCTGAACTGTGAAATGACAACACTGCCCACGTAAAGACCGAGCTCGCGGAAAGCGTCAATCAGGCGGAGGACATCGGTATCATAAGTGATGCCAAGGTCACGGCGCACCTTGTTGTTTTCAATGTCACTTGAACTGATAACGATTACAATTTCAACATCAGAAGCAAGCTTCTGCAACATCTGCAACTTGCTGTCGGGTGCAAAACCGGGCAAAACCCTTGATGCGTGAAAATCATCAAAGAGCTTACCACCGAATTCAAGATAGAGTTTACCGCCGAAATCTTTGATTCTGCGGCTGATTTGCTCTGATTGTTTACTGATGTAAGCGTTGTTGTCAAAGCCGATACCTTTCATACCCCTGCTTCCTTTCCGTAGGTAATGCCGAAAACAAACAAAAACATCTTTTCGGCAACATACAAAATTTATTATATATTATTTTGGTTGTAAAATCAAGGACAACTTGACAAATGCTGTGGCAATTTTGCCGTAAAAGATGCAGAAAAAAACAACAACTTTTTGCATTTTTTTAAAATAATTACCAACACTCAAAAAAAGGTTGACAAATAAAAATAAGTGTGCGATACTATCAAAGTAAATATATATTTGTAATTATATTTACCTGTGCAGACCTCGCCGTGGAAAGTTCACAAGAGATGCGGAATCGTGGGCTGAAAGTTCCGCTTGAATGAATAGACGGATGAGCAACACTGTGCGGATTGCCAAAACTTCATACAATTAAGCGGGTGTGTTTTCACACCAACGTGGGTGGCACCGCGGGATTTTTCAAACTGTCTCGCCCCTCGAAAATCACAGGTTTTCGAAGGGCGGGTTTTATTTTTTTAATCCGTAAATTTTCACGTTTGGAGGAATATATTATGAACATTTACAGAACTCACAACTGTGGCGAGCTGAGAAAAGAAAACATTGACCAGACCGTCAGACTTGCAGGCTGGGTTGAGGTTATCCGTGACCACGGCGGCGTTCTTTTTATCGACCTTCGCGACCATTACGGCGTGACACAGGTTGTTGTCAATGACGAAAGCCTTCTTGCCGACATCGGTAAAGAGTGCGTCATTTCTGCCGAGGGCACACTGCGCCTTCGTGCCGAAGAAACTGTCAACAGCAAAATCGCAACCGGTGAGGTTGAACTTGCGGCAACAAAGGTAACTCTGCTCGGAAAATCACTCAGCCAGCTTCCTTTTGAAATTGACGAATCACATAAAACAAAAGAGGATATCCGCCTCAAATACCGTTTCCTTGACCTCAGAAATCCCGCAATGCACAACAACATTGTTCTGCGTTCTAAAATCACAAGCTATCTGAGAAAAAAGATGGAAGAAATGGGCTTCCTTGAAATTCAGACCCCCATTCTCACTGCCTCCTCACCTGAGGGCGCCCGTGACTATCTTGTTCCCAGCCGTAAGCATCAGGGCATGTTCTACGCTCTGCCTCAGGCTCCCCAGCAGTTCAAACAGCTTCTTATGACCTCCGGCTTTGATAAGTATTTCCAGATTGCACCCTGCTTCCGTGATGAAGATGCACGCGCTGACAGATCTCCCGGTGAATTCTATCAGCTTGACTTTGAAATGGCATTTGCCACGCAGGAAGATGTTTTTGAGGTTGCCGAAACAGTTCTTTACGACACATTCAAAGAGTTCAGTGACAAATACGTAAGCCCCGCACCCTTCAAGCGTATTCCCTATGCAGAGAGTATGCTTAAATACGGTACCGACAAGCCCGACCTGAGAAACCCCCTTGAAATCAAGGACCTCAGCGATTTCTTTGTCGATGTTGACTTTGCTCCTTTCAAAAAGAAGCCCGTGCGCGGCATTGTTGTTCCCAACTGCACGTCAATGTCAAAATCCTTCTTTGAAAAGATGCTTGCTTTCGCAATGTCAATCGGCATGAAGGGTCTCGGCTACATCTCCATCCTTGAGGGAATGGAGCTTAAAGGCCCCATCGTAAAATTCCTCACCGAAGAAAAGCAACAGGAACTTTGCAATATGCTTTCACTCAAAGAGGGTGACACACTCTTCTTTATTTCCGATGCACGCAATGTTGTTGACAAGCTTGCAGGTCAGATCCGTACAGAGCTCGGCGAGCGTATGAATCTTATCGACAAGTCAAGATTCGAATTCTGCTTCATCGTTGATTTCCCGATGTACGGCCTCAACGAAGAAACCGACCAGATCGAATTCACACACAACCCCTTCTCAATGCCTCAGGGTGAAATGGAAGCTCTCGAAACCATGGATCCCCTTGATATTCTTGCATATCAGTATGACATCGTCTGCAACGGCGTTGAGCTTTCTTCCGGCGCTGTCAGAAACCACCGCCCCGAAATTATGCTCAAAGCTTTCGAAATTGCAGGCTACACTCAGGAAGATATTGAAAGCAAGTTCTCTGCACTCTATAATGCGTTCAAGTTCGGCGCACCGCCCCACGCAGGTATGGCTCCCGGCCTTGACCGTATGGTAATGCTCATTGCTGAGCAGGAAAGCATCCGTGAGGTTGTTGCTTTCCCGATGAACGGCAACGCTCAGGATCTTCTTCTCGGTGCTCCCAGCCCCGTCAGCGAGCTTCAGCTTCGTGAAGTTCACGTCAAATTAAGATAAGAGGGTAATATAATGGATAAAACCGCAGTTCAGCTTTATCAGACAATGGCAAAGTTTGACCTTGACGAGGCAACTCTTGACTGGGTCACACAAACAATGTCCGCTCTTGAAGAAAAATTCAAAAAGATTGAAGAAATAGACACACAAGGTGTTGAGCCTCTTTACACGGTTCTTGACCTTAAAAATATTCTGCGTGAGGACGTTTCCGCAAAGGTGATTTCACGCGACGAGCTTCTTGCAAACGCACCCGAGGAATACGACGGTTATTTCCAGGTGCCCAAGACACTTGAATAAGGGGGGCGGCTCGAATGAAATTTATGTTACAAAACAGTATTATGGTTGCAGGCGAAATTTGCAGCGGTTCAACTGAAATTCTCAGCA
This sequence comes from Acutalibacteraceae bacterium, assembly GCA_045595825.1. GTDB lineage: Bacteria > Bacillota > Clostridia > Oscillospirales > Acutalibacteraceae > CAG-177. The sequence goes on from JAZOBD010000066.1 coordinate 3,216, forward strand.
ATTTCCGTTCACCCATCAGTGCCACTGCTTATGAAAAGTGCATTGCCGCAGGCTATGAATTTGCAGGCTTTGTAAACGGTCTTTCTCTCGGAATTGACAGCCTTTTCGACTGTGACGATGAAACGGATGAGGCAATCACCGCTGTTCTTGACGGCAAGTGTGACTGCGTTCTTTACAATGACGTTTTCGGCAAAATCAGCCGTCAGGCAAGCAAAAACGGACTTTATTTCATTTCGCCCGCTTACGGCACGGTTTCCCGTTACGGTCTTATGCCTGCCGTTTCTTCGGCAGATGCAATCGGCGTTATCTGCAAGGATATTGCTGTCGGCACCGAGGTGCTTACCGCCATTTCGGGTCACGATGCAAAGGACGGCACGTCCCTTTTTGCCGAAAGCTACGATTATTCTTCCGTTGCACCCGTAAAGCTTGCAAAGTGTGCCTGCCTTGCGGCTGATGTTGCGGCAGAAACCGTTGAAATAAAGTATCTTGACGTTGCCGCAGAGGTTTATTATATCCTCGCTTCGGCTGAAATCTGCAACAACACAAACCGTTTTGACGGTGTAAAGTACGGCAAGCGTGCAGAGGATGCAAACGGCATTAATGAAATTTACCTTAAAACACGCACCGCAGGCTTTGAAAAGAATCTTCAGCTTGCTTCAATCGTCGGTTGCATGGTGTTGTCAAAGGATTATTACGAAACTTATTATAACAAGGCAATGCAACTTCGCCGCGTTATCAGGGATTATTATTATTCTCTGCTTGACGGTGTCGATGCAATTGCATTACCCACAGAAAAAGAAGGCGACAAATTCGCTCAGTCCGCACTTTACGCTCTTGCAAAGCTTTGCGGTCTTGCCGTTGTCAGCCTGAATGTTAAAGGCACACCCGCACAGTTTATCTGCAAAACAGAAAAACTCGGTGCCGTGCTTGCACTTGCCAAGGAGGTGGCGCAATGAAACAGTATGAGGTAGTAATCGGCCTTGAAGTGCACGTTGAGCTTGCCACTGAGTCAAAGCTTTTCTGCTCTTGTTCAAGCAAATTCGGTGCCGATGCGAATGAAAACGTGTGCCCTGCCTGTGCAGGTATGCCCGGTCTGCTTCCCATTGCCAACAAAAAGGCAATTGAACTTGGCATTGCGGCTTCCCTTGTCACAAACAGTGAGATTTCACCCGTTATCACATTTGACAAGAAAAACTATTTTTACCCCGACCTTTCCTGCGGATATCAGATTACACAGCTTTATGCCCCCATTTGTAAAAACGGTTATGTTGAAATCGAAACAAGCAAGGGCACAAAGAAAATCACGTTGAAGCAGATTCATATTGAAGAGGATGCAGGCAAGCTTGTACATTCTCACGGTGTGTCGCTTGTTGACTACAACCGTTGCAGTGTACCGCTTGTTGAAATCGTCAGCAATCCCGATTTCCGCAGCGCCGAGGAGGTTGTTGCCTACCTTGAAAAGCTGCGTGCGCTGCTCACCTTTGCAGGCGTTTCAGACTGCCGTATGCAGGAAGGCTCAATGCGTTGCGACGTAAACCTTTCCGTGCGTGAGGCGGGCTCGGACGTTCTCGGCGTACGCACAGAGATGAAGAACATGAACTCTCTGCGTGCTATTTTCAGAGCCATCGAGTACGAAACACAGCGCCACATCGATTGTCTTGAAACAGGCTTTGAAGAGCTTGTTCAGGAAACACGCCGTTGGGATGACAACGCAGGCAAAAGTTTTTCAATGCGCAGCAAGGAAAACGCAACGGATTACCGTTATTTCCCCGACTGCGACCTTATGCCGATTGTTATTTCCGACGAATGGATTGAAAAAGTGCGTGCATCTCTTCCTGAAAGTGCCCACGAAAAATTTGCCCGTATGACGGGCGAACTCGGCATTTCCGAGACCGATGCAAGAACAATCACAAGCAACAAGAATCTTGCGGATATTTTTGACAAGCTCACAGCACACGACCTGCCTGCAAAGGATGTCGTTGCGTGGATTGTCACTGAGCTTCTTTCAATTGAAACTGCCGAAAACAAGACCTATGACGATATTTCAATTGACTGTGACAAGTTTGCGGCACTTATCGCACTTGTAAACAAGAAAGAAGTCAACAGAAACACCGCCAAGAAAATTCTTACCCTGATTTATAAAGATAACATTGACCCTGTTGAATATATAAAGGAAAACAACCTCGGTATGGTTTCCGACACGGGTCTTATCAATGAAATCATTGCCGCTGTAATCAGCGAAAATCCCGCTCAGGTTGAGCAGTTCAAAAACGGTAATGACAAAATTGTCGGTTTCCTGATGGGTAAAGCAATGGCTAAGTCGGCAGGCAAGGCTGATCCCGCCGTTGTCAGAGCGGCACTTATTGACGCACTTAATAAATAAAAACAAAGGAGAAATTAACGTGAAAAAGATTACATCTGTTCTTTTGGCTCTCGTTATTCTTGTTATGGCTGTTGCAATGCCTGCTTCTGCTTTCTTCAAGCAGGAAACAGACAAAACCCTTCGCTTTAACGAAAACGGTAAATTCAGAATTCTCCACATCACCGACATTCAGGACGGTCCCTTCCTCAAGCTTGTAAACATTGAATTCCTCAAGGATGCAATTGAAGAAACACAACCCGACCTCATTGTTCTCGGCGGTGATAATGTCAGCGGCGGTGCCACTTACGGTATTGCGGCTGCCGGAATTGACAGATTTATGAGCATTTTTGAGTCTTACGGAATCCCTGTTGCCGGTGTTCTCGGTAACCACGACGATGAAGGAATTTCCACAAGAGATTTCCATTTTGAGTGCTATGAAAAGTATGACTGCTTTGTCGGCTGTGCAGGCGAAGACCTCACCGGCTGCGGCACATACAACCTGCCCATTTACGAAAATGACGGTGACAAGGTTCTTTTCAACCTCTGGATGTTTGACTCGCTCTCTTATAATGAGCCTGCCGAATTCCCTCACGAAGAAAGTTTTATGGAAAACGACCTTGAAGGCTACGGCTGTGTCCACAAGGATCAGATTGACTGGTACGTTGAAACATCAAATGAACTCAAAGCTGCAAACGGCGGCAAGGTTGTTCCCTCAATGGCTTTCCAGCACATCGTTGTTCCCGAAATCTATGACGCTCTTGTAAAAGCTCCCGAGGGTACGGCGGGTGCTGTCGGCGGTTATGTTCTTCCCGAGGGTGCAACAGGCGAAATGGATGAATCTCCCTGTCCTCCCCAGTATTCAAACGGTCAGTTTGATGCAATAGTAAAGCAGGGCGACGTTATTGCAATGTTCTTCGGCCACGACCACACCAACACTTATGTTGTTAATCACAAGGGCGTTGACCTTTGCAACACTCCCGGCATGGGCTTCGGCTCCTACGGTAACGACAACCGCGGTGTAAGAATCATTGACCTTGATGTTAAAAACCTTAAAACGTACGACACAGAAATTCTTTATTGGAGAGAATACTACGATGCCGATAATGATGTTATGATGCAGTACAGATTCATCATCAACGGCAACGAGTTCACAACCGCTGAAAAATTTGAAGCTTTCGTCGGTTACGTAAAGGAATACATCACAAGAGCATTTTCCTCAATCTTCTGATAATTCAGACTAAACGTTTTTAAAGGCAAAATTCAACAGGCTTGCACGTGTGTGCAAGCCTGTTTTTTTGGGGCTATTCAAGTTCTGCCAATGCTTCGGGGAAAAGCTCAACACTGCGTTTTAAAATTCCGTTCATGTGAGCAATGGCAATGCCGTAATTTGTCATCGGCACGTTGTTACCTAGTGCCGCAAGTGCCCTTGACTGCATCTGCCTTTGGTTGAGCATACATCCGCCGCAATGGATTATGAGAGCGTATTTTGATAAATCCTCAGGGAAATCACCGCCCGAGGTAAAATCAAAGCTCACGTCCTTTTGGCAATGCTTTTTTACCCAGGCCGGCATTTTTACCGTGCCTATATCATTGCACTGTCTGTGATGTGTACATCCCTCGCAAATCAGAATTGTGTCGCCGTCACTGAGGCGGTCAAGCTGTGCCGCTCCGTGAACGGCAGAAACAAGGTTGCCTTTGTATCGGGCAAACAAGATGGAAAAAGAGGTCAGCGGAATATCCGCAGGCGTTTGCTTTGAAATTTTGCCGAAAGCCTGCGAGTCGGTTATTACAAGGCGAGGCTTTTTGCTCAGGGAGGTAAGGGTAGCTGAAAACTCAGTGTCACGTGTCACAACGGCGACGGCGCCTGAATCAAGCAATTCTCTGATAACCTGCTGTTGCGGCAGAATCAGTCTGCCTTTTGGTGCGGATTCATCTATCGGCACACAAAGCACTGCAAAGTCGTTGGGAAAAATAAGGTCGGCAACTATTTTTTTGTTGCTTTCTTTGTCCTTTGCCATTGCCGCAAGCATATTTTTAAGTGCGTCAATGTTGTACCCACTGACGGCACTTACATAAATTTCGTTTTCGGTGCTTTCGGGAATATCTTCAAGCAAATCGGATTTGTTATAAGCAATAATAAAGTCGGTGCGATTCTTCTTAAAGGTTTCGATAAGCTCTCTGTCATCCGCCTGCAAACCTTTGAGTGAGTCAACAACCAGCACGCAGATGTCGGTGTATTTCAAAACCTGCTTTGCCTTTTCAACACGCATTGCGCCCAGAGCTCCGTCATCGTCAATTCCAGGGGTGTCTACGATGACAACAGGACCCAATGGTAAAAGCTCCATTGCTTTTTTTACGGGATCGGTTGTTGTGCCCAAAACCGGTGAAACAACCGATAAATTCTGTGCGGTCACGGCATTCACAACGCTTGACTTGCCTGCGTTGCGAAGGCCGAAAAAACCGATATGAAGTCTTTCGGCAGTCGGGGTATTGTTGAGGCTCATAAAAATACTCCTTAAAATCTGAAATCTCTGCGCTGGGAATTTTTAATATCTGCAATGTTTTTCTCGGCTATTGTGCGCACCTTTTCGCCGGGGATTTTTTTGAGCTCACGTTCAATAAGTTCAAAGCCGAGTTTTTTCGTTTCTTCGCTTGCGTAGTCAACAAGGTATTCCGTCAGTGTCATAAGTGCATTCGGGTGACAGCAGTTGAGAATCTGACCGCTTTTGCAAAGTGACATAAATCTGTCACCGGTTCTGCCCTCACGGTAACAAGCCGTGCAAAAAGACGGGATGTGTTTAAGTTCCATAAGCCATCTGACAACCTCGTCGAGCGTTCTCTGGTCGGAAACGTCAAATTGCTCGGAATCGTGTGGCCTTTCTTCCGAGGTGTAGCCGCCGACAGACGTTCTGGAAGCACCGCTTATCTGCGAAATGCCGAGTCTGAGAGCTTTGCCTCTGACCTCCTGCGATTCTCTGGTGGAAATTATCATGCCCGTGTAGGGTACGGCAATTCTGATGCAGGCAATAATTTTTTCAAAAAATTCGTCGGAAATACCGTTGTCGAATGAGTCGGGGTCAATATCGTTTGCTCTTTTGAGTCGGGGCACACTTATTGTGTGCGGACCTACGCCGTGAACGGCTTCAAGATGCTCGGCGTGCATAAGCAGACCGACGAATTCGTATTTATAAAGTTCAAGGCCGAAAAGAACGCCGAGTCCGACGTCATCTATGCCGCCGTCCATGGCTCTGTCCATAGCTTCTGTGTGGTAGGCATAATCGTGTTTGGGCCCTGTGGGGTGAAGCTTTAAATAGCTTTCTTTGTGATACGTTTCCTGAAAAAGTATGTAAGTGCCGATACCTGCATCTTTAAGCTTTCTGTAATTTTCCACCGTTGTTGCGGCGATGTTTACGTTAACCCTGCGGATTGCTCCGTTTTTGTGGTTCACGCTGTAAATTGTTCTGATACATTCGAGTATGTATTCAATGGGATTGTTTACGGGATCTTCACCTGCTTCAATGGCAAGGCGCTTGTGTCCCATATCCTGCAAGGCAATGACCTCGTCACGTACTTCTTCCTGAGTCAGTTTTTTACGGGCAATCTGCTTGTTTTTGATGTGGTAGGGGCAGTAAACACAGCCATTGACGCAATAATTTGAAAGATAAAGCGGCGCAAACATGACAATTCGGTTGCCGTAAAACTGCAACTTGATTTCTTCGGCAAGGGAATATATCTGTTTGATTTTTTCGGGATTTTCGCAGGCGAGCAAAACCGCCGCTTCTCTGTGGGAAAGACCGCTGCAAGAAAACTTGCCGTCAATCCGTTTCGGGCGTGCTTTTTCAAGTATTGAGTCAATAAGCTCATCGTTGTTTTTGTTTTGCTCGGCATATTCGAGCGTTTCAAGAATTTCTTCGTTGCTGATGAATTCTTCGGCTTTGAGGGATTTCGGGTTATAGTTTGACATATTTTCTCCTTTCTTAGGGTCAGACAAGTCTTCCCCGTCAGACAGATTTACAAAGTTTTGACATCGCCGCGGTCTGTTACGATTTCACAGCCGATGGCTTTCATTTTTTGCCGCAAAAGCAGCACGTTACGGGCATTTTCCGCGCCGTCGGAAACCTTGCCGTCATACAGCTCATATTTTTTTCTGGCGTCGGTGGGGGAGAGGTTTGGCATTACTACGTTTGCACCTGAAAGAATACCTTTTTCTCTGCCGTTGGGGTCGATTGTGCCCAGCGCCGTTGTGGCAGGCAGAAGAATATTCGGTTGAATGAGTCTTACTACCGAAAGCAGAAAACAGGTAAGCTCAACCGTGCCGCAGCTTTTTTTGCCGAAAGGTGTATCGCGGTGCGGCACAAACGGACCTATTCCGCACATGTCGTGCTTAAAATTCTCAATGAATTTTAAATCCTTGGCAATATGAGCGGAGGTCTGAAATGGTGAGCCAACCATAAAGCCGCATCCTGTCTGAAAACCGATTTCTTTAAGATTTTCAAGGCAATTAATGCGGTTATGATAACTCATCTCTTTCGGATGCAGACTGCTGTAATGCGCTTCATCGGCGGTTTCGTGCCGCAGAAGATATCGGTCGGCGCCTGCCTGATAAAGCCGTTTGTAACTGTCATGGTTTCTTTCGCCAAGTGAAAGAGTTACCGCACAGTCGGGATACAGCGTTTTGATTTCTTCAACCGTTGCGCAGATTGTTTCGTCGGTAAAAAACGGATCTTCGCCGCCCTGCAAAACAAAGGTGCGAAACCCAAGAGAATAGCCTTGCTCGCAGCAGTCGAGAATATCTGCCTGTGTCAGACGGTAACGTTGGCAGCGCTTGTTGCTTTTCCTGATTCCGCAGTAGAAACAGTCGTTTTTACAATAATTGCTTATTTCAATAAGCCCACGTATAAACACGGCGTTGCCGTAAACTTTTTCTTTTGCGGCAACGGCTTCCACGGCAAGCATTCGTGCTGTTTCTTCGGTACGGTTATCAATAAGAAAGCGGTATTCTTCAAGAGAAAGACTGCGCTCTTTTTTCAGTTTTTCTATTAATTCAGTCATTGTAAATTTTGTTTGAATATGCGGTTTTGACGCTTATTCCGTCAAGCTTTCCGATTTTGCCGGTCAGCTCCGAAATGGTGTTCTGTGCAGCGTCAACGGCAAGGCTGACAATATTGATGTTTCTTTCTCTGTAAGGCAACCCCATTCTGCCAATGATGACGTGACCGAACTCGTGCAAAAGTGCATTGAGCTTTTCAATTGAGTCGGTGTTTTCAACAATGATGCCGATAACGGCAATTCTCTTTTCCATATTAACCTCCGAAAAATAAAAAAACTGCGCACGAAAGGCACAGTTATACAATAAAAACAAGTATATCGGTGTACCTTTCAGTCGGAAAAATCCTTGTGTCAGGATAAATTTATTATATTATATCTGTTTTTGCGTGTCAATAAAAAATGTCAAAACAAATTGAAAACAGCTGAGAAATGTGATAAACTTATAGCAACCAGATACAAGGGAGATTTGTTTATGAAAACCGTGAAAATGGGCATATTCGGTCTTGGCAGAGGCTCCGGCTTTTACGACAATATCATCAATAACGGCGGCGAAGTTGTTGCCGTGTGCGATATAAAAGAAGAAAAACTGGCTGAGGCAAAAGAATTTCTCGGTGACGGTGTTGCAACCTATACCGATTTTGACAGTTTTCTTGAAAACCCCGACCTTGATGCTGTTTTTCTCTGCAACTTTTTCCACGAGCATGCGCCTTATGCAATAAAAGCGCTTGAAAAGAATATTCACGTGCTCAGCGAATGTACAAGCAACGCCACAATGGCGCAGGGTGTTGCCCTTGTACGCGCGGCAGAAAAGAGCAAGGCAATTTATATGCTTGCAGAAAACTATCCCTTTATGCGCTTTAATCAGGAAATGCGCCGTGTCTACCAAAGCGGGAAACTCGGCAAGGCACTTTTCTGTGAGGGTGAGTACAATCATCCGCTTGACCCCGACGACAACAAAACAATACTTGAACTGCGCCCTTACCCGAATCATTGGCGCAACTGCCTGCCCAGAAGCTATTACATAACGCATTCTCTCGCACCGCTTGTTTACATCACTGGTGCATTGCCAGTCAGGGTCAGCGCAATGCCTGTGTATCATCCTTTCCCTGAGGACAGTCTTCTGCGCCTTGGCGCAAATGACCGTGCGGCAATCATAACTTGCCTTAACGATGACGGCTCGGTTTACCGCGTGACAGGCTGTGCGGCTTTCGGTGCCCACGAAAATTCATACAGAATCTGCGGTGTCAACGGTCAGATTGAAAATGTGCGCGGAGGCGGCGAAAAGGTAATGCTCCGTTATAATTCCTGGGATGTACCCGAGGGTGAAGAGGAAGAGCAATATTACCTGCCTGATTGGGGCGTTGACGGCGACCTTGCCGAAAAAGCGGGTCACGGCGGCGGTGATTTCTTTGTAATACGCGAATTCTTTAACGCAATCTGCGAAAACAAACAGCCGCTTTTCGATGTTTACTGTGCCACAAAAATGGCGTCTGTCGCCATTCTTTCGCACCGCAGTCTGCTTGAATGCGGTGTGCCCTATGACTTGCCCGATTTCCGTCTGGAAGAGGACAGAGTAAAATATGAAAACGACCGCATCACTCCGTTTTACGGCACAGACGGCAGTGAGCCCACGGTCAGAAAGTGTTCACATTAACCATGTATTATCTGCTTGTTGTAATTGCAGTGGTGCTTTTTTCACTGCAATTTCTGTTCAACCAAAAATTTCAGGAAACCCGTGGCGACAGTCTGCAATCAGCACTTGAATTTTCGCTTTACAAAAGCGTTGTGATTGTTGTAATAATGCTTTTTATTGCAAAGTTTTCCGTTACGGTTACTCTTTTCAGCGTTGTCATGGCAACGCTCAGCGCCGTTTCGGGCATTGCAATGACAGCTTTCAGCCTTAAAGCCTTTGCTGTTGCCAATCTTTCGGTTTACTCGGTTTTTTCAATGCTCGGCGGAATGTTACTGCCTTTCTTCCTCGGTGTCGGTTTTTATGACGAAAGGCTCACCGTTTTTAAAATTGTCTGCTGCACGCTGATTTGTGTGTGCGTTTTGCTCAACATTAAGAAAGGAAACAGCAATAAAAAGAGCTTTGTTTATTATATGGCGGTGTTTGTGTTAAACGGTATGGCAGGTGTGATTTCAAAAATTCACCAGTCATCCTCATTGCCCCACACCGACAGCGCAGGCTTTATGCTACTTTCGGGTCTTGTAACGGCGTTAATCTGTGCCGCATGGTTACTTGTAAAATACAAAAAAATTCCGCTTATTATGGGCAAAAATCTGTTTTACACATCGGGCTACGGTGTTTTTAACGGCATCGGCAACCTGTTTTTGCTCATTTCGCTTTCGCAGCTGCCTGCTTCGGTGCAGTATCCGCTTGTAACGGGCGGCGTTATGGTGTGTTCAACCGTCATTTCAGCACTGAGAAAAGAAAAAATCACTGCGCGCGAATACATTGCCGCCGCAGTGTCTTTCATAGCCTCGCTGATGATGGCATTTTAAAAAAACGGAGATGGTGCTATGCGATTTGTTGCCGATCACGATTTTCATATTCATTCAACCCTTTCGCTCTGCTGTCACGATGAAACGCAGACCCCCGAAGCGATTCTCAATTACGCCAAGCAAAACGGTTTTAAAAAAATATGTCTTACAAATCATTTCTGGGACGGTGCCGTTTACAGCAAGGCAAAGTGGCACAAGGCACAGCGTTACAGAAAAATCAAAGCAGCCCTTCCTCTGCCTCAGGCAGACGGTGTGCAGTTTTTGTTCGGTGCCGAAACGGATATGGATTACAATTTTGTTGTGGGGGTCAGCAAATGGCGCTGCAAATCGTTTGATTTCATCATTGTGCCGACAACTCATCTGCACCTTGCGGGCAACACCGTAAGGACAAAAATCCGTACCCCCGAAGAGGCGGCAGAGCACTGGCTCAGGCGCCTTGAAGAACTGCTGAAAAAAGATATGCCGTGGCATAAAACAGGCATTGCGCACCTTACCTGCGGTCATATTTTTGAAAGAAGAACACCCGAGGTTATTTCTCTTTTGCCTGATGAAAAGCTTTATTCGCTTTTCACCGACTGTGCGTCAAAGGGTGTGGGCATTGAGCTGAATATGCGCACGCTTTCGATGTCGGAGGAAGCAAAGAAAATTCTTCTGCGTCCTTATCACATCGCCAAGGATTGCGGCTGCAAATTCTATCTCGGCGGCGATTCGCACAACCGTGCCGCACTGGATACGGCGAAAGCGAATTTTGAAGATATTATCACCTTGCTTGACTTGAAAGAAACGGACAAGTTTATACTTAAATAAAAGAAGCCGACCTTGTGTCGGCTTCTTTGCATATTAAGCTGCTTCGGGATATACATTTTATCAAGAACGTTTTTGGGGGAGTGGCTTTGAAAAAATCTTTAACCTTGTGGCAGGTTGCAGGCTTTTTGTTTGTTGCGGCGGCAGGCAGCTTTCTGCACTTTGCCTATGACCTGAGTGACGGCAACGTTTTTGTTGCACCTTTTTCGGCTGTCAATGAATCGGTGTGGGAGCACATGAAATTGCTGTTTATGCCGTGGTTTGCCTTTTCGCTGGTGCAAAGTGCCTTTATCGGTGACGAATACGAAAATCTCTGGTGTGCAAAGCTTGTGGGCATAACGGCAGGGCTTGCGGCAATTCCCGTGCTTTACTATGTATATACGGGAGCTCTGGGTGTGAATGCGGATTGGTTCAATATCACGATTTTCTTCCTTGCTGCGGCGCTTACAATCCTGATTGAAACCCTGATTTTAAAAAGGGGAGGCATTTTCTGCTTTTCGCCTCTTTTGGCATTTGCGGTGCTGTGCGTCTTGTTTGTCGCTTTTGTCGTGCTCACTTTTATTCAACCGCAGGTGCCGCTTTTCAGTGACCCCGTGACAAATTCTTACGGAATAACGCCGCAGTAAAAAAACACATTGCAACTGCGACCCTCATGGTTTATAATGAAAGCAAGAATAAAAAGTGAAAGAGTGTTATTATGTCAAAAAAATGGGTACAGGTCTGGGGTCAGGCTCATTCGGCACTTTCTTTTTTCTATTATCCCTCGTGCAAAAAAACATACAGAATGGTTATAAAATCTGCGGTTTCAGGCGGTCAGGTGCGTTTTGAGCTTTCCAACAGATTTGCAAAAAATGCCGTGCTGGTCGGTGCTTTGTCTGTTGCAAAATGCGACAAAAACGGCAACGCTCTCGGCGAAATAAAGCGTGTAACCTCTAAGGGACAGGGCGGTTTTTGGCTGAAAATCGGTCAGACCGTAACAACCGACCCGATAAAGCTTGACGTTGACGTAAATGAATATTTTTGTGTCAGCGCTTACGTCGAAAAAGGTGCACTCCGAAGCGGAAACCTCATTGATGACGTTGACCTTATCACAGTCAAAGGTAATGCGGTTAATGACAAAAACATAACAAACCGGAGAAGAGTCAGGGATTCGGTCAGGGAGGTTGCTTCAAAAGTTCTGCGTATGTACTTCCACAAACCTATTCCGCTGTTTCAGTCTGTTCAGGTGCTCAATGAAACGGATGCTTCGTCAATCATTGTTTTCGGCGACTCAATCAGCCAGCAGGGCTACTGGACGAATATGTTTGCTCAGCGCATCAGAAACGAATATGCGGGCAGATATTCTGTTGTCAACAAATCCATAATGGGTAACAGAGTGCGCCTTGATTTCAGCAGACGTTTCATCTGTAAAGGCCTTTTCGGCATTGCAGGCATCAACCGTCTTTCTTACGACGTGCTCGATTATCCCGACACGGAATACGTCGTTTTTGCGCTTGGTACAAACGATTTTCTGCAATACGGCACAATCACAACGCCCAAAAGCGAAAAGCCAACCGCAAAGCAGGTGTTCGACAAGGTTGTTGAGATAACAGATATTTTGAAAAAACACGGCATTAAGACAATTGTTTTCAACGTTCTGAATTTCGGTGACTGTGCGGATTCGCGTCCCGAAAAAGAAGAGCTTGTCAATGAATACAACAAGCTGCTTGCCGAAAACGCTTCGCTTTTCCACGCCGTTTATGACCAGGCAAGCCTTTGTCGCAATCCCGACAAGCCCAACTGTTCAAAGAAAGAATATCTCGGCAAAGATTACCTTCACCCCAATATGGCGGGCGGCAAGGTTGTCGCCGACAATGTGGACTTGAAATGGTTTGAATAATAAAGAAAAGTCCCGTAACGCAGTGTTACGGGACTTTTTTGCATCCATATTAAAGTGTTGAGCCGAAGTCAGTGACGATTGACTGACCTGTGATTGCACGTGATTCGTCCGAAGCGAAGAACAGGAGCATATTTGCAACATCTTCGGGCAAGCAGGGCTGCACTTTAAGGTCGTTGTGCTTCATCATCTGGCCGAAAATGTTCATGTCCATATTTGCGGGGTTCATTCCTGCAACCATTGGTGTGACAATTGTGCCGGGGCAGATTGCATTACAGCGGACGTTGGTGCCCGTGAAGCGAAGTGCTGTGTGACGGGTGAGGCCGATAACCGCTGCCTTGGAAGCGACGTAAGCGGCGCCGCCGCAACCCATAACGCCGGCAACTGAAGCAACGTTGACAATGGAGCCGTAGCCGGTCTTTGCCATTTCAGCCGTAACTTCACGCATCATGCACATTGTGCCCTTTGTGTTGATGTCAATAACACGGTTCATATCTTCCTCGGTGAAGCTGTCGATTGCTTTAAGACCTGAGTCAAGGACGCCTGCATTGTTGATTAAAACGTCGATTTTGCCGAATGTTGCAAGAGTTTCTGCAACAACCTTCTTTGCGTCTTCAACCTTTGAAATGTCGCTGACTACGGGAAGAACTTCTCCGCCTGCCTCTTTGATTTGTGCGGCAACTTCAAGCAGAGGTTCTTCACGGCGTGCCGTGATGACAACCTTTGCGCCCTCGGCGGAAAACTTAACTGCTGTTGCGGCACCGACACCTGAGTTACCGCCCGTGATGATTGCTACTTTTCCTTCTAAACGTCCCATAATAATTACCTCCTGAAAATCCACTCTGCGCAAAAACGCAGGTTTAGTTTATTGACAATTTATTTTACAGAATCTTCAACGGAAATAAGTCCGTTGAAAACACCGACATAAGCCTTACCGTTGGGGCCGATTGTAATCGGACCGTAAGAGTTGTTCCAGTTTCTTCCGCAGCCGGTGAATACTTTATAAAGAGTTTTACCTGTTCTGAAATCAACTGCTGTGAAATACCAGGCAACAGCGTTGTCGGGAATGTCATCGTTGATTACTCTTGTGTAAAGGTAAAGAATACCGTTTTCTGTTGACATTTTGGGAACAACGGTTGCAGAAGCCTCATTGCTTACCCAGACAACCTCTGCGGCGGTGCAGTCAGCGTTCATATCAATTCTTGTAACGCCCGGCTCGCTTGTGGGGTCGGTTACAAGGAAGCCTGCGCCTGACTCTGAATAGTTGTTTTCAATGATGAAAGAACGTCCATAAGCTACGATTGAGTTTTCGCTTACCGATTTTCCTTCCGTGAAGAGAGGAACCTGATCAATAACTTCGCCTGTAAGACGGTCGTAAATAACAATGTTTACTCGTTTGTCAGCGTTGTCCGTGATGGCACAAAGCTTTCTTACGCCCACCTCTTCGCCGCTTTCGTTGAGAACGGGAACGTCAAGAAGTGTGGGGGTTGTGCCCGAGCCCTGATTTATTGCCCCGGGTTTGAGGGTTGTTCCTCTGTCGTAGGGTGTTCTCCAGGTGTAGCAGGGGGTGCCGTTTGCGGCAATGTCAAAACGGTACATCGCAGTGTCGGAAACAATGTAAATACCGTCGTCACAAATTGCAAGTGTGTTCTGGATTTCCTCGTCTTCAAGCGTCATCATCTTTACTTCTTCGGTTTCGGCATCAATGTAACCGACTTCGCCGGGACGTGTTACAAACCAGATGTTGCCCTCATAATCGGGAATGGCATCTGTGATGTATGAGCCTTCGGGAAGTGAGTCTGAAATATCCCATTCTTTCTCAACCTTCCACTCGGGAGTTCCGGTCGATTCATCAACGTAGAAAATCTGAATAACATTGTCAGAGTTGCCGATAATGGGTCTGTCACCTTTGAGAAGATGACAGTAGGCGCCGCCCGACGTATCGCTTGAAATTTTGTCAAAGTCAAAAGATTTGATAGCTTCGATTGTTGATGCACGCTGAGGAAGGCGTGTTTCGGCAAGAATTTCAAGAGTATCCGCATCAATCAGAAGAAGACGGAAACCGACAACGTTACCGCTGATGCACATAATTCTGCCCTGAGAGTCAAACATAAGCGTTGCAACAAGGCCGCCGAAAACGTTCATTGAACGTGATTTAACAACGGGATTGATGCCGAGGGGACCCATAAAATCGTAAGTATCGGTATTATAAGAGTTACCGTGCATACCGTTTGTGCCTTCGGGTGCAAGGTAGGGGTGCTGGGGGATGGGGAGATTGCCCTCATCTTCAAGAGGGTTTGAAACTGCCGCCGCACCGTAAAATGCAGGGCACTGTTTTGCTGCAAAAGGCTGTCTGATTGTACCGCCGGGGCTTAAAAACAGCATAAGAAATGCTGAAAGACCGGACAGGATTTTTAAAAGAAATCCGTTCATTGATAATCACTCCTGAGCTTCTTGAAAGTTATAGATTAAGTATAGCATTTTTTGCGAAAAATGCAATGTTTTTGCAAATTGTCTGTGTAAATTATTGATTTCCGACAGCAACAGTCTGAATGATGCTCAGGCCTTTGAAGTGGTGCTGTTCTGATTTTTGCATTTTTTACACTTCTTTACTGCATTTTAAAATGTAATTAGGTGTCAAGGTTACAATATTGAAAATTCCGACTTAATAATGTAAAATAAATTTGTAAATATATTTGTTTTTGTGTAACAATTCAGTGCCGATATCCGTTATATTGATGTAAGGGGGTGAGGCGATGAGATAATATTAAAGTTGCATCTGTCAAGAAAAATACGAGTTATCCAAACGGATATGATGATTGGTTTGAATTTGAATTTGAAAACGGGAAACTTTCTTTTTTTGACAGCTTTGCCATTGATGAATCATAATATGCTTAGCAGAACGGATAAGGAAATCAGACAGAATTATTATTTCTTTGCTGAACTCAATAACGGCATAAAGATGAATCTTAAATCCAACGAAGGTCAGCTCAAATGGTTTTCGTTGGATGAAATTAATGGCTTGAAAATGCCGTTTACCGCAAAGTACGTTACGGAACATTGGCTTGATGTCGGAAGAAACACAACCGATGTTTATGGCGGAATCGCTGACGGTGAAAAAGTTGTTTTTACAGAAATGCCTGCGTTTTAAAAAGTATTAAAATATAGAGGGTTGAATTAAATGTGGTTGAAACTAAACATAGAAGGATTTATTGTATATTTCCAAATTAAAGGATATAAACCTTCAAGAAGCGGTTATTCAGATGACCTTTGGTGTGACATTAAATTGACAGTTGAATACGGAAATGATTTTAAAATTCATCGTTCGGGTGGGCTGCTATATTCTGATGAAATTGAACATTTACTAATGAAGTTACAAGATTTACTTGCAAATAGAATACAAAATGCTGAAGAAATTGATTTTATGGAACCAGATTTTGTCTTTGTTCTGGACTCTCAGCTGAATTTGTCAAACGACATAAATGAAAGAAATAATCGTGGAATATTCGTTGATTTCCAAGTCCATTTTTGGAATGGAATTTTAACGGAAAACTATTTATCTTTAAGGCTATATAAGGAAAACATAGAGTACCTTCTATATTACATAAAACTTGTTACAAGACAGCTGAAGAAAACCGATAAAGATATAACAGATTTAATAGAAAAGGGGGTTATATTGGATTATCAACCCTGAAAATCATTTAATTTGTCCACATAAATCAAGAAAAGATATTGATTTTCTGTTATCATATTTCAAGGGTGCAATATGAACGATTTAGAAATAGTTGTAGCTACACAAGAATACATTAAAACACACAATAACGATGTTGATTTCAGTATTGAAAATATCTGCGAAGCTATCGGGTATTCCCGCCGTCAGCTTGACAGATTGTTTCGCAAGTATATGCAAACAACTCTTTATGAGTATATAAATGCTGTTGTTTTGAGCGAGAGTGCCGTAAAACTGATAAACACAGATGATAAAATTCTTGATATAGCTTTGGACAGCCATTACAACACTCACGAGGGATATTCACGGTCGTTCACAAAAAGGTTTTCCGTAACTCCCGACGAGTATCGAAAAAGCAAAATCGCTATTCCTATGTTCATACAGTACCCTGCAAATCATTATCGGATTATGAAAGAAGGGCAACCAATGGAAAACACATCAATCTGCACCGTTATACCCGTAAACAGACCGAAAAGAAAACTGATTTATCTCCCTTCAAAATGTGCAGACGGTTATTTATCATATTGCGAAGAAGTGGGATGTGATTGGGAAGGTTTACTTAACAGCATACCCGAAAAACTTGATACGGCGGCACTTCTTGATTTACCCGAATTTTTACAAGAAGAAGGGTTCAGCGAAACTGCTTCGGGCGTTGAAGTTCCATATGATTATGATAAACCTTTACCCGAAGGATATAAAATCGCTGAGCTTCCCGAGTGCATAATGCTTTGTTTTCAAAGCGAGCCTTTTGAAAATCCTGATGATTTCGGTATTTACATTGGTCAGGTTTTCAAAGCAAAAGACAACTATAACTTTGAACGCTATGGTTATAAAGTTGCAAACAATATCGCTCCATTCTTTAATTTCGGAGCACAAACCGAAATCGGAGCAAGAATTGCCGTCCCGGTAACAAAATAAGCAAAATAAAAAGAGCTAACTGACATCAAAATCAGTTAGCTCTTAACTTTTTGATAATTCAGATGTTGCCAAAACGTTGCCACGGAGCATTGTTGAAACCTCAAACCCGAGGTGTATCAACGCTTGTGCCGCTTGGTTGTATTATTCCCACTCGACCGTGGCGGGGGGCTTTGCGGTGATGTCGTAAACTACGCGGTTAACACCGTTGACCTCATCTGTGATGCGCTTTGAGGCGGTCGCAAGAACGGGGTAGGGGATTTTTGCCCATTCGGCTGTCATGAAATCTTCTGTAATGACGGCACGCAGAGCAACGGTGTAATCGTAAGTTCTTGCGTCACCCTTGACGCCGACACTCTTGACATCGGTGATGACTGCAAAATACTGTCTGATAACTTTGTTGAGTTCTGCTTTTTCAATTTCCTCGCGGAAAATTGCGTCGCAGTCACGAAGAATATCGAGCTTTTCTTTTGTGATTTTGCCAAGGCAACGGACTGCAAGACCGGGACCGGGGAACGGCTGTCTTACAACAAGAGCCTCGGGAAGGCCAAGCTCACGGCCGACCTGACGGACTTCATCTTTGAAAAGGTCACGAAGAGGTTCTACAAGACCTTTGAAATCAATCTTTTTGGGCAGACCGCCGACGTTGTGGTGGCTCTTAACAAGTTTTGCATCGCCGACACCGCTTTCAATAATGTCTGGATAAATTGTACCCTGCATAAGATAATCGACTTTACCGATTTTCTGAGCTTCTTCTTCAAAAACACGGATGAATTCCTTGCCGATAATCTTACGCTTTTTCTCGGGGTCGGTAACGCCTGCAAGCAGACCGAGGAATCTTTCCTCTGCATCAACGCAGACAAGGTTCATATCAAAATGACCCTCAAAAGCTTCTTTGACAAGCTTGCCTTCGTCCTTACGCATCAGACCGTGGTCAACGAAAACGCAGGTGAGGTTTTTGCCGATGGCCTTGCTGAGAAGTGCGGCACAGACAGAGGAGTCAACGCCGCCCGAAAGAGCGCAAAGCACTTTCTTGTCGCCGAGCTCGGCACGGTATTTTTCAACTGATGCCTGAGCAAAGTTGGACATTGTCCAGTCGCCCGAGCATTTGCAGATGTCATAAAGGAAAGTTTTGAAAAGGTCGCCGCCGTAGGTGGCATTGCTCAGTTCAGGATGGAATTCAATGGCGTAAAGATTTTTGTTTGCATTTTCAATTGCTGCACAGGGGCAGTTTTCAGCAGTTGCAACAACCTTGAAGCCTCTGGGAGCCTTGGTGATGCAGTCGTTATGTTCGGCGTCTGCGGAGAAAGTCTTTTTCTTGAAGTTGGCAAAAAGTGTGCTTTTGCGTACACGGACATTGATGTCGCAGTCGCTGTTTTCTTTTGCGCCGACTTCGCCGCCGTTGAGGTAAGCCACGAGGTGTGCACCGTATCCGATGCCGAGCACGGGGATGCCGAGCTTGAACAGCTCTTTGTTGCAAAGCGGTGCGTTTTCGCCGTAAACGCTCTTGGGACCGCCCGTGAGGATGATGCCTTTGTAGTTTTCGTTCTTTATTGCATCAATGGTGGTTTTACAGCTTTTAATTTCGGCGTAAACGTGAAAATCTCTGACATGGCGGGCAATCAGCTGATTGTAAGGACCGCCGAAATCAAGTACGAGGATTTTTTCGTTCATGGCTTTCATCCTTCCTTTTATATAATTAAAATAATTGATTTATGAATTACTGTTAATTATACTACTGAAAATATTTCTATGTCAATAATTTGTAAAACAAAAAGTAAAAAAATTAGTTATTCACCTTGAAAACCTTGCTTTTTGTGGTATAATTTAATCAAATGAAAGGAAGGTTTTATTATGAACAAAACACTCAAACGCATTGTTTCCGTTGCGCTTTGCGCACTTCTTGTTGCTGCGGTTTTCGTGCCCGCTTTTGCTGCGGATGAAGACACAGCCGCACTGCAATTCAGCAAAACCGGCAAATTTAAAATTTTGCAGGTTGCCGATTTGCAGGACTCAGAGATGCCTTACCCCGCAATGATTAAGGCACTCAGCAAAATTCTTGACAAAGCTGACCCCGACCTTGTTGTACTTACTGGTGACAACATTGCAGGCGGCAGCTGCGAAACACTTGAAGAGGCTGAGGCTGCAATTGCAGCTTTTATGGCTCCCATTGTTGAGCGTTCAATTCCCTTTGCAGTTACTTTCGGCAATCATGATGATGAGGGCGCTGCTTCAAAGGAAGAGCAGCTTGCAATTTATCAGACCTATCCCGGTTGCCTTAGCACCGACGATAATCCTGAACTTACAGGTTGTGCAAACAACAGCCTGCCCGTTCTTTCCTCTGACGGTGAAAAGGTTGCATTCAACGTCTGGATGATTGACTCCAACACCTACGACGAGGTCAACGGCGGTTACGATTACGTTCACGAGGATCAGATCAATTGGTACAAAGAAACCTCCAAGAAGCTTGAAGCTGAAAACGGCGGTCTTGTTCCCTCAATTGCTTTCCAGCACATTGTTGTTCCCGAAATTTATGAGCTTATGTGGGAATGTGACCTTGAAAGCGACATCACAGCAAACTACAACGGCCAGAATTATTATCTTCTTTTTGATAAGGATGCTGATGTTGAAGGCTTTTTGCTTGAAGGTCCCTGCCCCTCAAATACAAACGGCGGTGAGATGGCCGCTTTCCTTGAAAGAGGCGACGTGCTTGCAACTGTTTGCGGACACGACCACATCAATGAATATGTTGCAGATTACAAGGGCGTTGACATCATCTGCACGCCCGGCATGACTTTCAGCTCTTACGGCAGATACACCGTCCGTGGTTGCCGCCTTTTCACAATTAACGAGTCTGATCCTTGGGAATATGAAACAAAAATGATTCACTACACCGACGTTTTCAATCCTGTCAGCGGTGTATTCAATGCCCTTTACTACGGCACAGATCTTTACATCTACCTTGATCCCATTTTCTCGGTTTTCCCCACCTTTGATGAGGTTTATGAAAGCGTTGGCGGTGTTATCGGTACATATTATAACTACATCAACGAAACATTCAGCAGAATTTTCTGATTTGAGGCGTGATTTATGAAAAACGGCAAAATAAGAAGAATTCTTGCTTTTCTGCTGGCAGCTGTAATGCTTCTTTCGGTTGTTCCCACTGCTTTTGCAACAGAGGAGTTGCCGGGCGGTGATGAATCTTTATCGGATGAAATCACCGTGCCGGAGGATACGGAGCAAGACGACAACGACGGCGTGATTGCCACGCTGACGCTTGCGTCGCAGGTTTATGTCTGGCCCGTTTCGGGTCACACCTGGCTTTATGTCGAAAATCTTTCCGATGAGCCGATTCAGGTCGGTCTTTACACCGTGCCTGTGGGCGAGGGTGTGTCAATGGGCACGTTCTCTTTCTCGGTTTTTGACGGTTGGGGTATTTACTATAACCTTGAAAGTTACCGCACAAACCGTGACGAAGATTTTTATGACTGCACCCGTGTCACAACCGAGCTTGATGCCGCAGGTTTGGAAAGACTGAACAACGCGTTGTTCAGCTATCCCAATATGTGGGGCTTGTACATGAACTGTATGGGCTTTGCCTTCACGGTCTGGAATGCGGTTACGGGTGACTTCTTCGTTCCGCTGATTCTGCCGCCCTTTGCGCTGTTTCAGGTAATGGCGCACAGTGGCTCAACAAAGGGTCTTAAAATGTGCGACGTTCCCTCTGAAAAGGTTTACAAGCAAAAGGGTAGCGGCGAATCCGCTTATCTGGAAAGTGTCGGTTCATGGACATTATCACTTTAACATTGCAAAGAAAAAAAGCGTCACCATTTGGTGACGCTTTTTTGACTGCCGATAAAGTTGCTGAAATACAAACAAATTGTTTGTTTGCCGTTTTTTCTCCCATCGACGTACCGTATGTACGCCATCGGTCGAAGAAAACGTCATTCAGCTTCCTTTCTCAACAGTCACCTGAAAAAGGTAACGCGTCACCGTTTGGCGACGCGTTTTTGATTGCTTATTTTTTCTTACCGAGCTTTGCAAACACTTTCTTTTCAAGAATCGGGAAAATCCAGTTGGCAAGCAGAACGCCGATAATGCCGTAGATGATGCCGACAATGATGCCGCCTGCGATGTCAGAGAAATAATGAACGTGCAGGTAAAGGCGGGTGAAGCCCATTACTGCGGCAAGCAGGAAAGTGCCGATGCCGACCCACTTATTGCGTGAAGCTGCCGTGAAAGCGAAAGCGCAGGCAAAAGCGGAGGATGTGTGACCCGAGGGGAATGAGAAAGAATCGGGTCTGCCGACCATATCGGGATAAATATAACCGAGGTCAAGCATTTCGGGCAGGTTGAACGGTCTGGGACGTTCAAACAAGCTCTTGAGAACAACGTTGTTGAGAATTGCCATAATGATAATCGAAACGATTACGGCAAAGCCAACCTTTCTTGTCTTTTTAAAGAACATCAGTACAAGTGCGGGGATAATCCAGATGATACCGGCTTCTCCGAGATAAGTAATGATTTTCATGATGGGTGTGAGCCAGTCGGCCCAGATGTTGTTTTCGATGAATTCAAAAACTTTCCAGTCAAAGGGAATAAATACACTCCAATCAATGTTCAAAACTATCACTCCTTTTTTAAAAATATATGGGTACGATGGTTATATTATCGCATTTATCTCAAAAAAAGCAATAGTTTTCAGTAAAAAAATTACTTATTGAGCGGTAAATAAACCGTTGCTTTGAATAAATCGCCGTCAACCGATATATCAAGTTTGCCGTTTTGCAGAGTGCAAAGGCTTTCCGCAATGGAAAGGCCGAGTCCGCTGCCTTCGGTTGAGCGGGAGGTGTCGCCTCTTACAAAACGCTGTGTAAGCTCTTCGGCTGAAACGTCAATGGGATTTTTTGAAATATTCTTGATTGTTACCGTGCCGAAATTGCCGCTTTGCGAAACTTCCACAAAAACGCGGGTGTCGGGCATTGCGTATTTTTTGACGTTTGAGAAAAGGTTTTCAACAATTCTTGAGGTTTTCATTCCGTCTGCAAGAATGAAAACGGGAGTTTCCGGTGCACGGTAAATTATGCTGATTCCGCTTTTTTCAAGCTCCTCGGTGTATTCGCCCACCGTCTGCACCATCAGCTCGCAAAGGTTAATGCTGATGGGGTGGATTTCAATGTTGCCCGTTGATGCCTTGGAGGCTTCCACAAGGTCCTCAATCAGCTTTTTCATCCTCTGGGATTTTTCTTCAAGAATGTCGATATATTTCTTTGCATCCTCGTTTTCCACCTCGCAACGTTTGAGCAGGTCAACGTAATTGACAATTGACGTCAGCGGTGTTTTCAGGTCGTGCGAAACGTTTGTGATAAGTTCCGCTTTCATCCGTTGGTCGCGCACTGCACCTTCAATTGCGTTTTGCATACCGCTCTGCATTGTTGCAATGTCGCCGGCAAAGCGTTTTAAGAAATCCGGCATATAGGTTGTGTTGATTTTGTAGTCGAGGTCGCCTTGCTTGATGTGATAAACGCCTTTCATAATGCGGTCAATTGAAACCACACCGTAAAGTGCGGCAAGCAATGCGACGGCATTTATCGGAACCATAAACAGGAAGAAAAGGAATTCTGCGCTTTCCCAACCGAATGCGAAGCAAAGCCATGCGTTGATGAAAAGGAAACCGGCAATGACCGCCGATGCGATGATTTTAAAGCGGTTACCCTTGCCGCGCGAATAATCGGTTGAAACAAGGAAAAGGAATTTTTTGTAAAGATAAACAAACGGCTTTTTGATTTTTTTGCAAATGAAGCGAATAAGCTTCCACAGCTTTTTGCAAATGAAAGCCACAGCTTTGAACGAAAGCTTTAAAATTTTATAAATGAGTAAGCTTTTGAAGAATTTTTTCGCCTTGATGCTTCTGATAAGCGAAAGCAGGCAGGAAAGACCGCAGACGGCAAAAATGCCGCAAAGCAGTGCCGTCAGAAGCGAAGAATGAGGCATTGCAATTGAGTAAAGCTTCCACATGGCTTCACTCATATAAAATGAGTAAGTGTCATATTCGAGTACAACAAGACCGACAACGCCTGCCGCGCAGACGGCCATTACACCGAGGGCGAGTACGATGTGAAGCTCGGGCCACAGCTTGTCAAGCGGTGAAAGGGCAACCTCGCCGTTTTTGTCTTTGCCGCAGACACACATAAGGAAAATGACGCAGGCAAAGCTTAAAACAAGGCAGATTACCGTTGTCCACATTGCCGTTGTCAAAAGCTGCGACGGTGTTGTGCCGGCAAGATGTGTGTGACGGAAATTTGCATCCAGGAAAGACAGTGCCGAGTAGAAATCCATTGTGTCAACGCCTGCAATTGTTACCGGTACGCCGTAATAAAGCTCGCAGTCGGGGTCAAGGACATTGGAAATTGCATTTTCAAGCGAGCTGTCATAGCTGCCGAGCATTTCTTCATAAAGCAGGGAATACGTGTTGGGCGCAACCGTTGTTTTGCCACCCGTGACTTTTGTCTGACCGTTGACGTAACTGCACTGCCAGTCACCGCCGACCTTTTTGAGAGCAGTTTCGGCCGTATCCTCTGCAACGACACCGCAGTTTGTGGCGACAACGCCTTTTTCTCTGTCGATAAGGGCATAGTTAATGTTTTGTATGTCAAACTGAGCATTCATGCTGTTGTGGTACATTTCCCAATAGTGAGTTGAAAGCTGACCGCGGCGCTGATTCTTATAGTGATTTCTGATTGTTTCTTCGCTGATATCAAAGCGCATGCATTCCTCAAGGTCTTCAATGCATCCGATAATAAGCGAGCAAAACTCATCGCCGGGTGTTGTTGACAATTCAACCGTAACCGTTGTGGTGTTTGTTGCGTTGCCGTTGTTTGTTTCACTTTCAGCGGTTGTATCAGTCAGGGTTGTATCCATTGTTGTTGTCGGTGCCGTTGTTGTGGTTGTGTCAAACACGTCATCTTCTTCCCAGTCGGAATAGTAAAAATCGTTGCCGATACGCTTCATGCGGTTGCCGCACTCATCAAAATAGCAGATATATTGGTTATATTCAACCGAAATTATAACACGGTCGATGACTTCAATTGTCTTGAAATTGTATTTTTTCAGCGTGTTATAAGCTTCAAGTGCATCTTTCTCACGGTCGTTGATGTACTCAACAACGGTCGAGTCAAGATTATCGTTGATAAATTCCTCTACCGCCTCGTCGGAAGAGCCGTATGACCTTACCTGCAACATCGAAAAAAGTTTTTCGGTATCCTGCCACGCGAGCGTGTGCGTAAAGGGGTAAGTCTGTGTGTAGTTGTCTGATTGCTGTACACTGTAAATGAAGAAGCCTTTGGCAAAAATGCTTGCATAATAGCCTGCGATAAGGAAGAATACAACCGCCAGCACGGCAACCGTTGATTTGACGGCTTTGCTTCGGTTAAATTTTTTCAATTTTGTATCCAATTCCCCACACCACCTTTAAATATTTTGGCTCCTTAGGGTTGATTTCTATTTTCTCTCTTATTCTTCTGATGTGCACGGTCACTGTTTTTTCTGAGGAATAGACGGGCTCATTCCACACCGCTTCATAAATCTGCGTTGAGGAAAGCACCCTGCCGAGGTTTTCCATCAGAATTTTCATAATGCCGTATTCCGTTGCCGTCAGCCTGACGGGTTCACCGTCGATTGTCAGCTCTTTTGCCTGCGTGTCAAGGCTCAGACCGCCCGTTGTAATCACACTTTCACGTGTTTCCATACTGCCGAGTGTTGTGTAACGCCTTATCTGCGATTTGACACGTGCGACAAGCTCAAGGGGATTGAACGGCTTTGTGACGTAATCGTCGGCGCCGAATGA
The DNA here is from genome assembly GCA_045595825.1 of Acutalibacteraceae bacterium. Taxonomy (GTDB): domain Bacteria; phylum Bacillota; class Clostridia; order Oscillospirales; family Acutalibacteraceae; genus CAG-177. The sequence goes on from JAZOBD010000066.1 coordinate 28,303, forward strand.
AAGCCCTGTGATTTTGTCCGTGTCTTCACTTTTGGCAGACAGCAGAATAATCGGAATGTTGTGTTTTTTGCGTATCAGCAGTGTCGCCTGCAATCCGTCGGTGCCAGGCATCATAATGTCAAGAATTATGCAGTGCACCGTGTTTTCGCTCACGGCTTTGACTGCCTGAGCGCCGTTTTCCGCTTTGATGACATTGTAGCCTTCAAGTTGCAGATAAATTTCCAGCGAGTTGAGAATGGCAATATCGTCATCGCAGACAAGAATGTTGTACATAAAGCACACCTGCTTTCAGAAAAGATGAAAAAACAGATTCCCCGTAGGAACAACCGTATTATACAAACCGAAAGTTACAAACAAGGAATCTGAAAAGTTACAAAAATATTAAATTGTCGGCATTATACCTTGGGAAGACCGTCTTTGTCAAACATACAGGCGGTTTCAACCATAATTTCAATACCTGCGGCAATTGCATCCTTGCGAAGTGCGTCGGGATTGTCAAGACGGGTGTGATAATATCTGGGAGGAGTGGGGTCCATTGCGGCAAAGCCCGTTGCGGGGATACCCTTTTGTGTGAATGCTGCCGCATCACAGCCGCCGATGTAGATTGATTCAAATTTAAGGTCAAAACCGCAGTTTGCGCCCGCAGCTTTAACAAGATGCTTTGCACCTGCGTGGTGCTTGACGGTGCCGCTCAGGTCACGGTCATAAACGGCGATTGTTTCAAGGTCACGGAATGTATCTGCGCCGATAACAACGGTTTCAATCTCTTTGAGCTCTGCTTCGTGTTTTTCAACGTAGTCCTTTGCACCGCGCAGGCCTGCTTCTTCCGAGCCGGAGCAGATTACGACAACCTCTGTGTTTTCAAAACGGACGTCAGCCTCATCAAGAGCCTTTACAACGCCCATACCTACGTAGCAACCCGTCAGGTTATCGTTTGCGCCGGGTACGCTCTTTGTGCGGCTCTGGAAAGCGAGGAATGCAAGCTGGAAGGGGATGAATACACAGCCGACGATGAAAGCGAAAACCATGAAGCCGTGAGCTTTTTCGGAATAAAGAGCGCCGTTTGTGCCTGCAAAGATGATGCCGAGAATTGCAATAATCAGGTCAGCAACAAGACCGACAACGGCAGGGATAAGTACGCATTTCATACCGACGCCGCCGAGAAGGTAGTTGAGTGTCCATTCATACTGGCTGTCGGCGTGGCCGACAATAATGATGCGGCGCTTAGTTTCGCCCTTGGGCTTTCTTTTTGCAATAATGTTGTGGCTGGGGTAGCCTTTGAAAAGGGGGTCGATGAATCTTTTGTACATTCCGAATTCAAGCACAAGCGGAATTGCACCGATAACTACGACGATTGCCGCAATGATGGGGTTGACAAAGCCGAAAAGGAAAACGCTTGCAATCGCACAGGCGACGGTGAAGGGGATGAAGCCCATGAAAGCCTGGCGGTGAACGGTGAATTCTTCGGTTGTGACCTCTTCACAGTAATTTTTAAGGTCCTTTGCCATCCACTGCTGTGCCCTTAATTCTTCGGGTGAGCCGGGCTGACGGGGGCCGATTTTGTTGCAGATTTTTGTGATGCCGCGCACGGAATATTCCGCCTGAGCATCAATGTTGAATTTGTCTGAGTAAGTGTTGGCAATTTTCATTAGTTTACCGTACCTTTCTTTATTACATTGATTCCCGTCTGCATTTTCGTTTCATCAAAAATGCTGTGCAGGAACATATCTCCCTTGTAGCCGTATTCATTCAGCTTTTCAATGAAAAAGCCGAAATCAACAATTCCTTCGCCCGTTGGAACGAATCTGATTTCATCATCGTCGCTGACATCTTTGCCGTGTGCAACGACAATGTCTTTGCCGAAAAAATCAAACGCCTTTGCGATTTCCTCACGCACAAATTCTTTTTTTGCTCTGCCGTTGTGGAAAAGGTTGGCGCAGTCAAGAATCATTTTAAGCCTTTCGGAATTGACCGTGTCAAGCAGCTTTCTTGCCGCCTCGGGTGTGTCGATAATGTTGCCACGCTCTGTTTCAACGGCAAGCGTGATGCCATGTTTTTCGGCAATTTCGGTGCAACGCAACACCGTGTCAAGCATATCGTTCCGCGCTTCAACCGTGTGATTTTCAGGCGAATACCGCCAAAGGTCGGCGGCGTTTCGTGTGCCCGAGCAAAGTGAGATAAACGGGCAACCGAGCTCTTTTGCTGCTTTGCACAGAATCTCCATTCTGCGGATACCCTCGGTACGAATTTCTCCGTCGGGGTGCGCCATGTTGAACGTGCCGTTGATTACTTGCACGGGGATGTTTGTCTTTGCCGAATTGATTTCAACCGCGGCAAGTGCCTTTGCGGGGATTTCGGGCGGCAGTTCAATTTTTCTGTCGGGAACAAAATCTGTTTCGGTAATGCTTGCAAAGCCGAATTGCAAAATCTCAAAGCCGTGATTCCTGACTTTTTCAAACAAATCAGCGGCATTGCTTCTTTTAAAATCCGAAGAACAGACACCGATAAGCATACCATCACCTCGTTGATTTATATAATAACACGCAGGCGTATCAAATTACAAGCGAAACGAGTGTTTTTTTATCAATGCCGGGGAAAAGTGCCGCTGTGTCAACCGTGCCGAGTGCATCGGCAATTGCCTCGGGCATATAAGGAGTGCCCGTCAGTGCGGCTTCAAGCACTGAAATGTCGCCCTCAATGAAAAAATCGCCGAAAATGCGGATTTCTCTGATTCTTTCATCTTCAATATTCATCTCAACATCAAAACAACCTTGCGGCAAAAGGTTTTCTTTCTTTACGGTGAATTCTTTTTTGTAGCCGTAATTCCACTCGTGCGTTGAATATTTTTCGTCGCAAAGCTTTTGTGCGGCGGCAATATCGGCTGGTGAAAGAGTATAGCTTTCCCCTTCTACACATCCGAGAAGACGGTTGATGAATTCTTCTGCCGTGAGCGGTGAGGGCAGGTGAGCGGAAATATTTGTCACACGGCTTCTGACGGATTTTATGCCCTTGCTCTGAATTTTAAGAGGATTTACGTTGAGCGCGTCTGTCAGTTTCTGAATATCGGTGTCAAACATCAGCGTGCCGTGGTGCATGATACGGTCAGCGTGTGCGTGCTGAGCATTGCCCGAAAATTTCTTGCCATCAATTATCAAATCGTTTCTGCCCGAAAGCTCTGCCGTAACTCCGAGGCTGGCAAGAGCTTTTATAACGGGTGCGCAAAACAAGGCATAATTGTTGAAATCATTGTCATTTTTCTTTTTGATGAAAGTGAAATTTATGTTGCCCAGGTCGTGAAAAACCGCACCGCCTCCGCTCATTCTGCGAACAACGGGCAGCTTGTTCTCGTTGACATATAAAGAATTTATCTCAGCGTGAGTGTTCTGATTTCTGCCGACGATTATTGAGGGGGAGTTACGCCACAGCATAAAAACCTCGTAGTCGGTGCGGTAAAGCAGATATTCCTCAAGTGCAAGGTTGAAATAAGGATTTGTGCAGGTGTTGAGAATAATTTTCATAATTTTTAAATAGGGAAGGGCAAAAAGCCCTTCCCATAATTCTTTTAGATACCTTTTTTAGCTTTTCTGAGCAGTTCACCGTCGGTGTAGCTCTTCTGTGCAACGTAGCCCTCAAGGGGAAGCAGTCTTTCGTGGATTGCATCAACAAACCAGCTGACCTGCGGGAAGAATTCCTTGTCATACTCGAAAGCGGGTGTAATCCAATTCTGTGCGCCGACAATAACGGGGGGAGCATCAAGATAATCAAAGGCAAGAGCGGTGATGTTCTGTGCCATATCGTTGAGGATGCTGCCTCTTGTGCAGGCGTCGCTTGCAAGAACGATTCTGCCTGTCTTCTTTACGGATTCAATAACCTTTTCGTAGTTGAAAGGAACGATGGAGCGTGCGTCGATAACCTCTGCGCTTACGCCGTATTTTTCAAGCTCTTTTGCGGCATCAAGAGCGGTGTAGAGGGTTGCGCCGATGGTGAGGATTGTGACATCCTTACCTTCACGGCGGATTGCAGGCTCACCGAATTCAACCTCGTAATCCTCAACGGGAACGCCGCCTTCGACAAAGCGTTCACCCATATCGTAAAGCTTCTGGCTTTCAAAGAAAACAACGGGGTCTGTGCCGTTCAGAGCAGCTGTCATAAGACCCTTTGCATCGTAAGGAGTTACGGGGTAAACAACTTTAAGGCCGGGAACGTGTGCGCAAAGTGATGTCCAGTCCTGAGAATGCTGTGCGCCGTATTTTGAACCGACGGAAACACGGAGAACGAAGGGCATGTTGAGCTTGCCTGCGCTCATTGCCTGCCATTTTGCCATCTGGTTGAATACCTCGTCGCCGGAGCAGACGATGAAGTCGCAGTACATAAGCTCGGCAATAACTCTGCCGCCTGCAAGTGCGTAGCCGACGGCGGAGCCGACGATTGCGCTCTCTGCGATGGGGGAGTTGAACATACGGTGATAAGGCAGAGCCTCGGAAAGACCGCGGTAAACGGCGAATGCACCGCCCCAGTCTCTTACGTCTTCACCGTAGGAAATAAGGGTGGGGTCCTCGTAGAATTTATTTGCAATTGCTTCGAAAAGACCGTCACGGATGTTGAAAACTCTTGCCTTGGGCAGAGCCTTACCGTCAGCGTCGAATGCATAACGTGCGGTTTTTGCAATCTTCTTGTAACGCTCGTTGTTTTCTTTGGATTCGTTTACTTCAACGGGTCTGTCATCCATTTTTGCAATCTTTTTGTTGCTGAACATAACCTTTTCAATGAAGTCAGGCTCTTTGTCGTAATCGGTGTAGGGTGCAACCTCAAGGTCTGATGCAAGTTCAAACATTCTTCTGTTGCGGTCGATAACTGCCTCTCTCATTGCGTCAAGTTCTTCTTTTGTTGCAATGCCTGCGGCGGCAAGCTCGGTGGGGAAGATTTCAATGGGGTCATATTTTGCCCACTCGTCAACTTCTTCCTTGGTGCGGTAGCTGCTGGCGTCGGATGTGGAGTGACCTGAGAAACGGTATGTGACAACGTCAAGCATAACGGGACCCTTGCCCTCTTCGAGGAGAGGTCTCTTGCGCTTGTAAGCGTCGATAACGGCAAGAACGTTCCAACCGTTGATGCGCTCAACGTGCATCTGATTCTGATTGATGCAGCCGAGTCTTGCAAGGTCGCCGTAACCCATTGTTTCGCCGCGGGTCTGACCGCCCATACCGTAGTGGTTGTTGTTGAAATTGTAGAGAATGGGTAAGCCGCCCTTGTAGCCGTCTTCCCACAAATCGTTGAACTGATCCATTGATGCAAAGGTCATTGCTTCATAAACGGGACCTCTTGCGGCTGCACCGTCGCCTGCGTTGGCAACAACAATGCCCTTCTTTTTATTACATTTCTTATAAAGTGCAACACCTGTTGCAATGGGTGCGGCACCGCCGACGATTGCGTTGTTGGGGAAAATGCCGAAGGGAAGGAAGAAAGCGTGCATTGAGCCGCCGAGACCGCGTGAGAAGCCCATATCCTTTGCAAAAAGCTCACAGCAAAGGCCGAAAATGAAATATTCCTTTGCCATTTCCTTAACGTCTTTTGCCTTTGAATACTTCTTGATGACTTCATAGTTTTTGCCGTCGTTGTATTCTTCCATAATTTTGATAAGCTCTTCGTCAGAAAGCTTTTTGATTGCGGAGAATGCCTTTGCAATAACCTCGTGGTGGCTTCTGTGGGTGCCGAAGATGTAATCGTCAACTTCGAGTGTGTAAGCCTGACCGACAGCGGTTGCTTCCTGGCCGACAGCAAGGTGTGCGGGGCCGGGATATGTGAATTCCTTGCCGTTGTAGTTGCCTGTCTGCTTGATTGTCAGAAGCATTGACTCAAATTCGCGGATTGCACACATATCGGTGTACATGCCGAGGAAATCCTCGGTTGTGTAGTTTGCCTTTTCTTCTTCGATTGTTTTATTGTACTGGCAAACGGGAATATTCTTTAATTCGATTTCTCTTGCTTTAAACTGTTCCTCAGGAACGACAAATTGTGATTTCGGCATAATTTTTCACCCTTTCTTATATTTCAAACAAAGCTTCCCTGATAACCTCGCAAACGGAGGGATGCGGGAAAACAAGCTCTTTGAGATTTTCAATATCAATCTGAGTTTCAATCATCATTGCGGCACCGTAGATGATTTCAGAGGCATAGTTGCCAATCATATGTACGCCGACGATTGTGTTTGTGTTTTTGTCGGCAATAACCTTGACAATTCCGTCGCCACCTTCGTTTTCGGCAACGTAGCGACCGCTGTAACGCAGTGTCAGGTTTTCGCAGACAGCGTCCATTCCTTTTGCCTTTGCGCTTTCAAGTGTTTCGCCGACACAGGCAACCTCGGGATTTGTGTAAATAACGGCGGGGATTGCGTTGTAGCGCATACGGTCACGCTTGCCGAGAATGTTGTTGACGGCAACCTCACCCTCTCTGTAAGCGGTGTGTGCGAGCATTGAAATGCCGTTGACGTCGCCTGCGGCATAAAGACCTGCAACGTTTGTTTTCATCTGTCCGTCGGTTTTGATTGCGCCCTTTTCAAGCTCGACGTTGAGCTTTTCAAGACCGAAGCCCTGTGTCACCGCGCGTCTGCCGATTGAACAAAGCACCTTGTCAGCTGCCACAGTTTCGGTTTCGCCCTTTGCATTTTCGTAAGTTACGCTGTCTGTACCGACAATAGTGACCTTGCAACCGAGTTTGAATTCAACGCCTTTTTTGGCGTAATTTGACTGAAGTTTCTTTGCAATTTCGCTGTCTGTATTGCCTGCAATATGGTCAAGCATTTCAATAACGGTGACCTTTGAGCCAACGGAGTTATAGTAAGAAGCCATTTCAAGACCGATTACGCCGCCGCCGATGACAACAAGGTTTGCGGGGATTTCTTCAAGGTCAAGCACCTCACGGTTTGTCATGACAAAGCCGCTTTCCACGCCCTCGCGAAGACCGGGCAGGGGAGGAATGACGGGAGCGGAGCCTGTTGCGATAAGCATATATTTGCCTGCATAAACCTCGCCGTTTGCGGCAACCTCAAAGCCGTTTTCGGTTCTGCCGAGGATTTCACCCTCTGCATTGACAACCGTAACACCGTGCTTTTTCATTTTCATGCCGATGCCTGCGACAAGAGATTTGACAACGTTGTTCTTTCTTGCGACAACTGCTTTCTGGTCGATTGCGGCACCTGTCACGGTAACGCCGTATTTGTCGCCGTGGTTGGCGTAGTCAAAAATCTTGGCTGAGTAAAGCAGTGATTTTGAGGGGATACAACCCTCGTTGAGGCAAACGCCGCCAAGGGCTCTTTTTTCAATCACGGCGGTTTTAAGACCGTTTGCCGCCGCTTTTTCTGCGGCATTGTAGCCTGCGGGGCCGCCGCCGAGAATTACCAGATCAAAAAGCTGCATTTATTTACCCTCCTGTTCTTTTAAAAAGGCAGTGAAGTTTTCAAGTGCTTCCTTAAGGTCGGCAAGCAGTCTTGAAGCGGGGCCGCCGTCAACTGCTCTGTGGTCATAAGTGAGTGAAAGACCCATTGCCTGATATGTTCTTAACTGACCGTCAACAATTTTAATCTGTGTTGTGATTGTGTTGACGCCGAGAATTGCGGTTTGCGGAATGTTGAGCACGGGAGTGAAATGCTCAATGCCGAAAGCGCCGAGGTTGGAAACGGTGAATGTTCCTCCCTGCAGAATGTCGGGACTCATATTACCACCCTTGCAGGCGGCGGCGAGAGCCTTTGATTCGTTTGAAATTTCGTTGAGTGATTTCTTATTACAGTTACGAAGCGTCGGTACAACAAGACCGCGGGGTGTGTCAACGGCAATGCCCATGTGAACGTTGTCGAAATATCTCATAACGTCACCCTCAAGCAGGTGTGCGTTGAGAGCGCGGTGCTCGGGCTTTACGAGTACGCGTGAAACAACAAAAAGAATAATGTCGTTGAGTGTGATGTTGCCGTAGCCCATTGCCTCGCCGTTTGCTTTGACTTGTTTTCTGAAATTGAGAATGTCCGTTGCGTCAAAGCTGAGTGTGTGGGTAAGCTGAGCGGCGGTCTGCAGAGAAAGAGCCATCTGCTTTGCAATTGTGCGGCGGATATTGGGCATCTTTTCGTCCTTGTAATCAGCCGCACCTCTGTCTGCGGCGGGAAGGTCGGCGTAGCTGCCGCTGAGCCCTGCTGCCTTGGCAAGTGCACGCACGTCTCTTTCAATAATTCTGCCGTTGGGACCCGTGCCGTTTGCATAGCGGATATCCTGACCCATTTTCTTTGCAAGAGCTTTTGCTCTGGGGGAAGCTTTGATTATACCGTCGGCAGGGATTGCCGCAGGGGTGAAAACGGGCTGAGCTGTCTGTGCGGCAGGTGCCTGAGCTTCAGCCTTGGGGGCTTCGGCGGGTGTTGCTGATTTTTCCTGTGATGAAGCGGGACGGAATTCTTCAAAATCTTCACCGGGGTTGCCGATAACGCAGACGTTTGTCATTACGGGAATATCGTCATCCTCGTCAAAAAAGTGAACAAGCACCGTGCCTGAGCAGGGGGCTTCCTGCTCTAATGTTGATTTGTCTGTTTCATAGACAAAAAGAATTTCGCCCTCGTTGACGGTTTCACCCGGCTTTTTGCACCACTGTGTGAGAATACAGGTTTCAACCGTTATGCCGACATTCGGCATCATTACTGGCGTTGCCATAGTGTTTCCTCCTATATGTAAAATTAATTATTACCGTTTTTTATTACCATTCCACTTTCATGCCCGATTTCTTTGCGACGGCGGCAATTTCGTCTGAAACCTGCTTTTCCGTTATAAGCACCGAAACTTTTTCGGGGTGTGCAAATGTGAATGGCATTGTTTTGTCAAATTTTGTGCTGTCGGCAAGAATGATTGTTTTCTTTGCCTTTGCAATGACTTTTTTTTTCAGCTCGCACTCGCTTTTGTTGCCGCAGGTGAATCCGTCGCTTGCCGAAAAGGCAGAGGCGGCGATGAAAGCGATGTCGATGTTGAAATCTTTTAAAAATTCGGTTGACTGCAAGCCCGAAACGGAAAGCGTTGTGCGGTTGATGAAACCGCCGACAAGAGCAATTGCGGGCTTGAATTTTTTTGAAAGCTCAACGGCAATGTTGGGGCCGCTTGTCACAATTGAAAACGGCGCGTCGGGCAGGGCGCGGGCAAGATACATTCCCGTTGTGCCCGAGTCAATATAAATTGAGCGGCCGTCTTCGGCATAAGCGGCGGCAAGTGCGGCAATGTGCTCCTTTGCTGCCTGATTTTTGATTTCCCTGAGCTCATAGACATCCTCTTGCGAAGGGGTGAGCGACTTTATATATTTTGCACCGCCCCTGATGCGTACGATTTCGCCGAGCTTTTCAAAAAACTCAAGGTCACGCCTGAGCGTCATTGAAGAAATGTCGGGGAAAATCTTTTCAAGGTCGTGCAGCATCACGGTGCCGTTTCGCTTTAAAATTTCAAGAATTTTTTCTCTGCGCTGATAACTCATATTTCACCTCGCAAAAAAAGAAATTAACACGCAAAATGTTAAAAAGTAACAATTTCTAACATGTGCGTGTTAATAATAACAATATTTATAACATTTGTCAACGGATAAAATGCAAATCGAACCAAGTTTCTTTAAAGTATTCGCAGATTTCGAATTTCACGATTTTTCTTATGCTTTCAATTGCATTTTTAAGGAATGACTTTCCGTATTTACCGTTGCTTGCCGTTTCGGTTGCCTCTGAATCAAAAACAAAGGCAAACCTGCCGCCGGGTGCCGAGTCTCCGTTTTTATAAACGGCAAGGATATCGCCGTCAAGCGGTACATTGTCCAGCCACTTGAAGTTGAATTTTACTTTCTCACCCTCAAGTCCGAGACTCTTGCGACTGACTGAAAGCATGAGCGATTTGCCGTCAGAGGTGTAATCGGCGGTGCCGACGGTTACGGATTGCCAACCGCCCGTTGATTTTACAACATCATAACAGTTTGTGTCGGGGTTATAAAGTGCGGCAAATTCAAAGCCTTCCCAGTTTGGAGAAATGCCGCTTTCATCCGTGTCGATAAAAAGTGCCATACGGTTGTTTGCATCGGATAAGACAAGCTTGTCTGCCGTGTTTACAAGAAAATAAACATTGCTGTCGTCATAAGCAACCTTGGCGCCTACGATATCGTTTATAAGAGTGTCGTTTGCGTAGTGTGTGCCGAGCCAACCGTCGCAGTCGCGCACGGCGTTACTGTCTGTGTAGTGGATATATTCGGGTTTTACGTTATCCCACTGTGAAAGACCTGCGGCTATGTCGATTGTTTTTTTCGGATTTGCCGTTGCAGGTGCCGAAACGCCTTTGAAAGCACGGATGTTTGCGACAAGCTGATAATAGTAATAATCCTTGAGCACGCCTGCCGAAGGCTCAATGTCACGGCTGTACTCGGGGCTGAATTGGTCGGGGAAGGCGTTTTCCGTTTCCATCCACTCCTCGTGTCTGCCTGCAATCCACTCATTCCAACCCGTCACAAAAATAAAATCGGGGTCAATTTCCAGCGCATAATCCCACTGCTGCTGGAAATTCAGACCGTAAAGCAGAGAATTCTCCATATCGCAGGTTGCGTTTACAGTTTTGCCTGCGTATGTGTATGAATAAGAATAATCGCCGAGTGTGTAGCTTCTGCCGCGTACGCCGCCGTCAGGGTCATTCATTGCGCAAAGCGTGTCATAATTTGCATTTTGCGCAACCGAAACACACATCTGCTCAACCGAATAGGGGAAAAGTTTTTTGCCGTATTTGGTCTGAGGATAAACCGAGCACCACCCCCACGTTTTATCATCCGGGCGTGTGTCGTCGGCAAAGTAGGTCGGCTCGTTGTATCTGAAAGTGAAAAAGTCAAGAATTTCAGCATCTTCGCCGTCGGCAGTGATATAACCTTCATTGCTCATGATCAGCGGCTTTCCGTCACGGTAATACCAGAGGTCTTTGTAAAGACCGACGGAATAAATATCCTTGTAAAGCTGCTTTAATTTGATTGTGTTGAGCTTGCTGTCACCGAAGCTTAACATAAAAGCAACCTGAGGCACGTTGATGCCGTCTGCCTTTGCATCTGCAAAAACTCTGAAAAGGTTGAGCGTGCCGGGTATCCACGTTTCCGTTGCGTTTGTGCAGTCGAAAATGATTACGTCAACGTCTGCGTCGCCAAGCATTTCGGCGTGTTGCCTTAACACGTAGCTGTCAAATTCCGTGTAGTAGCCGTAAAGGGGAGTATCCCAGTAATGCGGATATTGCGAATAAGTATTCTGCCACGCAGGGTGAGAAAAATCGTTGACCGCTTCGGGGTAAAGGTCAAGGATTTCGCGGGTGTTTTTCGGTGCATGAGTTGTTGCCCAGTTGTAGTGCCAGGTCCAGTAAAAAACGCCCACTTCTTTTTCTGCGTTTTTACCGCCGACGTCTGCGTAATCGGGCAAAGTTCTGCCCAGCCCGTCAACTGCCGCCCACGTTGTGGGGTCGGGTGCGGGGGCGGTTGTGTTGCTTTTCTGCACCTCGGCGGCGGAAGAAAAGGCACACACGGCAATAAGAGCAAAGCAGAGAAGAGCGCAAAAAGTTTTCTTTATCTTCATGTCTGTCATTCCTTTTTTATATTCTGAGAACAATTTATCATATTTTTTTTGTGTAATCAACCCAAAAACGTTTTTGCGGACAAATAAAACTTGAACACAGGGAAAATGTGTGATAATATTTAAATGATTATAATAGAGGCAGTGTACGTTTATCTGTTGATTTTTATGTTAAGGAGCTTTGCGGTTTACCGCAGTTGAGGTTTATGAAAGGCAAGAAAAGAAGAAAAATCATACTGTCTGTCACTGCGGCGCTTGCGCTTGCGGCAACACTGACTCTGCCCGGGCTTGACAATGACCTTGTCGTGCGCACCTACACCGTGCCCACCGAAAAGGTGAGCGGCGAAATCACGCTTGCCTTTGTCAGCGATATTCACACAACCGTTTTCGGTGAAAACCAGTGTGAACTTACTGCGGCGATTGATGCACAGAATCCTGATGCGGTGATTTTCGGCGGCGATATGTTTGAAAGCGTTGCGCAGGCTGAAAATTCCGACACACGTGAGTTTATGGCTGCCCTTGCGGCAAAATATCCGTGTGCTTACGTCACGGGTAACCACGAGTTTTATTCCGACGGAGTTGACAGAATAAAAGAGGAAATCAGAGAAATGGGTGTGACAATCCTTGACGGCAACTGTGTCACACTTGATGTCAGGGCGCAAAAGATAAATCTTTACGGCTGCGACGATTTTTATGTCGGCTTTCAGAAAATGACCGACCAGTCAAATGCGGCTTATGAAAAAGCCGACCCCGATGCTTTCACTGCGTTTGTCACTCACCGTCCGCGTTATGTGGAGGATTATTGTCGCTTTGAATCCGACCTTATTCTCTGCGGTCACACTCACGGCGGTCTTGCAAGAATTCCCGGCGTTTTAAACGGTCTGATTTCTCCCGAAATGCAGCTTTTCTCCGACTATCTCGGCGGTGAATACAAAGTAGGCTCACGCACCCTTATTGTCGGCAGGGGACTGACACGGGAATTCCGGAATCTGCCCCGTTTTTATAATCCGCCCGAGCTGGTAATAATAAAAATCGCACCCGACGGTGAAAATATAAATAAGTAATAAAATAATGTAATATAAGGAACGGAACAATGTTTGTAGATGTAGCTAAAATCAAAATCAAAGCAGGAAGCGGAGGCAACGGTGCCGTAAGTTTCAGACGCGAAAAGTATGTTGCCGCAGGCGGTCCCGACGGCGGCGACGGCGGCAGAGGCGGAAATATTGTTTTTCAGGTAGATGACAATCTTTCAACACTTGCCGATTTCAGATACAAAAGAAAATACACTGCGCCCAACGGTGAAAACGGCTCAGGCGGCCGCAAAAACGGCAGGCGAGGTGAGGACCTTGTTATCCGTGTGCCCAGAGGTACCGTAATCCGTGAGGTTGAAAGCGGCGTTGTTATGTCGGATATGTCCTCAGATGAGCCTTTTATCGCTGCAAAGGGCGGCAAGGGCGGCTGGGGAAATCCCCACTTTGCCACACCCACACGCCAGGTGCCCCGTTTTGCAAAAAACGGCACACCCGGTGAAGAGTGGGAGGTAAGCCTTGAACTCAAACTGCTTGCTGATGTCGGCCTGCTCGGCTTCCCGAATGTCGGTAAATCAACGTTTATCTCGGTTGTCAGTCAGGCAAAGCCTATTATTGCCGACTACCATTTCACAACAATCACACCTGTTCTCGGCGTTGTTTCAATGGGTGAGGGCAATTCCTTTGTTATGGCAGATATTCCCGGCCTTATCGAGGGTGCAAGCGACGGAATAGGTCTCGGTCACGAGTTTCTGCGCCACGTTGAGCGTTGCCGTATGCTTGTTCACATTGTTGACGCCGCAGGCAGTGAAGGCAGAGACCCGATTGAAGATTTCAATATCATAAACGGTGAGCTTGAAAAATTCGACCCCCAGCTTGCCACAAGACCCCAGATTGTTGTTGCAAACAAAATTGATCTTGCAAGTGACGAACAGCTTGCAACGCTTAAAGAATATTTTGAAAGCAGAGGCTATCAGTATTTCACAATGTGCGCACCCATTGTCGAGGGTACGAAAGACGTAATAAATGCCGTGTGGGGTTTGCTTAAAACTCTGCCGCCCATAAAAAAATACGAAAGTGAAGAAATTCCCGTTGAAATGTTTGAGAAAAAGCAGGAAACGGGCTATAAAATCACCGTTGAGGATGACGTTTATTTTGTTGAAGCTCCCTGGCTTCTCAAGGTTTTACAGCGCACTGACCTTGACGATTACGAGTCTTTGCAGTATTTCCAGCGTCTGCTTGTTTCAAGCGGAATAATTGACGCACTTATCAAAGAGGGGATAAATGAGGGCGACACAGTTTCCATTTATGACCTTGAATTTGACTTTGTTTTCTGATAATCCTCGGAGGGATATTCTTTGAAAATAACCGAAAATCAAAATATAAACGTTTCATCGCTCAGCCCCTTACCGCTTGCTTTTGTCGGTGACACGGTGTTTGACCTGCTTGTGCGTGAATATCTTGTCGGCAAGGCAAACCGCCCCGTCAGTCAGCTGCACGCCCTTGCCTCAAAAATGGTCTGTGCCCCTGCGCAGGCAAAGGCGTATGACGTCATTTCGGATATGCTCAGTGAGGAAGAACAGGCGGTTTTCAAGCGTGGCAGAAATGCGCACACGGGCGGAGTGCCGAAAAACGCTTCAAGTGCGCAATATCACGTCGCAACGGGACTTGAGGCTTTGTTCGGATGGCTTTATCTTAACGGCAAAACAGACAGAATAAACGAGCTGTTTGATGTAATTATGAGAGAGGAGTGTGACGGTTGATGGGGAAATTTAAAAAACCGTCAATGCCTTCACGCAAAACGGTAAAAGAATTTCTTAAAAATAATATAATTTGGCTTGCCGGTTGCTCGCTTTATGCCATTGCGGTCAATTCTTTTTCCGCACCCAATGAGATTGCGCAAAGCGGCGCCACAGGTCTGGCTGTTGTCGCCAATTATCTTTTTGATGTGCCTATCGGTGTGGCAAACTTTATAATAAACGTTCCGCTTTTTATTCTTGCAGCAATTTTTATCGGCAAAAAGTTCATTGTCAGCACACTGTGGGTCACAACAATGCTTTCAATTGCGCTTGACGTGTGGGGATTCATAATTCCTCCCTACCACGGTGACAAACTGCTTGCGGCAATTTTTGCAGGTGTTTTAAGCGGCGCGGGTCTCGGCATTGTGCTCATCACGGGTGCGACAAGCGGTGGCACGGATATTGTCAGCAGACTTGTTCACCAGCGTTGGCCGCATATTTCAATCGGTAAAGTTCTGCTTGCTGCCGATGCGGCGGTTGTTTTGCTTGGTGCAGTTGTTTTCGGCAGTATTGAAAGTGCGCTTTATGCCGCGATTCTTATTTTTGCCAGCACAAAGGTAATCGACTCTGTAATTTACGGCACGGCAAACGGAAAAATGCTTATGATTGTTACCGGGAAGGCTGACGAGGTTGCCGCTGCAATCACAAGCCAGACACCCCGCGGCGTTTCAATCGTTCCGGTTGAGGGTGCTTACACAGGCGAGAAAAAGCATATGCTTGTCTGTGTTGTGCGAAGCAGTGAAGTTGCGGGAATTATGAGAATTGTCCGCAAGACGGATGACAAGACTTTCACAATCGTCAGTGAGGCAAGTGAAATTCTCGGCAAGGGCTTCAAAAAGAAGCTGTAAGCGGCACTTGACACGGTTTGATATAGTGTTGTATAATATTTCAGTTAAATTCATTTTATAAAGAGAGGTTTTCTTAATGTCAGGCCATTCAAAATGGAGTACAATTAAACGCAAAAAGGAAAAAACCGACAATCAGCGCGCCAAGGTTTTCACCAAAATCGGCCGTGAAATTGCCGTTGTTGTCCGTGAGGGCGGTCCCGACCCCGCTTCCAACTCAAAGCTGAAGGATGTCATTGCAAAGGCAAAAGCCAACAACGTACCCAACGACAACATTGAAAGAATCATCAAAAAGGCTGCCGGCGAAACCGGCGGCGCCGATTACGAAGAAATCGTCTATGAGGGCTACGGCCCCAACGGCATTGCCGTGATTGTTGAAGCTCTTACCGATAACCGCAACAGAACTGCGGGCGACGTGCGTCACTATTTTGACAAGTACGGCGGAAATATGGGCCAGAGCGGTTGCGTTTCCTTTATGTTCAGCAAGCAGGGCGTTATTCTTGTTGAGCAGGAAGACGTTGACGAGGATCAGCTGATGGAAGATGCTCTTGAAGCAGGTGCTGTTGATTTCCTTACGGAAGACGGCGTTTTTGAAATCCGTACCGAGCCGACAGATTGCGGCGCAGTGCGTGAAGCACTTGAAGCAAAGGGATATTCTTTCGTTTCGGCAGAGGTTGAATATGTTCCTTCAACCTACACTGCACTTACCGACCCCGACACAATCAAAAATATGGGTAAAATGCTTGAAATGTTTGAAGATAACGACGACGTTCAGGCTGTCTGGCACAACTGGGAAAACGCCGACGATTACGAAGGCTGATTGTCTCGGGTTTTGCCGTAAAAAGTACATATTCAAAGATAAAGCTCCGGATTTTCCGGGGCTTTTTTTGTACCCTTTTTGCACAGTGAAGCCGTGTCGGAATTCCGTCTTTCGGGTGAAATTCGTGTTTGTCGAAAAATGTGAAGATTTGTCACTACTATATGTTGTGGTCGAGCTCTTTTAATGCCACGAAAGTATAAAAATTTTTTCAGAAAAATTCTGTTTTTTTATAAAAAGCCCTTGAATTATTTTTTTTGCTATATTATACTTACAGGGTAAGAAAGTGGAAAAAAGGTTAAAATAGTTGAAAAATAACCCGATTTCACAAGTCGGACAAGTTTTTTGCGGAAAGGAGGGCGAAAATCAGTGTCTGATATAGATATCAGGGGCGACGGCATCCGTCCGTTTGACGGACAGAACAGAGTCGCAATACCTGCAACTCTCAGGGCAGAGCTCGGTGAAGACCTGGTTGTGTTTGCGCCCCCCGTCACAAATGACCGCTATCTTGTCATTTATCCCGTTGCAGAGTGGAAGGCCTACTGCGAAAGAGTTTACCAGAGCCGCAGCGGCGTTGCCCTTGCGCAGGCGCAAAGGCAGATTTCAAGCAACGCTTACAACACAAAACCCGACAAGCAGGGCAGGGTCACAATCAAGGACAAGTTCAGAAACTACGCCAACCTTCCCGATGATGTTTATGTTGTCGGTGTAGGCAACCGAATTGAACTGTGGAACCTTGATGCGTGGGATGCAAAATACGGCACCCTCGAAAACCCGAAAGAAAATCTCGACGACGTCAGTCTTTAATAATTTGCTATGGAATTTCATCATATACCGGTACTTTTCAACGAAAGCATAGAATCGCTCAACATACAGAAGGATGGCTTGTATGTTGATTGCACTGCGGGCGGGGGCGGACATTCTTCCGCCATTGCGGAAAGACTCACGGATGGCTGTCTTTTCGCAATTGACCGCGACCCGCAGGCAATCGAGAATCTCTGCCGTCGTTTCGGTGAAAACCGCAACGTCACGGTAGTTCATGATAATTTTTTTAACATCAGAGAAATACTTGCGGCAAGGTCGGTTGACCGTGTTGACGGTATTCTCGCCGACCTCGGCGTCAGTTCTTATCAGCTTGATACGGCAGAAAGAGGTTTTTCGTTTCACAACGATGCACCGCTTGATATGCGTATGAGCCTTGAAGGTATGAGTGCGGCAGAGGCGGTGAACACACTTTCACAGCAACAGCTGCAAAAAATCATTTTTGATTTCGGTGAAGAAAAATTTGCTCCGTCAATTTCGCGTGCCATTTGCCGCGAAAGGGAAAAGAAACCCATTGAAACAACTTTGGAGCTTGCCGAAATCATCAAAAGCGCAATGCCCGCCGCCGCAAGGCGTGACGGTCACCCTGCGCGCCGCACGTTCCAAGCTCTCAGAATATTTATCAACAATGAATTAACGGGGCTGTCGCAGGCGGTTGAGGATTTGTTTGACAGCCTGAAAGTCGGTGGAAGGCTCAGTATAATAACCTTCCATTCACTTGAGGACAGAATTGTGAAAAACACATTCGCCTCATTTACAAAGGGTTGCACGTGCCCGAAAAGCTTCCCCGTTTGTGTTTGCGGAAAAACCGCAGCGGGCAAGGTGCAAAAGGCGATATCGCCGAGTGAGAAAGAGATTGAAGATAATCCGCGAAGCCGCAGCGCAAGGCTTCGCACAGTGGAAAAACTTGCAGAAAGAGAGGTGTGATGGCAGTGGCTTCATACAACCCTATTCCCGAATATGATTTTTCACTTTTTGAAGGCTCTGCCGTCAGACAGCCCGTACAGGCTCCCGTCGAGCCCCCCGTGCCCGAAAGGAAACAGCCTGTCAGAAAGCAACAGGCAAAGAAAAAGCCTCAGCCCGTAAGCAAACAGCAGACCGGCGCAGCGGCAAAGGCATCTGCGTGGCACGCAGTGAAGATTATCGGCATTGCCGTTGTGCTTGTCGGTCTTTTCACCTCTGTTTTGTGGTCACGCGTTTCGCTTACCGCACTTCAGAAAGAAGAGGCGAGGCTTGTTGTGCAACTTCAGGAAGCACAAAGCGAAAATGTCCGTCTGCGTATGCTTATGAGCACGGCAACTTCAAGAGAAAAAATTGAGGAATATGCCGAAAACGTGCTTGGTATGCAGAAATGTGAACGCTATCAGATTCACTATTTCCGCAGTGAGGATGCCGACAGAATTGTTCAGTATAATTCTGACAACGCATAATCCGACGTAATGCGTTGTTTGTAACGGGTATGTATATGCTGTGCCGAAAGCTGCATATAATACTTGGGAAAACGACACCCGCCGAACAGACGAGTTTAATTAAAGCTGTCCAATAACAGCGAGATGAGTGCAATCGTATGCGGCTTACGGCGGCGTGCGGGTCAAGTGCAGTCATAACGCGGTTGTGGGCGGCTGATATTTTTAAAAGGAGCTGAAAAAATGAAAAAATCATCAACAAGAGAAAGAACTTTTCTCAGGGCATTAATCGCTTTTGCGGTTATTTCCGCCCTTTTTCTTGCCACGTCTGTCAATCTTGGCATAATTCAGCTCGTTAAAAGTGATGAATACAAATTAAAGGCCGAACAGAATCAGCTTTATGACACAACCGTTGCTGCACAGCGCGGTGTGATATATGATACAAAGGGCATTGTTCTTGCACAAAGTGCATCGGTCTGGAAGATTTACATAGAGCCTCACCAAATCCCCAACGAAGAGGTTAAAAACGTTTTGTGTCAACGTCTTTCAGAAATACTTGACGTAAGCTATGACTCTGTCAAGGCAAAGGCAGACCTGTCAGACAAGAGATACCTCACAGTTAAGAGTCAGGTTGAATTTGCAACAAAAGAGCAGGTTGTAAACTTCCTGAAAGAAAAAGTTGACTACACCGAAACGGTGAAGAATGAAGACGGCACCGTAGGAAAGGTTGAAAAAACCGTTTATTTCAGCAGTATGGTCGGTATTGACCCCGATGTAAAACGCTATTATCCCTGCGGCACGCTCGCTTCAACAATTCTCGGCTTCACGAGTTCGGATGCAGAGGGCCTCTTCGGCATTGAACTGAGATACGATTCAATTCTTGCGGGCACACCCGGCAGAATTATCACCGCACAAAACGGCGTCAGCGACACAATGCCCGTACAGTTTGAAACCGTTTATGACGCACATCAGGGCACAAGCCTCGTTCTGACAATTGATGAGGTCATTCAGCGTTACCTTGAAGATGGTCTGCGCAATCTTTATGAAACGTCGAACGGTATCGGTGCCTACGGTGTTGTAATGGATGTAAACACGGGCGGAATTCTTGCAATGGCAAGTATGACCGACTATGACCCCAACTCGCCTTATGCTTTGACAGAGGAAGAACAGGCGGTGTGCGACACCATCGAGAATGAAGATGAAAAGAACAACAAAAAATATGAGTTTTTATATAAGAAATGGAAAAACTTTATTGTAGGCGCGACCTATGAGCCCGGCTCCGTTTTTAAAGTTGTCACCGCCTGCGCAGGTCTCGAAGAGGGCGTTATTGAGCCTGACATGAATTTCTATTGCAGCGGTAACATCAAGGTTGCAAGCGAAACAATCCGTTGCCACAAGCGCACGGGTCACGGCTCGCAGACCCTGACGCAGGGCCTTATGAATTCCTGCAACCCGTTTTTCATCACAATCGGTCAGAAGGTCGGTATTGCAAAATTTTACGAATACTTTGAGGCTTTCGGCTTCACCGAGAAAACGGGCATTGACCTGCCTTCCGAAATTCAACCCGTTGCAGGTAATACCTACCACACACTTGAATCAATGGGTATTGTTGAACTTTCAAGCTGTTCTTTCGGACAGTCGTTTGAGGTTTCGCCCATTCAGATGATTACTGCAATATCCGCAGTCGCAAACGGCGGATACCTTATGCAGCCTTACATTGTCAGCGAAATGCGTGACAGCAACGGCAACACCATCAGCAAAACAAACCCCACGGTCAGACGTCAGGTTGTTTCATCTGTAACCGCAGAGCGGGTTGCAATGATGATGGAGCAGGTTGTCGAAAACGGTACGGGTAAAAACGCTTACGTTTCGGGTTACCGTGTTGCAGGTAAAACAGGTACGTCCCAGAAACTCGGCAAGGTCGGCAGCTATGTTGCTTCGTTTGCAGGGTTTGCACCCGTTGACGACGCTCAGATTGCAGTGCTTATTATCTGCGATGAGCCTCAGGGTCAGATAAACGGCGGTCAGATTTGCGCTCCCGTTGCTTCAATGGTTATTGAAAATGCACTTGAATATCTCAGCGTTGAAAGACAGTACAGCGAGGAAGAGCTCGAAAAGCTCAACACAACTCCTCCCAACGTCATAAATCAGTCGGTACAGACTGCCACAAGCACCCTTAAAGACGGAGGCTTCACCGTTAAAATCGTCGGCGAGGGTGACAAGGTTGTTTCACAGATGCCCGTTGAGGGCAGCACGATTCCGCAAAACGGCGTTGTTGTGCTTTACACAGAGGAAAATGCCGAAAGACTTACCACAACGGTGCCTGACCTTACGGGAATGACAATTTCTCAGGCAACCAAGTATGCCGCTTATGCAGGACTTAACATAAAAATCTGCGGCAACTCGCTCAATGAAAGCGAAATGATTTCTTATAATCAGAGCCTTCCCGCAGAGCAGGTGGTTGAATACGGCAGAACAATTTCCGTTTATTTCAAATCTAACGAAAACGTTTCCGAAATAGGATAAACAGGGGGAAGAAAAAATGAAGTTGTCCCAGCTTCTGAAAGGAATAAGCGCAAGCGGTGTCTGTGATGACCGTGAAATTTCCTGCATCACAGACAACACGGCAAAGGTTGTGCCCGGTTGCGTTTTTGTGTGCATAAAAGGTAACCGCTTTGACGGTCACACCGCAGCGGAAAGCGTGCTGCAAAACGGTGCGGCGGCGGTTGTTACCGAGCGTGACCTCGGCATTGAAAATCAGATTATTGTGCCTGACACAAGGGCGGCATATTCACTTTTGTGTGCGGCTTACCACGGCAACCCCGAAAGAAAGCTCAGACTTGTCGGCGTAACCGGCACCAACGGCAAAACAACAAGCTGTTTTGTGCTTAAAAGTATGTTTGAAACCCTTGGTCATAAAACGGGTATGATAGGTACAGTCAAAAATATGATTGGTGACGAAGAAATCGAAGCTTCGATGACAACACCCGACCCCAACGAGCTTTTTGACTTGTTTGAGCGTATGGTTAATGCAGGCTGTGAATACTGTGTTATGGAGGTTTCCTCGCAGGCACTCGCACAGAAACGCGTTGCGGGCCTCAGCTTTGAGGCGGCGGTTTTTACGAATCTTACACGTGACCACCTTGATTATCACGGCACGTTTGAAAATTACCGCGATGCCAAGTGTGAGCTTTTCAAAAATGCGGCTGTCAGCATTGTCAATGTTGATGATGAGGCGGCGCAGGCTATGATTGATGCCTCGGCAGGTAAGGTTATCACTTTTTCAACTAAAAAGGATGATTGCAGTTATTCTGCGAAATATATAAGAATAAAGTCCTCGGGTGTTGAATATGAGCTTGTCAGCGAAGGCCTTATCGGCAGAGTTTCTTTCTGCGTGCCGGGCAATTTCTCTGTTTACAACTCAATGGGTGCCGTTATCTGCGCACTTTCACTCGGTATGGATTTCCACAGCGTGCTTGGCGCAATCGCAAAGTGCACGGGTATCCCCGGCAGACTTGAGGTCGTTGAAACAAACACCGATTACACTGTTGTGATTGACTATGCACACACACCTGACGGACTTGAAAATATTCTGACAAGCGTGCGTGCGCTGACCGATAAAAAGGTAATCTGCCTTTTCGGCTGCGGCGGTGACAGAGATAAAACAAAGCGCCCGATTATGGGTGAAATTGCTTACAGATATGCGGATATCTGCGTTGTAACCTCGGATAATCCCAGGACGGAAAATCCCGAGACGATAATTGCGGATATTCTTGCAGGTATGCCCGATGATAAGAAAAAAATCATTGTTGAAGCAGACCGCAAAGCCGCAATTGCCAAGGCACTTGAAATTGCCTCAGCAGGCGACATTGTCGTACTTGCAGGCAAAGGGCACGAAACCTATCAGGTGCTTTCAACGGGCAAAATTCACTTTGATGAACGTGAGGTTGTCAAAGAAATTCTGGGTTGAACTTAAATGAGCTTTTTATATACCTCCAAATGAAGTCGGGACGTTGACGGCTTCATCAACGGGGGAGGGTGGCGTATCCTCCCCCTGACCAACGGATTTTCGGAAAGAGAGGGCAATTAATGAAAACTGTTGCGGCAATTCTGATGGCTTTCATTGCCTCGTCGGTAATTACGGCACTGCTCGGTTTTGTTTTTATTCCGTGGCTTAAAAAAATCAAGTTCGGACAGACAATTCTTGAAATCGGTCCCCGTTGGCACAAAAGCAAAGAGGGTACACCCACAATGGGTGGCCTGATGTTTATAATCGGCACCGTTGCGGCAATTGCCGTAACAGCCGTCACAGACAAAATGATGGGCGGCGACATCACCGTGGGTGAGGGCGTCATACCCGCAGAAATGAAAATAAAGCTCTGGTCGGGCGTTATAATGGCAGTGACATTCGGACTTATCGGTTTTGTTGATGACTATATCAAAGTTGCAAAAAAACGCAACAAGGGCCTGTCTGTCATTCAGAAAACTGTCGCCCAGCTTCTTGCAATTGTTGCTTACCTCGGCAGTCTGTACATGAGCATGAACGGCACACCGCACATGTTCATTCCCTTTGTGGGCAACGTTGAGGTCGGGTATTTTTACTGGATTTTCGGCGTGTGCGTTATTTATGCGGCAATAAATGCCGTCAACTTCACCGACGGAATCGACGGGCTTTGCTCCTCGGTTACCGTTACCTGCGCCGCGGCACTTGCTGTAATCGCCGTGCTCAAAGGCTTTTTTGGTGTTTCAATGGCGGCAGCGGCACTCGCAGGCGGCTGCATCGGTTTCCTTGTGTGGAACTGGAATCCTGCAAAAGTTTTTATGGGTGATGTCGGCTCGATGTTCCTTGGCGGCATGGTTGTTGCCATTGCCTATGCGTTGGGCTGCCCGATAATCCTGCTGCTTGTCGGCATAATTTATGTCATTGAGGGTGCAAGCGACGTTTTGCAGATAGGTTATTTCAAACTGACGAACGGTAAACGTATTTTTAAAATGGCACCCATTCACCACCACTTTGAAATGAGCGGCTGGAAAGAGAAAAAGATTGTTATTGTGTTTTCTTTTGTCAATCTCATCGGTTGCGCCGCCGGCGTGGCTGTGATGTATTTCGGCGGTTACATCGGCTGAAAAAATTAAACTTAAATTCCGAAAGGGGGAGTCGGCAATGGAAAAAGTTAAAGAATATTTCGGCTTTCTGCGTTTGCGTAAGCCGCGTGATTATTTTACCGTCGGCGGATTTGACGTAACTTTCCTTGCTCTCGTAATAATTCTTCTGGCAATAGGCATTGTTATGATGTTTTCGGCAAGCTATGTTAATGCGCTCTATGACTCCTCGGAGGAAGTCGGCAACGACCCATATTATTACTTCAAAAAACAGATTGTTTTTGCGGCGGTCGGTCTGGTGGCAATGTTCGTCGTTTCGCACATCAGATATGACGTTTTCAAGGATTTTTCTTTGTTTGCCGCAATCGTTTCAATAATTCTGCTGATTCTTGTTCTCATTTTCCCTCATGAAATAGAGGGTAAAGAGGAATTCAAACGCTGGCTCGCCATTCCCGGCGTCACAACCTTTCAACCGTCTGAGGTGGCAAAGCTTGGTGTTATAATGTTCCTTGCGTGGAGCATGGAACGTCACCGCAAATTCATTGAAAAAAATATCTTCTCAATCTTCCCTTATCTCGGCGCACTTGCAATTTTCTGCGTTCTTGTTCTGCTGGAAAATCACGTTTCGGGTACAATCCTGATTTTCGGCATCGGCATTGCAATGACGTTTTTCGGCGGATGCCACAAACTCTGGTACATCCTCGGAGTCGGCGCCGTTGTCGTTATCGGTTTTTTCCTGATTGTTAACCGTGACAGCGGATTTATGCCTAATTACGTAAAGGACAGACTGGATGCATGGCTTGACGAGGATTACGACCCCACCGGCTCACGTTGGCAGATAAATCAGTCACTTTACGCAATCGGATCGGGCGGTCTTTTCGGGCTGGGATTCGGCAATTCTAAACAAAAGCACCTTTATCTTCCCGAGCCTCAGAACGACTTTGTTTTCTCGGTCGTCTGTGAAGAACTCGGATTTATCAGGTCGCTTATCATAATGCTTCTTTTTGTTCTGCTTGTCGCCAGAGGCTTTGTCATTGCACTGCGTGCAAAAAGCCGTTATGCAACATTGCTTGTTCTGGGCATCTGCGTTCAGGTCGGCTTGCAGGCGGGGCTTAACGTTGCGGTTGTGACGGGCACCGTTCCCAATACGGGCATCAGCCTTCCGTTTTTCAGTTCAGGCGGTACGTCGCTTATGATGTTGCTTGCGCAAATGGGCATGGTACTTTCGGTTTCACGAGACAGTTCGGGTTTTAACAAAAAATCAAAAAATAAAAGCATTGAGGGTGAACAGGATGTTCGATAACAAAAAAATTCTTATTGCCGCAGGCGGTACGGGCGGTCACATCAATCCCGCTCTTGCCGTGGCAGGTTACATAAAAGAAAACTGTCCCACGGCGGAAATTGCTTTCATCGGCAATGCCGACAAAATGGAGGCAAAGCTTGTGCCGCAGGCAGGCTACGAGCTGAAAACAATAGAAATCAGCGGTTTTTACAGAAGTTTCAGTCTTGCCGCAATCAAGCACAACATCGGCACTGTCATCAAAATGTTCAAATCATTCTTTAAAGCGAAAGCGATAATGAAAGAGTATAAACCCGACCTTGTTATCGGCTTCGGAGGCTATGTCAGCGGACCCGTTGTACGTGCGGCGGCAAAAGCGGGCATTCCCACAGCCGTTCACGAGCAGAACGCTTTCCCGGGCGTTGCAAACAAGGCACTTGCAGGCATTGTTGAAAGAGTAATGCTCACTGTCGCCGATGCTGAAAAATACATCAAATCAAAAAATCCGTGTGTTGTAACGGGTCTTCCCATCAGGGGCGACATTCTCAAAGCGGACCGTGATTTTGCAAAGTGTGACCTCAATGTTCACGGTAAAACACTCATTCTTTCAATGGGCGGCAGTCTCGGCGCAAAGCCGGTAAATGACGCTGTTTTTGAACTTATCAAGAGAAAATATACAGATAAAAACCTTGTTTTCCTTCATGCGACCGGTAAGAATGCGGAAGAGTTCCGCCGCAGACTTGCCGAGGCAGGTGTTGATACCAACAAGGAAAAGAACGTTATTATTGAAGATTACATCAACGTTCCCCGCTGTATGCCTGCCGCAGACCTGATTATCGGTCGTTCGGGCGCAAGCAGCCTCAGTGAGATTCAGGCACTCGGCAAAGCTTCGGTGCTTATTCCCTCACCCTACGTTACCGAAAATCATCAGTATCACAACGCAATGTCGCTTGTCAACCGCGGCGCTGCCGTGATTCTTGAAGAAAAAGATCTCACGGGTGAAAGCCTTGATGCACTTGTCAGCGACCTGCTTTATGACCGTGCGCGTCTTGAACAAATAGGCCGCAATGCAAAGGCGATGGCTGTCACCGATGCAACCGCACGCATTTTTGAAACACTCGGTCAGATTGTAAAATAACACAATTCACAATCCCACATATTATAAAGCGTAAAGCTTTTGCTATGTGAGGAGAATGTGAAATGGGAAAACTCATTATTGAGGGCGGCAAACGTCTTGAAGGCACAATTAATCTGCAAGGGTCAAAAAACAGCGCATTGCCCGTGCTGGCGGCCACCGTTGCTGTAAGGGGCGTGAATGTGATTCACAATTGCCCACGCATTTCAGATGTCAGTGCCACGGTTAAAATCCTTGAGCATCTCGGGTGCAGGGTAAAGACCGAAAACTCAACCGTTACCGTTGACTCAACAAATATAAACAGCTCTGAAATTCCCGAGGATATAATGCGCAAAATGCGTTCTTCGATTATTTTCCTCGGTCCCTTGCTTTCACGCACGTCAAAAGCGTGTGTGGGCTTCCCCGGAGGGTGTGAAATCGGACTAAGACCGATTGATTTACATATTTCAGCAATGAAATCGCTGGGCGTAACCGTTATTGAAGACAGCGGAATGTTGCGCTGTGAATGTATGAAACGGATGAAGGCGGCAAGAATTCTGCTGGCTTTTCCCAGTGTGGGCGCAACGGAAAACATAATGATTTCCGCCGCCACGGCAAAGGGGACAACCGTTATTCTCAACGCAGCACGTGAGCCTGAGGTGTGCGACCTTGCGCGCTTTCTCAACGCCTGCGGTGCAAGAATTTTCGGCGCGGGGCAAAGCACGGTGCGCATTGAAGGCGTTTCGGAATTGCATCCCTGCGAGCACACGGTCATACCCGACAGAATTGCGGCATCAACTTATATGGCGTGTGCCGCCGTAACGGGCGGAAACGTAACGATTGACGGCGTGATACCCGAGCACCTTGACTGTGTGATTCCCGAATTTGAAGCGACGGGCTGTGACTTTGCAATTAGCAAAAACACGCTGAATATAAAGGCCCCGATGAAGCTTAAAAATTTCAGAAAAATAAAAACAATGCCTTATCCGGGCTTTCCCACAGACTCGCAGGCGCTGATTATGGCGGCGGCGAGCGTTGCAAAGGGAACAAGCATTTTTGTTGAAAATATTTTTGAAAGCCGTTTCAGACACGTGCCCGAGCTTAACCGTCTGGGTGCACACATTACCGTTGAGGATAACCGTGTGGCTGTGGTGGAGGGAGTATCTCATCTTATCGGTGCCCCTGTTGCGGCAACTGACCTTCGCGGCGGTTGTGCGCTTGTTGTGGCAGGTCTTGCAGCACAGGGTGTGACAACGGTAAATCTTACAGATTACATTGACAGAGGACTTGAAAAACCTGAAATATATCTGACGGCACTCGGTGCCGAAATTAAAAGGATTGATTAAATGACAAACAATTCTCAGCAGGACAGCACAAGAAACCGTCTCACTGCCGAGCAAAGAAAGGCACGCAACAAGCGGATAAAGCGCAAAAGAATGTTCCGCATGACCGTTGTTGCCGTTGCCGTGGTTATGTTGCTTGCCGCGGTGGCGTCACCCTTTGTTCTTTTCACCGCCTTCAAGGTTTCTGCTTTTGAAATCAAGGGCGCAAAGATTTACAATGACGAAATGATTGCTTCCGCAACCGGCATCAACGTCGGCGACAATCTTTTGCTTTGTGATATTGAAGCGGCGGCACAGAATATCTGCTCAGCCCTGCCTTACGTTGAAAGCGCTTTGATAACACGCAGTCTGCCGGATAAAATCAACATCACCGTAAAGCAGGCAAACGAAGCTTTTGCACTGGCAACAGCGGAAGGCTTCTGTGTTCTGAGCGATAAGCTGAAGGTGCTCAAAACAGGTGAAGCTGAACCGGGCACTCTGCCTGTCATAAACAGTGCAACACCCGAAACCGTAAAAGAAGGTCAAAAAATTGTGTTTGCGCGCAATGACAAAAAAGAAGATATTCTTGCCGAATATCTCAGCGCACTTGCCGCGGGCATAAAGAAAAATGCCTTTGAGGACGTTACTCTTGTTGATTTGAGTGATTCTGCTGACATTTTTTTGGTTTGCGAGGGCAGAATAGTTCTTGAAATGGGTTCTGTTTATAACATTGACGACGATTTGTCAACAGCCGAAAGAATAACAAGACGTCTCAGCCTTGCAAAAAAAGTTATTGAGCGTGAGGGCATCGGCATGAGCACAGAGTATGTTATAATCAATCTGCGCACTTATGACGCGGCATACGTCACGTCGGGCATTGATGAAGAAAGCAAATATGCTTTTTTGTTGACAAATTAATACAAAATTGTAAATAATAGTCGCAAATGGCAAAAAATTTTAAATTTAACTTGTTTTTTCAACTGCGGCGTGTTAATATTATCATGTAATAAAATAGGTATATTATGACTATGAAAATCTATGGAGGTTTAACAAATGGCATTTGAAATTGATAATGAATTTGACAGCGCGGTACAGATAAAGGTTATCGGTGTCGGTGGCGGCGGCGGAAATGCCGTTAACAGAATGATTACTTCCGGAGTTCTCGGTGCAGAGTTTATCGCAGTAAACACCGACAAGCAGGTTCTTGTTCATTCCAACGCTACTCATAAAATTCAGATCGGTGAAAAAGCAACTCACGGTCAGGGCGCAGGCGGTAAGCCTGAGGTTGGCGCAAAGGCTGCCGAAGAAAGCCGTGACGCAATTGCTGATGCAATCAAGGGCACAGATATGGTATTCATCACAACCGGTATGGGCGGCGGCACCGGCACAGGCGCAGCTCCCATCATTGCTCAGGTTGCAAAAGATATGGGTTGCCTTACCATCGGTGTTGTAACAAAGCCCTTCAAGTTTGAGGGTCGCAAGAGAATGCTTCAGCCTCAGGAAGGCATTGCACAGCTTGCCGAGCATGTTGACTCTCTCATCGTTATTCCCAATGACCGTCTTCGTGCACTTGATGACAGAAAGAAGACCATCGCTGAGGCTTTTGCTGAGGCTGACGAAGTTCTTCTTCAGGGCGTTAAGAGCATTTCAGAACTTATTAAGGTTCCCGGTTTCATTAACCTTGACTTTGCCGACGTTACAAGCGTAATGAAGGATGCCGGCTATGCCCACATGGGCGTTGGCCGTGCAAAGGGTAAGGATAAGGCTGAAAGTGCCGCAACTGCCGCTGTTTCCAGCCCGCTTCTTGAAACATCCATTTCAGGTGCAAAGGGCGTCATCATCTCCATCACAGCTTCTGACGACGTTGACCTTGAAGATGTTGAAAACGCAGCAGAAATCATCACAGCTCAGGCTCACGAAGATGCAAACATCACCTGGGGTATTGCATTTGATCCCGATCTTGATGATGAAATGGTTATTACAGTTATTGCAACCGGTTTCGATTCCAAGGCAAAACCCGCAGAAACAACAGCTGCAAGCAAGATTTTCTCAACTGCAACCCCCGCACCGGCTCCCGTTGCAGCTCCCGAAATTCCTGCTGCTCCCGTTGCAGCCGCACCCAGCATCCCCAATTTCAGCGATATTTCATCATCCAGTGTTGATGCATCTGCCGCAAGACCTGCTGCTCCCGCAGAAAACACAATCGATGATGACCAGTTCTACGTAATGCTCAATGACATTATCAAGAAGAAATAATTATTGATAAACAATAATCCCCGTAATACATTGCGTATTACGGGGATACGTTTTTTTATATTACAGAGTGCGCCGCCTCAATAACTCTTTCTGTAAGGATTTGTAATTCTTCCATTGTTCTGAGTGCGCCTATTTCCTGCCTGAAACGTGCCGCACCTCTTATTCCTTTGATATACCAGGCGGCGTGCTTTCTTGCTTCACACATTCCTATATAATCGCCCTTGTATTCGCAAAGGGTTCTGATGTGGCGCAACATAATCTGCATTTGCTCCTCAATCGGCGGCTCGGGTAAAATCGTGCCGCTTTTCATATATTCGTTAATCTGTGCGAAAACCCAAGGCCTGCCGAGGGCGCCTCTTCCGACCATGACAAAGTCGCAACCCGTTTCGTCATACATCTGTTTTGCGGTGATTCCGTCAACAATGTCGCCGTTGCCGATGACGGGAATTCTTACGGCATTTTTGACTTCTTTAATGATTTCCCGGTTGACAGGGGGGGCATACATCTGCTGTTTTGTGCGCCCGTGCACGGTGACAGCTGCTGCACCTGACGCCTCACAAAGCTTTGCAATCTCCACTGCGTTGATGTTGTCACTGTCCCAGCCCATTCGCATCTTGACAGTGACAGGCAAGGGGATTGCCTTTACACACTCAGCGGTAATGCGTGCCGCAAGCTCAGGTTGCTTCATAAGGGCGGAACCCCCACCGTTATTGGATATTTTGGGTGCAGGGCATCCCATATTTATGTCAATAAAGTCACAAGTAAAGTCTAATGCCTTTACAGCGGCTTGTGCCATGATCTCGGGATTGTCACCGAAAATCTGAATTGCGGCAGGGCGTTCTTCGGGGGAAATGCGCATTAAATCGGCAGATTTTCTGTCGTTCATGCTGATACCCTTTGCGCTGACCATTTCGCCGACAACGTAAGCGGCTCCGAACTCAACACAAAGCTCACGGAAGGCACGGTCGGCAACACCTGCCATCGGTGCAAGTGCGGCATAACCGTTCAGTTCAAGTGACCCTATCTTCATTGCTTCCTCCCGAAAAATCTGTTTGTGACAATAATGTTATCACGCCAAAAAGATAATTGCAAGAATTTTGCTTAATTTTTAAAATATTGGTGCGTTTTACAAAATTTGTGTTATAATATAAAATGACATAATTTGTATCGGAGGAAATTTCCATGAAGCTTCTTGTCCTTGACGGCAACAGCATACTCAACCGTGCATTTTACGGAATAAAGCTGCTCACCACCAAAGACGGCCGTTTCACCAACGGCATTTACGGTTTTATAAATATTCTGCTCAGACTTCTTGATGAAACTGCACCTGACGGCGTAGCCGTTGCTTTTGATGTCAAAGCACCCACATTCCGCCATGAAATGTATTCCGGCTACAAGGCAAACCGCAAAGGTATGCCCCCCGAACTTGCACAGCAGATGCCCGTGCTCAAAGAATTGCTCACTGCAATGGGCTACCGCATTGTTGAAAAGGCAGGCTGGGAGGCGGATGACATTCTCGGCACGCTTGCGGCAAACTGCACTGCCGCAGACAGTTGCTTCATTGCGACGGGTGACCGTGACTCTTTACAGCTTGTGCGTGACAATGTGAATGTTCTGCTTGCATCAACAAAAATGGGTCAGACCCTTACAACACGCTATACGGTTGACAGGGTGAAGGAAGAATATCTTGTTGAGCCTCCGATGCTTATTGACATAAAAGCGCTGATGGGCGACTCATCCGACTGTATCCCCGGTGTTGTGGGTATCGGTCAGAAAACCGCATCCGAACTTGTGTCACGCTTCGGCAGTCTTGATGAAATTTACGGAAAACTCGATACGCTCGACATTAAAAAAGGTGTTCATGACAAGCTTGCGGCGGATAAAGATAATGCATATCTCAGCCGCACACTCGGCACAATCAGAACCGATGCAC
Organism: Acutalibacteraceae bacterium; assembly: GCA_045595825.1. Lineage (GTDB taxonomy): Bacteria > Bacillota > Clostridia > Oscillospirales > Acutalibacteraceae > CAG-177. Next base: position 59,623 of record JAZOBD010000066.1, read on the forward strand.
CTGTTGACACCGACTTTAACAGCTACGTTCCCACACCCGTTGACGCATACAATGTTACCAGAATTCTTTCCGACCTTGAAATGTTCAAAATCATTGAACGTCTTAATCTGAAAGCTGTTCCCGTGGAAAAAAACACGCAGGATGTGCCCGAGGTCAACGCAACGCTTTTTGAGCAGGATGATACCTTGTGGCTACTCAACCATCTGCGCAAGGTGCAGAGCGCTTATTTTATTTTTGACAGCGGCGATTTTTATTTTTCCCTGCCAAACGGTGTCGGCAGAGTTACACCCGAAAATGACCGTTACGCCGAATTCTGCGACAATTTCCTCTTTGATAAAAAAATATGCAAATACACCTATAATGTAAAGGCGCTTTATTCTTTCGGCTACCGTGCAAATCTGCCTGTCAACGGTATTTGCGGCGATGCAATGCTGAGCGCTTACGTGCTCAATCCCTCGTCGGGCAACTATGAAATCGAAAGAATAATTGATGAATACATCGGCGTTGAGGCAACGGCAAACGCCGAAAACCCGACAGCGGCTTATGCTGCTTTGTTGCCGCAACTGTTTGAAATTCTCAAAGAAAAAACCGATGAAAACGAGCAGACACGTCTGCTTGATGAAATTGAGCTTCCGCTTGCCGAGGTGCTTGCCTCAATGGAGTGTGAGGGATTTGAGGCGGATGCGGAGGGTATTGCCGAGTTTTCGGTGAAACTTGAAAAAAGAATTGATGAAATCGTGGCTGAGATTTATTCACTTGTCGGCTATGAGTTCAATCTCAATTCGCCCAAACAGCTCGGTGAGGCACTTTTTGAAAAAATGGGTCTGCCTGCAAAGAAAAAGACAAAAAGCGGCTATTCAACGAATGCAGAGGTGCTTGAATCGCTTGCATCCGATTATCCCGTTGTTGCACTGATTCTCGAATACCGTTCACTTGCAAAGCTCAAATCAACCTACTGTGACGGAATGTTGAAGGTTATCGGTGAGGATTCCCGTATTCACTCAACACTCAACCAGACAGAAACAAGAACGGGCAGAATTTCTTCAACCGAGCCGAATTTGCAGAATATTCCGGTGCGCTCTGAGCTTGGCAGGGAAATGCGCCGTTTCTTCCGTGCCGGCGAGGGTAAAATGCTTGTTGATGCCGACTATTCGCAGATTGAGCTTCGTGTGCTTGCACACATTGCAAACGATAAAACAATGCTTGAAGCGTTCAATAATAATGATGACATTCACGCCATCACCGCCTCGCAGGTTTTCGATATGCCGCTTATGATGGTCACACCGCTGATGCGAAGCCGTGCAAAGGCTGTTAATTTCGGCATTGTTTACGGTATCGGTGCGTTTTCACTTGCCAAAAACATCGGCGTTTCACGTGCTGAGGCAGACAGCTACATCAAAGGCTACCTTGACCATTACAAGGGCGTGCGTGAGTATATGTCCACAATTGTGGAAAAGGCGAAGAATCAGGGCTACGTTGAAACCGTGTTTGCGCGTCGCCGCTATCTGCCCGAGCTTGCCTCATCAAACGCAATTACAAGAGCCTTCGGCGAAAGAGTTGCGCTGAATATGCCTATTCAGGGTACTGCTGCCGATATAATCAAAATCGCAATGATAAGAGTGTTCAACTCTCTGCGTGAGCAGGGCTTCAGGGCGAAGCTGATAATGCAGGTGCACGATGAACTGATTGTCGAAGCACCCGAAAACGAGGTGCAGGCAGTCTGCCGCCTTGTAAAGCAGGAAATGGAAAGTGCGGTTAAAATGCGTGTTTTGCTTGAAGCTGACGTGTCAAGCGGAAAAACCTGGTATGACGCAAAGTAGGAGGAAAAGCCGATGAATGTGTTATTTGTATGCACGGGCAACACCTGTCGCAGCCCAATGGCAGAGGGCATTTTCAAAAAGATGCTTGCCGATAAGGGCGTTGAGGGTGTCAATGCGTCAAGTGCAGGCATTTTTGCAATGTCGGGCGATGCCGCATGCGAAAATGCGGAAAGGGCGGCCGAGTGCTTCGGCGCCGACATTTCCGACCACCGTGCACGCAGGCTTACCGCTTACCTGATTGATGAAACGGATGTTTTTGTGTGCATGACGTCAAACCATGCCGTTTCGCTTGCCAACTATGTTGACAGCGACAAAATAATTGTGCTCAATGAGATTCCCGACCCCTTCGGCGGAAATCTTGAAACATATATCACCTGCGCAAACCTTATCAAAAAAGGACTTGAAAGCGTTTTTGATGAAATTGTCGGGAGGGCGTAATTTGAAAAATTTTACGGTTATCCCGATGAATGAGGTGCATCTTGAAAAAATTGCACAACTCGAAAAAGAATGTTTTTCACAGCCGTGGAGCGCGGATGCCCTTCGTGAAGAGCTGACGAATGAAAACTCGCACTTTCTTGTTGCCGCCGACAAAGATGAAACTCTCGGCTACATCGGCGTGCAGGAAATCTGCGGCGAGGCTTACATAACAAATGTTGCCGTTTTCCCCGATTGCCGCCGTCTGGGCGTTGGCAGGGCGTTGCTTTCTGCCGCGTGTGATGGCGCAAAGGGCAGGGGATGCGAATTCATAACCCTTGAAGTGCGGCAAAGCAATGCGGGTGCAATTGCCCTTTACGAAAGCGCAGGCTTTCAAACGGCAGGCGTGCGCAAAGATTTTTATTCTTTTCCCACTGAAAACGGACTTATTCTTACAAAATATTTTAAGCAAGAGGTGTAAAAATGAAAATTCTTGCAATTGAATCATCCTGCGACGAAACTGCGGCAGCTGTTGTTGAAGACGGTTACAAGGTTTTGTCCAACGTTATTGCATCACAAGTCAAAGAACATATAATTTACGGCGGTGTCGTGCCTGAAATTGCTTCACGGATGCACGCTCAGGCGATATCGGGCGTTGTGACAAAGGCAATGGAAGATGCAAATCTTTCTTACAGTGACCTTGATGCTCTTGCCGTCACCTATGCACCCGGCCTTATCGGTGCGCTTCTTGTCGGCGTAAATTTTGCAAAGGGACTGTCGCTTTCAACCGGACTGCCCCTTGTGCCCGTGCACCATCTGCGCTCGCACATTGCCGCAAATTACATTACCAATCCTGACCTGAATCCTCCTTTCCTCTGCCTCATTGTTTCGGGCGGTCACAGCCACATTGTTGAGGTTAAGGATTACACCGATTTCAGAATTGTCGGCAGAACACGCGACGATGCGGCGGGTGAGGCGATGGATAAAGCCGCAAGAGTTGTCGGTCTGCCTTATCCGGGCGGGGTCAATCTTGACAAAGCGGCGGTGAACGGTAACCCGGCGGCATATTCTTTCCCGCGCCCCAGAGTTGACGGCAGTGAATATGATTTCAGCTTTTCGGGTCTTAAAACTGCGGCGGTAAACCTTGTGCACAATGCCGCACAGAAAAACGAAGAAATCAACGTTGCCGATTTCGGCGCATCTTATATTTCTGCGGTTGTGCGTTGCCTTGTCAGCAACACAAATGCGGCGGCGCAGGCACTCGGTTATGACAAAATAGTAATGGCGGGCGGTGTTTCCGCAAACTCGGTGCTCCGCAGGGAAATGGCAAAAGTCTGCCGTGAAAACAACAGAGAACTGTATATGCCCGAGCTTTCGCTGTGCGGTGACAATGCGGCAATGGTCGGTGCCCAGGCTTTCTATGAGCTGAAAAGCGGCAACGTTGCAAGCCTTGATCTCAACGCTTGTGCCACATTGCCAATAGATGCCAAAAATTAAAACAAAACACGACGTTTTTTGAAAGAATTGACAAGTTTTTTTGCAAAACTTGACAATTCTTTTTTTTATGATATTATCTATAATGGGGAACGTTGGGATTGCAAAAAATCTCATTTCGGCGTGTGGTTTTACGCCCGTTTCCGGCATATAATAATTGTTGTTAATTTTAGTTTTTCTCAATAAATGAAAAGGAGTACTTGCTATGGAAAATTTAACCGCTAACAAATCCGTTCTTTCCTGGATCAAGGAAATGTCCGACCTTGTAAGTCCCGATAAAATTGTCTGGATTGACGGCAGCGAAGCTCAGCTTGAGGCTCTCAGAGCAGAGGCTTGCGCAACCGGCGAAATGATCAAGCTCAACGAAGAAAAGCTTCCCGGTTGCTACCTTCACCGCACAGCTGTCAACGACGTTGCCCGTGTTGAAGGCAGAACTTTCATCTGCACAAACACAAAAGAAGAAGCTGGCCCCACCAACAACTGGATGGCTCCTGCCGAAGCTTACGAAATGCTTTACAACATTGCCCGTGATTCTTATAAGGGCAGAACAATGTATGTTATTCCTTATTCAATGGGTCCTGTCGGCTCCGTTTTCTCAAAAATCGGTGTTGAACTCACCGACTCCATCTACGTCGTTCTCAACATGGCAATCATGACCCGTGTGGGCAAGGCTGTTATGGACGTTCTCGGCGACAGCGAAGACTGGGTTAAGGGCCTTCACTGCAAGTGCGAAATCGACGAAGAAAAGAGATATATCTGCCAGTTCCCGCAGGATAACACAATCATTTCCGTTAACTCAGGCTACGGCGGAAACGTTCTTCTCGGCAAAAAGTGCTTCGCTCTTCGTATTGCTTCCTATCAGGGCCGCAACGAAGGCTGGCAGGCTGAGCATATGCTCATTCTCGGCCTCCAGAAGCCCAATGGCGAAATCAAATATATCTGTGCCGCTTTCCCCTCTGCCTGCGGCAAAACAAACCTTGCAATGCTCATTCCCCCCGAGGGATATTATAACAAGGGTTACCGTGTATGGTGCGTAGGTGACGATATTGCCTGGATCCGTAAGGGTGCAGACGGCAGACTTTACGCAATCAACCCCGAAAACGGCTTCTTCGGCGTTGCTCCCGGCACAAACGAAAAGTCAAACCCCAACGCTCTTGCTTCCACAAAGCAGGGCACAATCTTCACAAACGTTGCTCATAACCTTGATGACAACACAGTCTGGTGGGAAGGCCTTGATAAGAATCCTCCCGCAAACGCAATCGAGTGGAAGGGCAACCCCTGGAACGGTAAAGAAAGCGAAGAAAAGGGTGCTCATCCCAACAGCCGTTTCACAGCTCCCGCAAAGAATTGCCCCTGCATCAGCTCCGAGTTTGAGAATCCTCAGGGTGTGCCGATTTCCGCAATCGTATTCGGCGGCAGACGTGCAAAGCTTGCTCCCCTTGTTTATCAGTCACGTGACTGGAACCACGGCGTATTTGTCGGCTCCATCATGGCTTCCGAAACAACAGCTGCCGCTTCCGGTGCTGTCGGTGTGGTAAGACGTGACCCCATGGCAATGCTTCCCTTCTGCGGTTACAACATGGGTGACTACTGGAAACACTGGATTGAAATCGGCAAAACACTTGATGCTGACAAGGCTCCCAAGATTTTCAACGTCAACTGGTTCCGTAAGGATGACGACGGCAACTTCCTGTGGCCCGGTTTCGGCGACAATATGCGTGTTCTTGACTGGATTATCGACCGTTGTGAAAACAAGGTTGACGCAGACGAAACTGCAATCGGCTTCATTCCCAAGGCTGAAGACATTAACCTTGAAGGTATTGAAGACGAGGTCGGCGCAGCACAGCTTAAAGAGCTTCTCAGCGTTGACAATGCACTCTGGGCAGAAGAAATTGCAGGCATCAAAGAGTTCTACGGCAAGTTTGACGGCACAGTTCCCGCTGAGCTTGAAGGCGAGCTTGCAACACTTGAAAACAACATTAAATAATTAGCAAGACGCGGCCTCTGCAACAAAATTGCAGAGGCCTTTTTTCATTTTTTAAAAAATAGTGACAAAAGTTTTTTTATGCTGTATAATTGACTTATCAAACAGGGGAGAGGTTATTTATGGATCAGTTTTTAAAAGACCAGATAATCAACAGCATAAAGCATATCCCCACAAGCATTGCGAAATCCTTTTTCCTTAAAGATAAAACGGGGGAACTTGCGGCGATTCGTAAAAGGGCAGGCTTTGTTCGCGGTGTCTGTCATCCTTCTGATAATTATGAGCAGATAAGCAAGGCGAATATCAACTGGGTGCGTGTCGGTGCGCCTTATCCTTTTGATGAAAACGGTCAGGTGCGCATTGAATATCTTGAATTCAAAAAAATGTGCATAACTTATCAGGAACACGGATTCAAGGTTATGGCAGTAACTCAGGTGCCTGCCGATTTTATTAAATTCGGTGCGGATATCAGAACACCCGAGGGTGAAGACCTTATCAGAAAAGCCTCGCGCTTTTTTATTGAAGATGTTCAGGGCTATGTTGATGGCCTGCAGATTTCAAATGAAATGGGTATGCCGCGCTTCACTGTGCCGCTTAATATGCAAGAGGCGATTAAATTCATCGGTGTTCAGCTTGAAGAGATGTATCCGCTGAGGAAGGATATCATCATCGGCTACAACTCTGCAGGTCCACAGGTTGACCTGCACTACGGTTTGCGTCCTTATCACAAATACTGCGATTATGTCGGTCTTGATATGTATCTTGGCTGTTTCTTCTCTCTGCCGGGATTTATGTGGATTTTTGACATAATGGCGCGTTACCTCTGGGCATTCACGGGAAAACCGATTCTGATGCAGGAATTCGGCTACATAAGTGAGGGAAAACCGAAAACAAAAGCGGAGAAAAAGGCGATTCTTCAATCTTACGGTTTTGACAGCGAAAAAGAGGCTAAAAAGAACATTGTTCAGTTTGTAGAAAACCTGCCGCCCCATTTTTCAAATCACGTAAAATATGTCTGTGAACATAATGAAAAGCTTTATTCAAGCTTTCTTTTCAGCGGAGACATGACAAACCACCTATACCGAGAGCTGCCTGCAATCACCGTTATCCCCGGTTACCCTCATACCCCCGAGGGTCAGGCAAAGTTTTACAGAAAGATACTTAAAATGTTTTATGACCGCAGGTTTATATGTGGCGCAATTGCTTTTTGCTATACCGATTATCACAGATGTGCCTACTGCGGACAAAGCGATTGCCCCACCGAAACACGCTGGGGTCTTGTTGATAACAACGGTAACCCCAAGCCGTCTTATTATGCGGTGCAGGAAATTTTCGGTCAGATAAAACAAGCGGAAGAAAACGAAAAATAAGACAAGAAAAAACAAAACTTGTGCCCGATGCGGTTGATATGAATGTCTGCCGTGTCGGGTTGCTTTTTTGCTGTGAAATGCAGTAAAAAGGAGAGCGAAAGCTGCGCAAAAACAGCGCATTTCAGCTATGACTTTTTACATAAAAAATACCTTTTTCAACAAAAAGTTTTATACATTTTGCTATTGCAAAAATTAAAGAAATTGCAAGTGAAATTTTGGTTCTTGCAAAAACAAGTTATTCACATCTATACATATATACAAAGGGACGATATTTACAAAACGGAATAAAAAGGTCTTGTAAAGGCAAAAACTTTACGTTTATAATTGCAATTCAGAATAAAAAATCAATCTATCAACATTATTCACACAGTTTTCCACAGGCGTAAGTAAAAAGCCTTTACAAAATCCACACATATTTAAGATGCATAAAAAATGAATATACGCAGCAAACTATGCATAAAAAATCCGTTGCGACTACCCTTGTCTTGCAGGGAAAATTGCAACGGGAAAATTTTGTTGATTTTTGAGATTTTTACACGAGCTTTTTGCCCTTTACAAACACGGCAACAATCTCTGTCATGTCCTTGTTTAAAACAAGCAAATCTGCATTTTTGCCTGCCTCAATACTGCCCGTAACCGAGTCGGCACCGATTGATTTTGCCGGGTTGATTGTGCAGGCTTTGAGCGCTTGCTTTAAGGGGATACCGAAAGAAACCAGATTCTTGAATTCGTCAAAAAGATTTGTTGTGCTTCCTGCAAGGTTGCCGCTTGCAAGGCGCGCGGCACCGTTTGTTACAAAAACATCCTGACCGCCGAGGGTATAGCTGCCGTCGTCAAGTCCGCTTGCCATAATCGCGTCGCTGATGACAACCGCTCTGTCCTCGCCGAGCATTTTAAAAGTGAGAGCAAGCGTTGTCGGGCAGATGTGAATGCCGTCGCAGATTAA
>JAZOBD010000067.1:0-21648 GCA_045595825.1 Acutalibacteraceae bacterium
TGACCGAGCAGGGCAAGGTCGATGTTGAATTCATCAAAAAGGGGCGAATAGATAAGTCTGAGAAGCTCGTTGTCGCTCTCTCTGCTTTCGATTGTTGCGGCGTAAAGGTCGTGGTGCATAACAACAACACGCCACTTGACATCGGGATTTGCTTCGACCGCATTCTTTACAAATTTGCGGTGATTGATGCCGCTTGCGTTATTGGAGTCAAGGAAAAGGAAAAGCACATCGCCCTTGACAAAGTAATAATCGCCGCCCTGATAAGAGCTGATTGCGCCGTCATATTCGTTGGGCAGGTTGGTGAAATATTTGTAGTCAAGACCCTTGCGGTCATGATTGCCGATTGTTGTTGCAAAGGAAAGTGAGCGTGAAATGGGTGAGAAAGAGAGGCCCTCATATTCATTGCGCAGACCGTCTGTTGCCTGGTCACCTGCGGAAAGAATGATGTTTACATCAGCTTTTCTTGTTGCATCGGCAAGCAGGTCGGCAAAAGCGAAAGCTGTTTCTTTGACCGACTCTTCGCCATCCGTGATGTGAATGTCAGAAATGTAAAGGGCGGTGAAATCGTTTCCCGCAACGGTTTTGAAGGAATAAGTGGCGCTTGCCTTGTCACCCGAAACGCAGTTGTAATAATATGTTTTGCCAAGCTCCAGACCCGTTACTGTGACTTTGGCAACCTTATCACCCTGATAAGCGTCAATGACCGTGCCCTCAACCTTGCGTGCGTTTGCCATAAGAGGATTGTCAGCGATTGCGACATGGCAGGATGTAACGTCGGCAGGCATATACCACGAGAAATTTCTTTGTGTTTCGTCGGCACCGGGCTGCATAATGATGCCGCGTGTTGCTTCCTCGGTGTTGCTCCACACAAGCTCCCATACGGAAGAAGCGTTTGCTGCGGTTGTGAATACGGTAGCAATCATCGCAATTACAAGGATTACGGATAAAATACTTTTTGCACGTTTCATAAACATTCTCCTTTTATTTTTTTCGGAATAATTATATAACGGAAAAACAAAAAATTCTATATTTTACGCAAAAAATTTTTAATCACTTGTTATCGGCGGCGCTGTGGGGTATAATCAGAAAAGGTGAAGTGAAATGATTTTTTATTTTTCAGCAACCGGCAACTCAAAGCACGTTGCAAGGCTTATCGGCGAAAAAACGGGTGAGCAGATAATTTCAATAACGGATTGTCTTAAAAAAGGTGAGTTTGAATTCTCTGCCGCCGACGGTGAGTTAATCGGGATTGTCACGCCTACATACAGCTGGGGCCTGCCGTCAACGGTTATTGAATTTCTTGACAGGCTCAGCTTGAAGCACGGCGACAATTACGTTTTCACCGTTGCAACCTGCGGCACGCTGACGGGCGGTGTGAGCGATATGCTCAAAAATAAACTGCGTGAGAAGAATATCACCGTCACCGCACAGTTTTCTGTGAGAATGCCCGACACGTGGACGCCCGTTTATGATTTGAGTGATAAAAGCAAGGTTGCAAGAATCAACGCACGTGCCGACAGAAAGATTGCGTTGATTGTAAAACAGATTGAATACCGCAAAAAAGGCAACCGTGACTGTGGCAGAATGCCTTTTTATAAATGTTTATATAAAGATTACGATGCAATGCGCCGCACATCAAGCCTCAGCATCAACGCAAACTGCAACGGATGCGGACTTTGCGCAAAGCTTTGTCCCGTCAGTGCAATTGAAATGCAAAACGGTAATCCTGTGCGCGTAAAAGAAAAGTGTGCGCTGTGTCTTGGCTGTCTGCATCACTGTCCGCAGTTTGCCGTTGAAAGGGGCGAAAAAACAAAGCTGCACGGTCAGTACGTGCATAAAGATTGGAATGATTGAAAAAAGAAAGCCTTGCTCCGCGGAGCAAGGCTTTTAATGTTGCGTAATTTAATTATTTTGCTGCTTCTTCAACTGCAACAGTGCAAGCAACGGTAGCACCAACCATGGGGTTGTTACCCATACCGATGAGATTTACCGATTCAACATAAGCAGAAAGTGAAGAGGAATCTCAAACAAATATTATTTGAGTCCCAAAATAACCAATATTGCAAAAAAAGCAAAGAGAAGAACAAAAAACATTATTTCGCTGCTTCTTCAACTGCTACTGCGCAAGCAACGGTAGCACCGACCATGGGGTTGTTACCCATACCGATGAGACCCATCATTTCAACGTGTGCGGGAACTGAGGAAGAACCTGCAAACTGAGCGTCGGAATGCATTCTGCCCATTGTGTCTGTCATGCCGTAGGAAGCGGGGCCTGCTGCCATGTTGTCGGGGTGAAGTGTACGGCCTGTGCCGCCGCCGGAAGCAACTGAGAAATAGTTAACGCCGTTTTCAACACACCACTTTTTGTAAGTGCCTGCAACGGGGTGCTGGAATCTTGTGGGGTTGGTGGAGTTACCTGTGATGGAAACGCCGACGTTTTCGAGCTTCATGATAGCAACGCCTTCGGGAACATTGTCAGCGCCGTAGCACTTGACGTCTGCTCTGGGGCCGTTTGAATATGCCTTTTCTTCAACAACCTTAACTGTTTCGGAATAGGGATCAAACTCTGTCTTGCAGTATGTGAAGCCGTTGATTCTTGAAATGATCATAGCGGCATCCTTGCCGAGACCGTTGAGGATAACGCGGAGAGGCTTTGAACGAACCTTGTTTGCGTTGAGAGCGATTTTGATTGCGCCTTCAGCAGCAGCAAAGGATTCGTGACCTGCAAGGAAGCAGAAGCACTCTGTTTCATCGGAAAGAAGCATCTTGCCGAGGTTGCCGTGGCCAAGACCAACCTGACGGTTGTCGGCAACGGAGCCGGGAATGCAGAAAGCCTGAAGGCCGATGCCGATAGCGGCAGCGGCGTCAGCAGCCTTTACGCAACCCTTTTTGATTGCGATAGCGCAACCTACTGTGTAAGCCCAGACAGCATTTTCAAAGCAGATGGGCTGAGTTTCTCTGACAATTTTGTCGCAGTCAACACCCTTAGCAAGAGTGATTTCCTTACATTCTTCGATTGAAGAAATGCCATATTCTGCAAGAACAGCATTGATTTTGTCAACGCGTCTTTCGTAGCTTTCAAATAATGCCATTGTAAATATCCTCCTCTTACTAATTATTCTTTTCTGGGGTCGATATACTTAGCGGCATCTGCAAATCTGCCGTAAGTGCCCATAGCCTTGTTGTATGCATCGTTGGGTGTATCACCCTTCTTGATGAAGTCGGTCATCTTGCCGAGTGAAACGAACTCATAGCCGATAACCTGATCGTCAGCATCAAGAGCAAGTCTTGTTACATAGCCTTCAGCCATTTCAAGGTAACGAACGCCCTTGACCTTTGTGCCGTACATTGTGCCGACCTGTGAGCGGAGACCCTTACCGAGGTCTTCGAGGCCTGCGCCTACGGAAAGACCGTCATCAGAGAAAGCGGACTGTGAGCGGCCGTAAACAATCTGAAGGAAGAGCTCGCGCATTGCTGTGTTGATAGCGTCGCAGACGAGGTCGGTGTTGAGAGCCTCAAGGAGTGTTTTGCCGGGAAGAATTTCAGCAGCCATAGCTGCGGAGTGAGTCATACCTGAGCAACCGATTGTTTCAACAAGAGCTTCTTCAATAATACCTTCCTTAACGTTGAGGGAAAGTTTGCAGGCGCCCTGCTGAGGAGCACACCAGCCAACGCCGTGTGTGAAAGCGGAAATATCCTTGATTTCATAAGCCTTGACCCATTTGCCCTCTTCGGGGATGGGAGCGGGACCGTGGTTGGGGCCCTTGGCTACGCAGCACATTTCCTGAACTTCGCGGGAATAGTTAATCATAGTGTTTTTTCTCCTTTCAAAAAGGTTGATATAAATACCTGTATTATATTATACCAAATTGTGTTGAATATCAATTGTGAATTTGCACAACATATAAGCTTTTATGACGAAAATGATGTAAAAAAAGCTTATTTGTTTTCTTTCTCTGCCTTGTCATACTTGGGGGCAACTCTGAGCTTGTAATAAAGCTGTGCGAAAGCGATTGCAACAACAAGGGTGATGAAAAGCAGGGTGCCTACACCGAGTGTGGGTGCAAAGATAAGAACAATAACGCCGCCGAGAATGGGGGCAATGGAAATCTGCCAGTGCTTTGCAAAGTAGCTTGCGCCGAGAGCGCCGAAAATTGCGGGCAGAACCTGATCAAAAGCAGCGCTGAAAACAGAGTCTTCTGCGGTGAGCTTGGGCAGCACGGGGCTGAAAGCAAGCACGCCGACGGCGATGATGAGGATTGTTGTGATTGATGAGGAAGCAATGGCGATGGTGCTGATAACCTCGCCCTCTTCGGAGTTTGCTCTGACCTTTGCGCTGTCCATTGCGGCAAGACCGCAGGGAAGCTTGAGGTTTGAAATGTTACCCGTGACAAAGCTCAGATAAGTGCCGCCTGCACCGAGCATGGGGGTAAAGGCAATAACCTCAATAATAGCCGTGGGCCAGTAAACGGGAATAACGGAAAGAAGAGCCTTGAAAATGGATGCTGCCTCGGGCCACACGTTGAAGTGAAGGCAGACTGCACAGGGAACGCTCAGAAGCAGAAGCAGTGCACCGATTGTCCAGACACGACCCCAGGTGTGAACGCTGTCATAATAATTTTTGTTTGTTTTCATTCGGCTCACCTCCAGACCATTGCCGCAATGTCTGCGGGCAGAACTTCGTTAAGAATCATTGCAACGCCCATTGCGCCGAACATTGCAATCGGCATTGCGAAGGGTTCAAACTTTGTGAGATTGAATTTTTTGCAAAGCCAGTTGAGAATCACCATAAGTACCATTGCCGCAACAAGAACGCAGACACTCATAACACCTGCATTTGTGGCAGGGTCACCGGGTGAGGATGAGGATGTACCTGCGATTGCACGTGCAATGAAAGCGGCGATAATGCCGATGAAAGCAGCGGCGGAAATAATATCTGACCAGACCTTGTTCTTTTCGCTCTTGTTGGCGACGTCACCGATTTTCTTTTGCAGTTTTTTGCAAAGGAAGGGGAGAAGCACAAGCGGGAAAATGCTGCCGACGGTCATAACCCAGGCAACGGCGGCAAAGGTTTCGGGGTCGGAAATTTTGTCACTGAGTGACATACCGAAAACGCTGAGAGTGTTTTCGGCGGCAACCGTTTCGTAAGCAAGGTTACCGATAACGCTCAGACGAATCCAGGGAAGAACCATTCCCAGTGCGCCTGCAAGTGCAAGAACGGTAACAAGAATAGAAAATGCGGGAGCAATTGAAAACATCATGCTCGAAATAACGGTGTTTTTGAGCGTTGTTTTGTCAATGCCGAGTTCTCTGCCGTGTTTCCAGCTTTTAATCAGGAAAAACAGCGACTGAACAACGACGAATGTAACAACGGTAATACCTACCGCGTACATAAAGCCGCTTTCTTTGAAATCCAAAAAACCACTTCCTCTTTAAAATTAATAAAATAATGATATCACAGTTTGTCTGTAATAGTCAACACAAAAAGAAAAACTCCCATTGTTAACGTGCATAATATTTGTCGTTATTTTTTACTTTGTTTATATTGAGATTTTCGGAATTTAATGGTATAATTATTGTAATTGTGCAAAGAAGAGGATTTGAAATGACTCAGAACAAACAAAAAGACATTATTGTATATATTGTTACCGTGGTTGTTTCTGCGTTGCTGATTGCGGTTGCGTGGTTTACAATTGCGGGCGGTGAAAGTGTTTTCAAGGGTACGGAGGAAAGCCGCACAATCAGGGCGGAAGTGCTCCGTATTCTTGACACCGAAACGACTTATGACGAAACGGGTGCGGTTACGTTTGAAAAAATTGTTTTTCAGGCGCGTGCACTTGAAACGGAGCTGAAAGATAAAACGATTGACGTTTTTCAGGACCGTGACAAAACTTTTGCTTTTTGCCCCGAGGCGGTTGCTGTCGGCGACAAAATTCTTGTTGAAGAATACACAGAAAGCAACGGCGTAAAATCTTACTATTTCGGTGACTTTGTGCGCATAACTCCGCTTGTGTGGCTGTTTGTCCTTTTCTGTGCGCTGGTGCTTGTGTTCGGCAAACTCAAAGGACTGAATACCCTTATTTCACTTGCTTTTACCTGCCTTTCGGTTTTTCTTGTGCTGATTCCCGCCATTCTCAACGGCCGCAACATTTACCTGTGGTCAATCCTTGTGTGTGTTTACATCACGGTAATGACTTTGCTGATTATAAGCGGCGCAAGTAAAAAAAGTCTGTGTGCGTGTGTCGGTTGTGTCGGCGGCGTGCTTGCCAGCGGTCTGATTGTCGTGATTATGGATAAAACACTTAAAATGACGGGTTTGCTTGAAGATGAAAGCGTTTACCTTGTCAATATTTATCCCGATAATCCGATAAATTTAAAAGCGATTATTTTTGCAATGATTATTGTCGGTGCTGTCGGTGCGGTTATGGACGTTGCAATGTCCATTTCTTCATCACTTGCCGAAATCAAGGCGAAATCACCCGATATAACTCCTGCCGAGCTTATCCGCTCGGGTTTTACAATCGGCAGGGATATGATGGGCACAATGGCGAATACCCTTGTGCTTGCCTACATCGGCAGCTCATTGACGACGGTTTTGTTGCTGGTGTCTTACAACTCAACGCTTTCTCAGGTTATTAACCGTGAAATTATAATTGCAGATATTTTACAGGCGCTTGCGGGCAGCACGGGTATTCTGCTTGCCCTGCCGCTGACCTCTGCCGTGTGTGCGGCGGTTTACAACAAAGCTAAGGAGTGATAAAATGCCGCTTGTCAAAATGAGTGAATTGCTTGAAAAGGCAAAACGCGAGAAATATGCCGTCGGCAGTTTCAGCGTGGCAAACATGGAAATGGTGCTTGGTGTAATCAAGGCGGTTGAAGAAACGAAAAGTCCCGCCATCATTCAGATTGCAGAGGTAAGGCTCAACCATTCGCCACTTGAGCTTATCGGTCCGCTTATGGTTGCCGCCGCCGAAAACAGCGAAATGCCGGTTGCCGTACATTTCGACCACGGCAAAACGCTTGAAAAAATTGAGCAGGCGCTGGATATCGGCTTCACATCCGTTATGTTTGACGGCTCCCATCTGCCGTTTGAAGAAAATGCGGAAATGACTGCGAAAGTCTGTGAGCTTGCTCTCGATTACGATGCCGACACCGAGGGCGAAATCGGCTGTGTGGGCGGCAGTGAAGACGGCAGTGAAAAAATTGCCATAAACTACACATCACCCGACGAAGCACTTGAATTTTACAACGCAACAAACGTTGATGCACTTGCCGTTGCAATCGGTAACGCTCACGGCAATTATAAAGGCGTGCCCGAGCTTCGTATGGATATTCTGGAGCAGACGGCAAAGCTTGTCGATGCGCCGCTTGTGCTTCACGGCGGCACGGGAATAAGCCCCGACGATTTCCGCAGGTGCATTGAGCTTGGCATCTGCAAAATCAACATTGCAACCGCAACATTTGATGCGGTTGAGCAGAGTGTACGCACCGCCTATGGAAACAGCGCGGTGAACGGATACTACGATTTGCAGAGTGCAGAGGTTGACGGTGCATACCGCAATGCGCTTAAACATATTGAAATTTTCGGATGCGCAGGCAAAGCGTATTAATAAGAAAGGAAGAAAGATATGAGCTATATTAAATTTGACGCAAACAAACCCCTTGACGTAATTCCGATCGGCAGAATTGCCATTGACTTCAATCCCACAGATATGAACCGTCCGCTTTACGAAAGCAGCAACTTCAACAAGTATGTCGGCGGTTCACCTGCAAACATTGCTGTCGGTCTTGCCCGTCTCGGCGCAAAGTGCGGCTTTATCGCCCGTGTTTCAGACGACCAGTTCGGCGATTATGTAACAAAGTATTTTGAAAATGACGGCATTGACGTTTCACACGTTTTCCGCTGCGAAAACGGTGAAAAGCTCGGCCTTACCTTCACCGAAATTTTAAGCCCCACACAGAGCAGTATTCTTATGTACCGTGACGGCGTTGCCGACCTTCAGGTCTGTGTTGACGACGTAGACGAGGAGTACATCAAGCAGGCAAAGGCTGTTGTTATTTCAGGCACGGCACTTTGTGCAAGCCCCTCCCGTGAAGCTGCTCTCAAAACTCTTTTCCTTGCCAAGAAAAACGGCGTTGTCGTAATTTTTGACATCGATTACAGAAGCTACACCTGGAAGAATTTCGATGAAATTTCTCTTTATTATTCAATTGCCGCAAAGAACAGCGACATTATTCTCGGCTCAAGGGAAGAGTTTGACCTGACCGAGGCGATTGAAGGCGTTTGCAAAACCGACGAAGAGTCTGCCGCACGTTGGTTTGGCTACGGCAACAAGATTGTTATTATCAAGCACGGCAAAGAAGGCTCTGTCGCTTATCTTAATGACGGCTCTGCTTACAAAGTCGGCATTTTCCCCGTGCAGATGCTCAAAGGCTTCGGCGGCGGTGACGGTTACGCTTCCGCTTTCATCTATTCTCTGCTCAACGGCAAGAGCGTTGACAAAGCGCTTGAATTTGCAACCGCTTCCGCATCAATGCTTGTTTCCGCACACAGCTGCTCTGCGGCAATGCCCTCAGCCGAGGCAGTGCAGGAATTCATCGACAGCTTCAACGGCGTTGAGGTTATCACAAAGATTAAATAAAATACAATATATAATGCGGCACCTTGCGTGCCGCACACATCCGCCCGTGGCGCAGTTGGATAACGCAGCAGATTCCGATTCTGAAGAACGGGGGTTCGAATCCCTTCGGGCGGGCCAGACAGCGCCTCTTACGAGGCTAAAAGAAGAAAGAATAGAGAATAAATATGAAATAATAAAAACGGGCATTTCGGCGCTGTTTGTATTATTCTTTATTCAATATTCTTTCTTCTTTATTCTTTTGAGGTGTAAAAATGAAAGATAACATTTTGTTAGACAAGTCCTTAAAATTTGCAGCACGAATAGTAAGGTTGCATAAATATCTCATTAAAGAGAAGAAAGAAACAATTATTTCAAAGCAGATAGTCCGTTCAGGTACAAGCATCGGAGCAAATGCAAACGAAGCAGTTTACGGTGTTTCAAAAGCTGATTTTATAGCTAAACTTCAGATTTCACTCAAAGAAACCGCAGAAACAGAATATTGGCTCAGGCTTTTGATTTTGTCGGAATATATAACGGAACAGGAGGGCAATTCTTTACTTAGTGATTGTTTGGAAATCAAAAAAATTCTTGTTTCAACTTTAAACACGGCAAAGGAAAATCATAAATGAGTTTAAAATCCGAGCGTTTATCGTATTTAGAAAAAACAAAGCTTGAACTTAACAAAGAGTTCTCCAAAATGAGTAATTGATTAACAGTTGGATGTAAAATCACATCCGTTATTAATAGTCGTCCCAGACAGTCACCCGCGCATTTTGCGCAGGTGGCTGTTTTTTATTCAGAGAAGGGATTCCAACCCTGAGAGGGCGAAGCCGAAGTGGCTGTATCCCTTCGGGCGGTATTTTTGTAAGAGTTTCAATGTTGTTATTAGTACAATGCACACATAAAGCTTGCGTTATTTCCTTGCTTTGTGTCAAAAAATGTTATATAATGAATTAAGTTTGACCCCGATTATATATAAGGACGTGATTCTGTGATTCCTACAATGACAATTGCTATAATTCTTTTTGCGGTAACTTACGTTCTGATGCTTGCTTTCAGCAAATTCAGACCGTATATCGCCTTGGCTTCGGGCTTGATTTTTGTTGTCAGCGGTATGCTTCCCGTAAGCGAAATTCTCACTTCAATTGATTTTAATGTTATCCTTATGATTGCCGGTACCATGGGTCTTGTTGCGTTGTTTACCGAAAGCAAAATGCCCTCATTGCTTGCCGACCTGATTATGAAAAAAGTGCCCAACGTTATGTGGGCTGCGGTTGCACTTTCTTTGTTTGCGGGTGTTATTTCCGCTTTTGTTGATAATGTTGCAACCGTGCTTATGATTGCCCCCGTTGCACTTGAAATCTGCAAAAAGCTTAAAACAAATCCCGTACCTTTCATTATTGCAATTGCGGTTTCTTCAAACCTGCAGGGTGCCGCTACTTTAATCGGCGACACAACCGCAATAATGCTCGGTTCTGCTCTTGATATGAGCTTCCTTGATTTCTTCTGGTACGAAGGTAAACCCAGCATCTTTTTTGCCGTTGAGCTGGGCGCCGTTGTTTCGGCTTTGATTCTTTTGGCTATTTTTCGCAAAGAAAAAGCACCCATTGAAAAAAACACAGAAATCACAAAGGTCACAGACTATGTGCCCACAGCACTTTTGCTTATGACACTGGTGCTTCTCATTGTTACATCCTTCATTTCTGAAAAGCCCGACGTAACAAACGGTCTTATCTGCTGTGCGCTGATGGTTATCGGCTTCACTTACCGAATTATAAAGACTAAAAAGCTTTCATCAATTGTTGCGCCGATTAAAGAAATTGATTTTACAACAATCGGAATTCTTGTCGGTTTGTTCCTCATTATCGGCGGTATTTCAGCACAGGGAGTCATTGATGCCGCAGCAAATCTGCTTGCACAGGTCGGCGGCGGAAACGTCTTCCTGCTTTACACAATCATTGTCTGGGCATCCGTTCTTATTTCAGCTTTTATAGACAATATTCCTTATGTTGCAACAATGATTCCCGTCATTGCAAGCCTTGCGGCAACGCTGGACGTTGATCCGACACCACTTTTCTTCGGTCTCCTTTCGGGTGCAACGCTCGGCGGTAACTGTACCCCCATCGGTGCTTCCGCAAACATTACAGGTATCGGCATACTTAAAAAGGAAGGTTATGAGGTCAAAAACAAGGACTTCTTCAGAATCGGTATTCCCTTCACTCTTGCCGCAATTGTTCCTGCATACCTTTATATCTGGCTTATCTACGGAATCAGATAATAAAAAAACTGCACCGACTCTCTTTCTGAGTCGGTGCTTTCTTCTTGCTCTTTTCATTTTGCTGTGTTATTATAATAATACCTTTGATATATGAAAGGAAAGAGCAATGAAAGACAAGTCAAGTTTAGTTTTTACGGGCGACATCGGCTTTGACAGATATATGTACGGCAAGTGGAATGACGAAGAGCTCATTTCGCGCGAGGTGCTTGATTTTCTGCACAGCGCCGACCACGTTGTTGCAAACGTGGAGGGCCCCGTTGCGCCGGTTGAGCAAAACACAACCAAGGACGGTGTTCAGCAGCTGCTTCACACCATTGACCCTGCGGCTGTGAGCGTGCTGAACAAAATGCACGCGGATATCTGGAATATCTGTAACAATCATATTATGGACGCAGGCGAATACGGCATTAAAAGTACGCTGGAAATCGCTGAGAAAAACGGCGTTAAGACAATCGGTGCAGGAATGAATATTCATGAGGCAAGACGTCCCGTAATTCTTGATGAAGCGGGCGGAATCGGCCTTTTCGGCGTGGGTTATCAGCGTGCATGCAGAAAAGCGGATGAAAACAAGGCGGGCTGTTACAGCTGGAGCGACCTTGACGAGATTCAGAATACAATCAGTGAAATCAAAAAGACCTGCCGTTGGTGTGTTGTTGTTGCCCATGCGGGCGAAGAATTCACGCCTCTTCCGTCACCCTATACGAGAGAGCGTTATCATAAATATCTTGAAATGGGTGCGGATATTGTTGTGTCACACCACCCTCACGTGCCGATGAATTATGAAACAGTCGGTGATAAAATCATTTTCTATTCGCTTGGTAATTTCATTTTTGACACAGATTATCAGCGTTCACAGTTCAACACGGAGTTTGGTCTGCTGGTAAAAATCAATTTCACCGAAAATGATTTTTCATGGGAGCCGATGGGACTTGAAATTGTAAGAGGCGAGGAGCACGTTGTGAAAGCGGAGCTTCCGAGAATTTTCGTTGACGTTCAGGAGGATGAATTCAATCTGCTTTCGCCGCTTTCGGCAAAAATGCACATTGCCGCCACAAGACGGCAGATGACTTACCTCAACCCTCAGCGCTTCAAGAATGCAACCGAGGAAGAGTGGGCAGAGCATTTTGCCGAGCCTTTGAGAACGGGCCGTGTGCCGGGTGAAACGCTTGACTTTTTCATTCTCTGCCCGTTGGCGGAAAAAGAAAAGGAAAAGGCGTGGCAGAAAAGTAAGCTGGAAGATGTCAAACAGTATATTTTGGAACAAATGTAAAAGAAAAACCTCGGGCTATATAACCCGAGGTTAATTTTTTGTTTATTCAGCTTTGCTGTTTTGTTCGTTGCGCTGTTCAACCTCTGCGCGGTAAGCCATAACAGCCTCGTGAACTTCGTCCTTTGTTTCGCCCGTAAGCTTGTAGAAGAAGAACGGAACGCCTGCAAGGAACATCATAAGACCGTGAACAACGGTGTAGAAGAACAGCATTGAAATCTTTGTCCATTCACTCTGCTCGGGGTAAACGTCGGCGGCAGGCTGAATGTACTGGATGATTGAGTTTTCGCCGTAAAGAATCTTGGGTGCGACAGCATTTGCGATTGTGGAGCTGATGGTTGCACCGACAGAACAGACGAAACCGATGCTTGCATCAAGACGCTTGTGCGTTTTGACCTCGATGTCTTCGAGAATATCTGCCTGGAACATTGAAGGCAGAAGGTTGGAAGCGCCGAACTGAAGACCGATGAAGAAGAGGAACGCAATGAAAAGCACAAGCAAAACGGTGTTGGGTGTTTTGAAATAAAGATAGCCGATGATGAATGCGGCTGTGTTTGCGATGATTGAATAAACGCCGCTTGCGATATAAAGAACTTTTGAGTTGAATTTGTTAAGCAGGAATTTGATTATGAGCATGCCGACAGCCGTGCCGATACCTGTGGGCAGACCGAAAAGCAGGAATTTGCTGGTTGAGCCGAGAAGTGCGGCGGCAAGGAAAATGCCCATATAGCTGGAAATTTTTCTGAAAGATTTGAGGAATTCGGAAACAAGAACGATTCTTGCATATTTGTTTGAAAGAACGTCTTTGAAGCCGACAAGGGGGTTGACTCTTTTTGACTCGTACGTAACTCTTTCCTTGACCTTTGAGCAGGCAATGAGCATAAACACAACGCCGACAAGTGAGCTGATTACGGCAGAGCCGATGTACTGCAAGCCTTCATCCTTTGTGATAAAGCCTGCAACAAGCAGAACAACAAGAATTGCGGAGTTGCCGACGGCGTTGACAATGCCTCTGAAACTGAGAACGGTGTCTCTTTCCTTATTGTCGGGTGACATAACAACGGCAATGCTGTTGAGCTGGCCTGCAAGACCGTTTGAAACGGTGTAAACGAGAGAAATGCCGATCATATAAATAAGGATGAGCCAGGTGTTTGCAAGAATAAAGTTCGGTGTGTAGTAGTGAAGAACGGTTGCGATACCGACGGGGATTGACCAGAGCCAGACGTGACGCTTGAATTTTGTTTGACCGGGTTTAGGCTGACGGTCGATATACATTGTCAGGAAAAAGTTGAGGGCGAATGATGCGACCGAGCAAACGGTATTGATTGTTGAAACCATATTGGAATCAAGAGTAAGAACGTTGATGAAATATGCCTGACGGTAGCCGTTTACCATACCCTGCATATTTGTCATAAGGAATGTGCCGATGAAATAGAAAACCATTTCACTTGTACTTACGTACTTTTTCTTTTGGGGCTGACTTGCCAATGCGTTTGATGCCATATCGTTACCTCCGCTTGTTATAAAATGACTATCGGCTATTTTAACATTTAAAATGTTCAAAGTCAATGTTTAAAACAGAAAAATAAAAGAGAAAAGGCGACACGCTTCGGGCTTGACGCGTGTCGCCTTTGATTGCAATTATTTGCGCTTTTTCCTGAAAATTACGGCGCAGGGTAAAGCGGCAGTAAGCAGGAAGAAAACTCTGCCCGTGTGAGAGCCTGTGTCAGGGATTTCGACCTCGTCGGTCACTGCATCCTGCGTGCTGTCGTGAACGTTATCGTGAGTGTTGCCGACGGGGGTGATGTTTTCCTCCGCATCTGCAACGAAAAACTGCGGATAGTCGGGGTTTGAGAATATTGTGGGCTGACCCTCAAAGTTGAGCAGCCAGAAAACGAATTTGTTCATTTGGGTGCCGTGACTTGCGGCAACGTGCTGAAGGTTACGGAAAAACCAGGTTGACTCGGGCAGAACGCAGGTTGAAGCGTCAATGCATCTGTCGGGTGAAACGTGATTGTGTCCGTCGTTTACCGCCTGAACGTAATCCTCGGGCAGGGTTTGGCCGTGCAGTGCGCAGGTTGCGCCGCCGCTGGTGCAGGCGGTTTCAAGCAGTGCGTCGCCGTATTCGTCAGCTCTTTCGTTGACGGGAACAAGAGGAATGTTGTAGTGCGAGCAAACACTGACGTTTGTGCCGTCTGCCATAATTTCGCTGATGACTTCATCACGTCTTACAGTGATGAGATTATAAAAAGCGTCGGTTTTTTCGATAAGCTTTGCGTGCTTTACGGGGTCAAGCAGTATTTCCTGAGCGCTTTTGTAGTCCTCTTCTTTGACAAGCGCCCACAGACCGGGCATTGTGACGAAAACTTCGCCGAGGATTTCCGCATAGACGCGGTTTTTGAGTTCGGCAACCGCATCGTCAACAACAAACAGAACCCCGTCATAAATTCCCGTTGTGTCAAGCACTTCAAAAAGTACATTTATGAGTTCGTCGACAAAATCGTTGACAATATAAAGAGCTTCAACGTAATTTCTGATGTTTGTGCCGTTGAAGTCGATTCTTTTGTTGAAAAGGTCGCCTACAAGGTATGTGCCGTAGAAAGTTGAGGAAAGGAAAACGCAGGATTCGACGTCACTGCCGCCAAACTGTGCGAAATACGCCATTGCCTGAATTCCGCCCATGCTGCAAACGGTGAAATCAACTTTTTCGTGTCCTGTTTCCGCAAGCGCTTTTTTGACAAGGGCGTTGAGGTCCTTGCCGTTTTCAAGCGGACTTCTGCGCCAGTCATAGTTAAAGAAATACGTGTGGTCTGCACCGTAAAGGTCAACTGCGGTCTGAAGCTGACCGTCCTCATTGCCGAGGGTTTCCTGAATCATATCAGGTTCAAGCGCGGCGGAGTTTTCAAAGGTCTGCGTTGTGACGTTGTATTTCGGCTCACCGTTTTCATTGTAGGAAAACTCTTCAAAAAGTCCTTTTGCATAAGGCAGAACAATGTCGCCGAGTGTGTTCCAGTCAAGCGTTACAGCCGCACCGCCGAGACCTGCAATAACCACGCCCGCAAGCTCAGCTGCATCAATAACGGGCGGAAAAACCTGCTTTTCGTTTTCGGTACCTGCATCAAGCACGTAGGGGCGTGCACCCATACCGCTGACAACAATCAGCGGAGTGTTGCCGCAGTCGCAGTTTCCGTTTTGTGCGAAAGCAACTGCGCCGCAGGAGAAAACAAGAATTGCCGCAAGAACGATTGATAATAATTTTTTCATGTTTAAATCCTCCAAAATTTACGGGGATACGGTGAAGCAAAGCCAGCCGCCGCTTTCACGGCGTGAAAGCACTCTGAGGTTGTTTTCGGCAAAAGCCGCAAGCACGTCATCCTCACGCGGCTCAATGATTCCCGAGGTGATGAAAACGCCGCCGGGCTTTAAGAATCGTGCGATATCCTTGCACAAAAGCACAATTATATCGGCGACAATGTTTGCCGCAATAACGTCAAACTGTCCCGTGACTTTATCGGTCATACTGCCCTGATGATAACAAAGCTCAGGCTCGCCGAAGCCGTTGTTTCTGCCGTTTTCCTTTGCTGTTTTGACCGCAAGGGCGTCAATGTCAACGCCGACAGCGCTTTTTGCACCGAGAAGAAGCGATGCAACGGAAAGGATGCCGCTGCCGCAACCGATGTCGAGCATATCGTCGCCGCTTTTGACGGTTGTTTCAAGTGCTTCAAGGCAAAGCTTTGTTGTGTCGTGTGTACCCGAGCCGAAGGCAAGACCGGGTTCAAGGTGAAGCACGGCACGGTTGCCCGCATCATATTCCTGTTCCCAGATGGGGCGGATAAGCAGCTTTTCGCCGACGGGGATGGGCTTGAAATACTTTTTCCAGTTGTTTTCCCAGTCTGCATTCTTGCAGGCGGTTTTGTCGATTTCAAAGGGAATTTTCTCCGCTTCAAGACGGGCGGTGAGGAATGAAATCGCCTCGTTGGGATTTTCCTCGGGAGAAATGTAAATATGTACAATACCCTTCGTGCGGTCTTTTTTGAGCAATTCCTCGTCAATTATATCGATGTGGGCAATCTCCCAGGCTTCCTGTTCGAGTGCGCTGTAATCTTCAATATAAATGCCGTAAGGCACAACCATGTGGGCAATGTCGCCGGCCCTGTCAACGCTTTTTGCGTCAACCGTAATTTTAATTTCAGTCCAGTCCATATCCGTTTCCTTCAATATTATTAATATTTGTTGTGAACGTCCTCAGCAAAGCAGAGCACGTCTTTAATTTCAATAACGGTGCCGTCGTCAAGGATTGCCTTGCCGCTCATTCTGCCGAAAACCTGATGCTGGTCGGTGATGATGACCTTGACATCAATCTTTGCGGCACGGTCGATGATGGGCACAAACTCCATTTCAAATCTGCCGTCACTTGAAGAGAAGGTCCACGGTTTTGTGTACTGTTTAACGCCGTTTTCTTCGGGAATGTTGAAGCTTACGTCGTCAAGCTTGTGGCACTTGCCGTCATAGAAAATAATGTTTTCACTTGCGGCAGATGTGTCGCCGAAGCCGTAGCCGATGTTGAAGCCGAAAGCGTGACCGTCAATGTCGCAGTTGCCCGAGCCCCAGTACCAGGTGTTGTCATAGGTCCACACACCGCGGCCCCAGTCAAGTGTACCGAAGTCGGTGGCAGGGTCAAAAATATATTCCTTGCCGTCAAAAACAACCTTGCCGCTTGCACGCATACAGTTGATTTTCTGGTTGTAATAGAACGCGGTATTCTTTTCTTTCCACGGGGTTGCAATTACCATTGTGTCCATTTCGGGCTGTTCAAGGGAGATGTCGCAGGTGAGTGTCTTGCCGTCGCAGAAGTTTTTGTAAGAGCAGAGGATTTCACGCTTGCCTGCCGAAACCCTGAATTCAAGATCAAGGCGTTTGTCGTGATAGACGGTGTTGCCTTTTGATGAGTCGGAGGGGAGCTTGAATTTACCCATTGGCAGAGCATTAAGGATTGTTTCTGTGTGTTCCCAGGGCTTTGAAAAATCAAGCAGGGTTGCGGATTGCAGACCGATATAGCCGTCATCTGAAATAGTGAAGGCAACGCCGAAATTGTTTTTCTCTGAAATAACAAGGTAATAGTCCCACTCCTTGATGCGGAATTTGGGAGCCTTTATCTGATTGCGGTCATAAATCTGAACAAGCTGCTTTGACCAGCCGGGCTCACGCAGGGAGCCGTCAGATTTAAGCAGGGGCTGACGTGCGGTTACTTCGTGATTGCGCATGGTATATACCTCCCGAAAAACAAAAATTATTTAAGATTGATGTCGTTACTGCCGTTTCTGCCGTGGTTGTAAAGCTTGCGGTTGTCAAGCGCCCACTGACGGGGTGTGAATTCGCCTTCGTCAACCTCGCCCACGGCGTGTGTGATTTCATAAATACGCGAATCGAGCATATCAAGCTCGGAAAGCACTTCCGCTTCAAGGAACATCGGTCTGACAGCGGCGCCGAATTCCGGGTCGCCGTGGTGAGAAATAAGCATATGTTCAACAAGCATAAGCGTGTTTTCGTCAATGCCGTTTTCTCTGCCGATGTGTGAAATTTCGATTGCCCCCATAACGAGGTGACCGAGCAGATTGCCCTCAACCGAATAGTCGGTTGCAACGCCTGCGGAGCTGACTTTTATTTCGGCGGTTTTTGCAACGTCGTGAAGAATTGCACCAGCAATCAGCAGGTCGCTGTCAATTGCGGAATATATTTTTGCCACCGACTGTGCAAGGCGGATAATCGACAGGGTGTGATAAAGCAGACCACACCTTACGGCGTGGTGAAGTTTGAGTGCGGCGGGCCAGAAAAGAAGCTTTTCTTTATATTTTTCCATAACGCAGTTGACAAGCTTTTTGAGATTTTCATCTTTAAAGCCGTCAACAATGCCGAGAATAATGTCAAACATTGTCTGACCGTCAAGCTCTGCGCTGGGGACATAGTCTTCAATTCTTACACCGTCAGCCTCAGTGACGTGGCGGATGCGCTCAACGCGGAATTGCATTGTGTCGTTGAAAGGCACCATTGTGCCCCTGACCTTGACAAGGTCTGAAACGTTGTAAGTGTTGTTGGGCGATTCTTTGTAATCCCACAGCTTTGCAACAACCTCGTCACTGCTGTCGGCAAGGACCATATCAAGAAAAGGGACGCCCTTAGATGTGATTTTTTTGTCAACGGATTTTATGAGGCAGTATCCTTCAACGGCGGGACCTGCACCGCAGGTTGTGAAATTCATAATGTATTCCTCCGTGAAATATTAATATACATATTTATTCTATCATACCGTTTTGCAAAATACAAATAAATATTGGTGATATTCTTGACTTTTTTGTCCCGAAGCGTATAATTATAATCAGATTCTCGGGGCGGGGTGCAATTCCCCACCGGCAGTTAAAGTCTGCGACCCTTTTTCAAAAGGCTGAAACGGTGAAATTCCGTTACCGACGGTAAAGTCCGGATGTGAGAGAGTATGTTTTGAATACATATTTTCTTTTTGCCCCACCTTTGCGGTGGGTATTTTTATTTTTTGGAGATGATTTTATGAAAAAATTCAACGGTAAGGGCTTCAACAACGTTCTGGGTCTGTGCGTAACGGCAATGCTTGCGGCGGTTTCAATCGTGTCGCTTTATGTGGTGCGTTTTCCGCTTATTCCCGCGGCATCTTTCCTTGAATACGATATGGCAGACGTGCCTGTGATGATTGGTGCCCTGCTTATAAATCCGTTTATGGGTATGGCGATTCTGCTTGTTGTCTGCCTGATTCAGGCACTCACAGTCAGTGCCGCAAGCGGATGGATTGGCTTTGTGATGCACCTTGTCGCTTCGGGTGTTATGGTGCTTGTTTCTTCGTTGATTTACAGATTCTGCGGCAAAAACACAAAAAGCCTTGTTATTGGTCTTGTGGCAGGCAGTATTGCAATGACGGTTGTTATGATTCCGCTCAATCTTGTTTTCACGGGCATTTTCCTCGGTGCAGGCGTGCAGACGGTTGTCGGTATGCTCATCCCTGCAATCATTCCGTTCAATCTTCTGAAAGCAGTAATCAACTCCGTGCTGACATTCATAATTTTTCTGCCGCTCAAAAAAGCCTTCAAAAGAATTGTGTCGGAATAAAAGCAAAAAAGACTGCCGCTGTCGGTTAAATCCGTCGGCGGCTTTTTAATGTCATTTGTAAACAAATTATGAAATGTATTGTAAAAATGTAAAAACAATCCGAAAAACTGTTGACAAATTCGGATTATGAGTCTATATTATGTATTGCGTTTAGCACTCAAACATCAAGAGTGCTAACGTTAGCACTTGGAAACGGAGGTGAATGTAATGGCAGACCTCAGCGACAGAAAAAAGCTGATTCTTGCGGCGGTTGTTGAACAGTACATCAAAACGGGAGAGCCGGTCGGCTCAAAGGGACTTTTGTCAAGTCTGGGTTTCAATGTTTCATCTGCAACGGTGCGTAATGAAATGGCAGAGCTTGCCGCAATGGGTTATCTTGAACAGCCCCACACTTCGGCGGGGCGTGTACCTTCACACAAAGGTTACCGCTATTACATTGACCGACTGATGCAAAGCCGTGAGGCGGACGATCTGAGCAAACGTCTTATTGACGCGGGTCTTTCGTCTGTTGCGGGCGACCCTCAGCGGTTGCTTGAACAGGCGGGCGAAATTCTTGCAGACCTTACAAAGTGCGCAACCGTTTCGACAACTCCGTCGGGTGAACATTCAATCATCAGCAGAATTGAGTTGGTACCTATCGGTCACCGCACTGTGATGCTTGTGTTGCTGACGTCAAACGGTATGCTCAAAAGCCGGCTCTGCCGCCTTGACAGCGAAATCACGACAACGGTCTGCGAAAGCTTTTACAACATTTCGCAGTCAACGCTTATCGGCAGGCAGGCAAGTGAAATCAGCGTTGCTTCAATGCAGACGGTTGCCGCTTCGCTCGGCTCGGATGTGCTTGTAATGCTTCCGTTACTTGCGGCGGTGTGTGAGCTTGCTCAAAGCACGGCAAGAACGCAGGTTATGCTTGAAGGTCAGTCAAACATCCTCTCTTACGGTGATTACGGCTCGGGCGCACTTGAACTTGTGGAATTTCTTAACCGTCAGGAGCAGGTCAGCAGGGTTATCAACAACTCCAAGGGCGGTCTTGACGTGACAATCGGTAAAGAAAATATTTTCCGTCAGCTTGAAAATTCCAGTGTCATCCTTTCGACCTATTCGGTCGGCGGTCACGACTCGGGCGCCATCGGTCTTATCGGCCCGACAAGAATGGATTACGAATCAATTATCCCCAGCGTGCGCTATCTTACCGACCTTGTCGGCAGGCTCATCACGCAGGCTCTGGAGGAATAGGAGATATAAATGAAAAAAGATAAGAAAAGCGAAATCAAAAACGAAGAAAACATTGAGGCTCAGGAAACTGCTCAGACGGCAGAGCCCACAGCCGAAGAAAAGCTTCAGCAACAGCTTGATGAGGCAAACGACAAATTTCTGCGCCTTTGCGCCGAGTATGACAATTACCGCAAGCGCACGCAGAAAGAAAAGCAGGATATTTACACATCCTCAAGAACGGATATTCTTTCATCCTTCCTGCCCGTAATCGACAATTTCGACCGTGCCGTTGAAAACACACAGGCACCTTATGAAGATTACAAAAAAGGAATTGAGCTTATACACGGCCAGTTTTTGCAGATACTTGCAAAAGAAGGAATTGAAGAATTCGGCGCTCCGGGTGATGCATTTGACCCCAATATCCACAACGCCGTAATGACGGTTGAGGATGAAAACCTCGGCGAAAACGTAATTGCGGAAGTTTTCTCAAAGGGCTACCGTGCGGGTGATAAGATTCTGCGCGAAGCCGTTGTGAAAGTTGCAAACGTATAAAAAGCATATCAGCCGCAAGGCAAAGAATAAATTAATTAAAAACCTTAAACGGAGGAATAAATTATGTCAAAAGTTATCGGTATTGATTTAGGCACAACAAACTCATGCGTCGCTGTTATCGAAGGCGGCGAGCCCGTAGTTATTGCCAACGCAGAGGGCGCAAGAACAACTCCCTCAGTCGTTGCATTCGGCAAAAACGGCGAAAGAATGGTCGGTCAGGTTGCAAAGCGTCAGGCTATCACAAACCCCGACAAGACAGTTTCTTCAATCAAAAGACAGATGGGCTCCGATTATAAAGTAGCAATCGACGACAAAAAGTTCACACCCCAGGAAATTTCCGCAATGATTCTTCAGAAGCTCAAGGCAGACGCTGAAAGCTACCTCGGCGAAAAGGTAACAGAGGCTGTCATCACCGTCCCCGCATATTTCAGCGACTCACAGCGTCAGGCAACAAAGGATGCAGGCAAAATCGCAGGTCTTGAGGTAAAGAGAATCATCAATGAGCCCACAGCCGCAGCTCTTGCTTACGGCATCGACAAGGAAAATGACCAGAAAATTATGGTTTATGACCTTGGCGG